>CAZDDH010000005.1:63798-84099 GCA_964504165.1 uncultured Rickettsiales bacterium | reverse complement strand
TGAGAGCTTCCGGGTCCTGCTGGGCCGGCACACCGGAAGGACAGGAGGAAGCTCGAAGATTAGGGAGGTAGGGCGCCGGACGCGCCGGTATGCCGGACCATCGGACGACCGGCCCCGGGGCCCACCGCCACGTAGCTCAGGCTGGAGGCGGTGGGATACAGTAGGATTGTGGGGCACTGCCCAGGTCCCGCACTCATATCGCACACAGCTACGAGTACAGGCACCGCGGTCCGCCACACCCGCACGTCTAACCTGGTAACGCCGCCTCAGTGCAAGATCGTCGAAGCCGGCTCCGAACGAGTCTCCACGACCTTGGCCGGCCTGGTATCGGACCAGACCGTGACCACGGTCTCGCCGTCCTTGGACTCGCGGATTTCGAAGGTCCTGGGTTGAGCGTCTTCGTTGATGTTCAGCGGCAGGATGCCGCGAATGTCCTTGAGCGTGAACATCGTGCCGTAGGCCCCGGTCCCCCCATCCCAAGCAAAAATTTCCACCCGGTCGAAATCACACCCCAGATCCCCATCCCCGATGGATCCCACCACGTACGTCGGGTGCTCGGTGGCCTCGCCGATGGTTCGCCAGGCCACCACGCGCCGGTAGCGCACGTGGGGAGGCAAGTTCCGAGGGTGCTGAAACTCCAGCTGACGGGTAAACATGTAGCCGACGCGGCCCTCACCCAGATCCACCAGGTACCAGATCTCCTTGTTATCGCCGTTCATCAACCCCTCGCGGCGCAACATCGAAAAGGAGGTCTTGCCAGCGATGGACTCCAAGATGCGCGTATCCCGCCCGGGCCCCAGCCTCAGATTGGCCCGAGACTCGACGATCCCCGTCGCCTGAGGCTGGATCTCCCCCGCCAGAGCCCGCAGGTCCAGCACCTGCTGCCACTCCGACGGCGGCCCGACATAGATCCGCTCGATGAAGCCGGTGGTCCCGTCCGCCAGCTGCACATCCGCGAAGGTCGTGTCGTAAGACACCTCGGCGTCCTCCCGGACCGCCAGCATCTCCGTACCCAGAGCCAGCTCCGCCACCACCCCAGCGAACTCCGCCGGTGCCATGCGCAGCTTGGTCCCCTCCCGCATCACCACCACGGGATCCACGTACGGAGACTCCTTTTCCTTGCCTTCACAGCCGGTAAGGGCCCAGACGACAACCAGCAGCAATACGATACTCAAACACCGACCGGCCGCTGACCTCATGGTCTCCCCTTTCGCACGCCGCCATGCTACGCCCTGGCGCCCTTGTGTACCACGGAAACCACCACTAGGATTGGTTGTCCGATACCGATGTGCTAAATCGGCCTTCGGAACACAAAACGAAACGACCAGCGCATGTTCAGCTACATCGACCCTTCCGTGTACCAACTGCTCCTTGATCAGGGCAAGATCACCACCATCGGCGAGGACGGCCTGCCCACCGACGACGGCATCCGTCCAGGGACAGAGAGGATCCACCTGCTGGGGCCCATCCCCATGCCCAGGGAGATCGACGGCAAGGAGGTCACCTTCCGCTGGTACCCCTTTGTCCGCCGCACCCAGCACGAGCAGGTCATGCAGATCGCCGAAAAACTGCGCGGTGACAACCTCAGAGAGCTGCACACCCTGTTGACCTCGCAGATGACCGTCAACTCGATCCTCACCTACGGAGCCTTCGAGCAGTCCGACGCCCCCCTGGTCCGGCTGCACAGCTGCTGTATCACCGGTGAGACCTTCGGCTCCCGGCGCTGTGAGTGTGGCCCCCAGCTGGAAGAGGCGTTCCGCCGCATCGTCAAGGAAGGGGCCGGCGCCATCGTCTACATGTCCAGCCACGAGGGGCGCGGCATCGGGCTGTGGGCCAAGGGCATCACCTACATCCTCCAGGACATGGGCCGGGACACCTACGACGCCAATTTGGAGCTTGGGCTCCCCGCCGATTCGAGGGATTTCCGCGATGCGGCCTTCGTCCTGCTCCACTTCCTGCGCCCGCCGGCCAGCGTCCGGCTGATGTCCAACAACCCACTCAAGCGCCAGGATCTGGAAGACCACGGCGTACACGTGGCCGGGATCGAACAGCTGGTCACCGGCCTGTCCCAGTACAACTTGCGTTACATGAAGGCCAAGCGCGAGCACGGCCACACCATCGGCAACCTGCCCGACGACGACGGCTCGAAAGAGCGCTGACTCGGGTAGATCCGGGAGGCAAGCATGAACCACGAAGATATCCTGTCCGCCATACGTGTTACCGATCCGGCCATGGCCGATCTCGTCGCCGCTGAAGACGATCGTCAGCTGCACTCGATCCGCCTGATCCCGTCCGAGAATTATGCGTCGCCGGCGGTACGCGCCACCTTGGCGACGAGCTTCACCAACAAGTACGGTGAGGGCTATCCGGGCCGCCGCTACTATCAGGGCCAGAAGAACACCGATGCCATGGAGAACGAGGTCCGGCGCCGGGCCTGCGAGCTGTTCGGCTACCCCCACGCCAACGTGCAGGCGCTGTCCGGGGCCCCCGCCAACCTGGCGGTCTACTCGGCCTTCATGAAGCCCTTCGCCGGCAAGGTGATGGGCCTGCGCCTGGATCACGGCGGGCACCTGACCCACGGCAGCCCGGTGAGCGTCACCGGCCAGTGGTTCGAGATCGAGCACTACGGCTGCAACGAGCAGGACGTGCTGGACATGGACGCCATCCGCCAACAGGCCCTGGAGTTCAAGCCGGACCTGATCATCTGCGGCTACACCGCTTACCCCCGTGCCATCGATTTCGAGGCCTTCGGATCCATCGCCAAAGAGGTCGGGGCGGTCTCCCTGGCGGATATCTCCCACATCGCCGGTCTGGTCGCTGGTGGCGCCCATCCGTCGCCGTGGCCCCACATGGACGTGGTCACCTTCACCACCCATAAGTCCCTCCGTGGCCCCCGGGCCGCCATCATCCTCACCAAAGACGAGGAGCGAGCGGATCAGGTGGACAAGGCCCTCTTCCCCGGCCTGCAAGGTGGCCCCCACTTCAACACCATCGCGTCAGTGGGCGTGGCCCTGGCCGAGGCGGCGACGGACGAGTTCAAGGCGTACTCTGCCCAGGTGGTGACCAACGCTCAGGCGCTGGCAGCCAGCTTCCAGGAGCTCGGTTACCACGTCAGCTCCGGCGGCACGGACAACCACCTGCTGCTGGTGGACATGCGCAAATCCCGCAAGCTGCCGGGCAAACGTGTGGCGATCGCGCTGGAGCAGGTGGGCATCGTGCTCAACTTCAACACCGTGCCCAACGCCTCGGACCTTCAGAAGCCGCTGTTCCCCGACGGCGTCCGGATGGGCACCCCGGCCATCACCAGCCGCGGCATGAAGGAAGACCAGATGCCAATCATCGCCGGCTTCGTCGACCGCACGCTGGAGTTCGTCAAGCGGGGCAAGATCGAGAAGGGCACGGGCCTGTGGACCGATCCTTCCGCCCGGGACGAGATCCGCGCCGAGGTCCAGGCCTACGCCGCCAAATTCCCCACTTTCCAGTACTAGAGAACGGTTCACGCCACAGCGGCGTGGCCCAGCTATGGTACTCTCCCGCCGTGCTCGAATGGCTCACTGATCTGGCCCTCGCCTGGGGCTTCCCAATCCTGCTAGCGGCGTTGCTTGCCAGCGGTTTTGGTGTGCCCGTCCCTGAGGATGTACCCCTCCTGCTCACCGGCTTCCTCTGTGATCAAAAGGGTATCCCCTGGTGGTTCTGGGCCCTGGGCTGTTACGGCGTGGTGATGGTGCGCGACACGCTGGTGTTCACCATCGGGCGATACCTACCTGAGCGCTTCACCAAACACCGATGGTTCCTGCGCGTCGTACCGGAGCATCGCCAGCGCAAGTTCGAGGGCTACCTGCAGCGCAAGGGCTGGCAGACCGTGTTCGCCGGACGTTTCATGCCCGGTTTCCGGGTGGTGGTGTTCTTCGTAGCCGGCCGCTGCGGCGTGGCCTACCGTACCTTCCTGGCCTCCGATGGCATCGCCGGGCTGATCAGCATTCCGCTGCTGGTCTGGCTCGGATTCGTGTTCAGCCACGAGCTGCCGTGGATCCAGGAGAAGGTCAAAGGCGCCCAGACTCTCCTCATCGTCGTACTGGTGCTGTACTTCTCACAGAGTTTGCTACGCAGCTGGATCCGGATACGCCGCGCCCAACGGCATCGAGACAGCCTGAGCGACTAGCGCACATGGTGCTCTAGCCCGCGGAAGATTCTTCCCGTTCGGCGGCCAGGTCGAGCAGCACCCGGAACCCCACGTTGTCGGTGGTCCACGTCGGATAGGCGCCCCGCCGGACGGTCGCCGTACAGGCCTCGGCGTCGTCGCTCCAGGAACCCCCGCGGAGGGGCCGCTGCCCGACCCCCACGCTGAACCAGCCGTCACACCACTCCCGCACGGTGCCCGCCATCTCCCGCACGCCGTAGGGAGACACATCCTCGGGGATGGACCCGATGGGCTCCAGGGCCGCCCCCGCCTCCCGCGTCTCCCGAGCCAGACAGAAGGCTGCATCGAACTCATTGCCCCACGGATACCTGCGTCCGTCCGGGCCACGGGCCGCCTTCTCCCACTCCTGCTCCATCGGCAGACGGTAGGGACGGCCGGAGCACTCGGTCAACCACCGGCAATACGCCCGGGCGTCCTCGTGGGAAATGCCCACCACCGGATGTTCGAGGTGGATCTCGGTATCTCCCCCCGTCATCACGTAGCCGCCGTCCACGAGCTGCCACCGATGGCCCGGGATACGCTCGCTGCGGGGGAGCCGCTGCCAGGCTTCGAATCGATCCACGCCGTCCAGTTCGTTGATGAACTCGAGATACTGCTGGAAGGTGACCGGGAAGGTGCTGATGGCGCAATCGTCGATGGTAACCCGCTCGCCCGGATGGGTCCCGTAGATGAAACGCCCCGCCGGGATGAACGAGAACTTGCGGGGGATGTCCAGCTCCATGCTCACGTCCACCACGATCTGTTCTTCGCGGCCCACGGAGATGGGCATGCGCAGCTCGGGGCGACCGGGAGCTTCCAGGAGCAGCGTGTGGCTCCCCATGGCCACCGGTACGGGCCCTACGGGCGTGTCCCCCAGCTCGCGGAATTCGGTGGACTGGAAGCGCCGGTTGCGCTCGACCAGCTCGCAGATCTGCACGCGGCAACCGTCCGGGCGGCTCTTGACGATGAGGGCGCCCTCGCCCCGCAACCGTGCCGCGTAGCGCTCCTCGTCCAGGTGACGGATCAACGCCTCGTAGTGGACGCGATCGGCCTCGGACCCCGCCTGATCGGCGGCCTGGAAGCGTTCCCAGTACAGATCGGCCAGCCCGGCGCGGGCTTCCGGCTGGTCCGGGATGTAGGTCAGGGCTTCGTGGAAATGGCGGACGGCCTCACCGTAGGCCTCCATCACCTCGCGCCCGGTGCGCTCCGCATTCTCTTCCTGGCGGTACAACTCCTCCCGCTGCTCCACCGGCGCCCACGCGGAGGAGTTGGCGTTGGTCTCTTGCACCAGGGCCGTCTGCTCCAGCAACTGGCGCTGCAGGTCCCGATGGCGTTGCACCGCCACCGTGGCCAGCTTGATGCGCTGGGCCGCGTTGGCCTGGCGCCGGGCTTCGGCCTTCTTGCCCTCGATGTGGAGTTCGAGTTCGTGGGCCAGCTCCTTGGCGCTCTTGACCCTGTTCTTGGGGTTCTTGTCCATGCACCGCAACGTCAGGGCGATGAGATCGGATGGGATGTCCCGGTGGGGGGCAACCTTGTCCGGCGCCGGGGGCATGTTGCCGACGATGCGCTTGAGGTAGGCCTCCAGGGACTCCCCCTTCTTGCGGCGGTAGGGCGGCCGGAGGGTCAGGGTCTGGTAGAGGATCGCGCCCAGGGAATACACGTCCGACTGTTCGTCGGTCCCCGGTAGCCCATACTGGGCCTGTTCCGGCGCCATGTATGCCGGCGTTCCCTGGACCAGCTCCGTTTTCTTGCGGCTCCCGTCGTCGCCGTCCTTCTTGATCTTGAGCCGCGCCAGCCCCCAGTCGATGATCATGACCTCGCCGTATTCGCCGATCATGATGTTGGAGGGCTTCAGATCCCGGTGCAGGACGCCACGGGAATGGACGTAGGCCACGGCCAGGCACACCTGGCGCAACACGGACAACAGGTTGTTGAGGGAGTAGTCCTCGATGGCACGGGGATCGCCCTTGGCCTGGCCACGCAGGATGTGGCTCAGGGATTGCCCGTGGACCCGCTTCATCGTGTAGAAGAAGCGGCCGTCCTCGGTCACGCCCAGATCGTGGGCGGGGACGATGTTGGGGTGTTCGACCCTCGCCGTCAGGCGGGCCTCGTGGATCACCGCGTTGACGACCCGGGCCTCACCGGCGCGCTCGGCGCGCACGAGCTTGATGGCCACATCCCGGTTGAGGCGCAGATCCTTGGAAAGCCAGACCTCCCCCATGCCGCCACGGGCCATACAGCGCTGGAACACATACCGTGTGCGCGGCGCCGGCGGGGCCTCGCGGGGTAATGGGTCAGCAGCCGTCGACGGCGTGTAGGGGTTGGTCAATCCCTTGGGGCGCAAGGACGGCAAGGCTTGCCGGGAAGATCCGTCGCCGGATTTCTTCTTCGGAGCGTCATTCTCCGTGTCCTGTCTCTTGATCTTGCTGTCGCCAGCCATTCCCACCGCCGAAAGATTGATTCACCGTTCATTCACTGGTCGAGAGTCCATATTCTAACAGCAGCGGCCGCGCTAGGGGGGCTCTGCATGTGGTAACATCGCATAGTTGGGCTGGCACTAGGCAAAGGAGCCCAAACGAGGTCCTATTTGAACAAGAATTCCGAAAAAATTCCCGACAGAATCGGGCGCTACGAGGTCATCGAGCTAATCGGCAAGGGTGGCTACGCACGAGTCTACAAGGCACGGCTTCGGGGGCCGATGGGATTCACCAAGACCCTCGCCATCAAGGTCACCGCCGCTCCCGAAGCCGAAGATTCCAAGCAGGTCAAAGCGCTCGTGAACGAGGCGCGCATCTGCGGGCTGCTGCAGCACCCCAACATCATCGAGGTCTACGAGTTCGGCCGCTGGGGCCAGCAGTACTTCATCGCCATGGAGCATATCGACGGTTTGCCGCTGGACGTGCTGCTCAAGGCGGTCAAGCGCAGCGGCCGCCTGCTCACCGCCGGGTTCGCCATCGAGACCCTGTCCCAGGTCTGCCGGGGGCTCAAGTATGCCCACCGCCTGATGGACGAAGACGGGATGGAGCACCAGGTGATTCACCGGGACCTCAAGCCCGGCAACCTGATGATGACCAGCAACAATCTCGTCAAGATCATGGATTTTGGCATCGCCAAGTCGGCCCTTTCGCTGACCCAGACCATGGAAGGGTTCACCAAAGGCACGCCGATGTACATGTCCCCCGAGCAGGTGCAAGGCGCCAGCCTGACGCCGGCGAGCGATATCTACTCGCTGGGGATCATCCTGTTCGAGATCATGACCGGTGAACGCCTTTTTGCCGCTCACAACCTCATGGAGATCATCGAGAAGGTCGCCCTGTCGGACATCAAGGGAGATCTGGAACGGCACCGGTACGAGATCGGCAACCTGATGCCCATCCTCTCCAAGATGCTGCGCCACGAGTCGAGCCGCCGCTACACGACGGCCGGTGAACTGCTGCAGGTCCTCGAGGACGCTCGCACCGAGTTCCCTGCCGGCCGCTCCATCGCCGCCGTGGTGGAAGATTTTCGGGAGAGCCCAGCCAACCGGCGCGCGCGGGGGACGTCACCACCCACGCCGCCGACCACCCAGTCAAAGGCCTTCGCCAGTCCGGTCGGCAAAGGCGTCAAGGACTCGTGGTCCGTCGTGATGCCGGCCATCAGCCAGGAGATCACCGCCCGCGGGGACGCCCTGACCTCCCTGCCCGAAGCCGTCTCGGTCAGCCTCGAACTGATCCCACCGGATCAGGAGTTCGACGACTGAGAGGTGGTACGCAGGATTCGCCACACGTAGAACACCACGATTCCGACGAGCGCCATCAGCAGCCCCACCAGGGCCGCGACCGGTGCGAACCGCAACACCCCGACGAGGATCAGCACGCTGGCGGCCAGGAACAGCACGACGGCAGCGGTCGGTGCCCTGAACGGTGTCTTCACCGCGCGGCGCCGGACGATGAACACCGAGCCCACGACCAAGCAGGCCATCGCCACCATCACGAAGGTGGTGTAGGAGACCAGCTGCTCGAACTTACCGGTGAACACGAGCACCATCGCCCAAAACCCCTGTAACGCCAGCGACCATGCCGGAGTCCCCAGGCGCGGGTGGATCCGGCCGAACAGCCGGAAGAAGTGCCCGTCCCGGGCCATGGCGTACATCACCCGCCCCTGGGACAGCACCATCCCGTTGAGCCCGCCCAGGATGGAGATCAGCACCATGACGCTGATCAGGACGTGGACCCTTTCCCCGAGGATCGGCCGGCAAGCGCTGGAAGCCACCAGCATGTCGCCGTCCATCTGCGCGGGGGTCAGCGCGTGGAGGTAGGCGCCGTTGATCAGCAGGTACAGCACCACCACCAGCCCGGTTCCCAGCAGGATTCCCCGCGGCAACCGGCGCCCCGGTTCGCGCACCTCACCGCCCACATACCCCGCCGCGTTCCAGCCCATGTACGTGAAGCAGATCGGCACGAGGGCCAGCACCAGTCCACCGACGGGAATACCGGCCCAGGACCCATTCGCCTCGGTGACCGGCACATCTACGGCCGGCGGTGCGGTCGCGGCGAATCCCAGCACGACGATGGCCAGTAACGTGGCGAACTTGATCCCCGTGAGTAGATTCTGGACCAGCGCGCCGGCCCGCAACCCCAGGATATTGACGATCGTCAGGCCGACGATGAGTGCCGCGGCCACCCCGACGCCGACGGGAAAATCACCGTCCGCCAGACCGGGCCGCAGCCCCTCCGTATATTCGCCCGCGGCCGCGGCGAGGGCCGCGATGGATCCGGTGCCCGAGACCGTCAGGAACAGCCAGCCGTAGAGGAACGCCGGCATCTCCCCCATGCAGCGCCGCAGATAGACGTAGTCGCCGCCCGCGCGCGGGAACGCGGCCCCAAGCTCCCCCAGTGCCAGCGCCCCGGACAGGGCGATGACGCCCCCCAGGCCCCAGGCCACCAGGATCCAGGCCTTGGAGGAGAGATTGGCCGCGACGATCCCCGGCGTCGAGAAGATGCCGACGCCGATGATGATGCCCGCCACCAGCAGGGCCACGTCCACGGTGGACAGCTGGCGACGCAGCTCCGGTGGCTTGTGAGGCGTGTCGCTGGGGGACGCTGGACTCATGGTTCCAGCCTACAACAGGAGGGCGTTACTCGGCGGTCAGCTCTTCCATCTGAGTGACGATCTCACCGAACTTTTGCAGGCAGTCGTCGATGGGTGCCGAGGAGGTCATATCCACGCCCGCATCCTTGAGGATGTCGATGGGGTATTTGGAGTCGCCGGCGCCCAGGAAGCCGAGGAAGGCCTCCTGCTTGGCCTTGCGGTCCTTCTTCTTGCCGGTGGTCAGCCCCTTCACCAGCGACATGGAGGCCGCGTAGCTGGTGGCGTACTGGTAGACGTAGAAACTGCGGTAGAAGTGGGGGATGCGGGCCCAGCACATGTCCAGCCGGCCGTCCGCCAGCTTGAGCTCCTCGCCGTAATAGCGCTGGAAGATCTCGTGGTACATGGCGGTCATCGAGTCGGCCGTCAGCGCCTCGCCCTTCTCGGCGGCCTCATGGGCCTTCAGCTCGAACTCGGCGAAGTAGGTCTGGCGGTAGACGGTGTTGAGGATCTGGTTGGCCCAGAAGTCCAGCAGGTACAGCTTGACCTTGGGGTCCTTCTCCTCGTCGATGAGCTTCTGGATCATCATCAGCTCATTGGTGGTGGAGGCCACCTCGGCCACGAAGATGGCGTGGTCGTGGTAGATGAACGGCTGTTGCTCGTTGCTGTAGTAACCGTGCATGGCGTGGCCCATCTCGTGGGCCAACGTGGACACGTCCTCGAGCTCGCCGTGATAGTTCATCAGCACGAAGGGGTGCATGTCGGCGACGGTCGAGCAGTAGGCGCCGCTCTTCTTGCCTTCGGTCTCGTACACGTCCACCCAGCCCGCGTCGAAGCCGGCCTTCAGATCGGACACGTAGTCCTTGCCCAGCGGCGCGACGGCGTCCAGCACCATCGGCACGGCCTGCTCCCAGTCGTACTGCTTGTCCACTTCACCGACCAGCGGTGCGTAGACGTCGTGGTCCTGGAACTCCTCGATCCCCAGCACCCGCTTCTTGAGCGCCACGTAACGATGCAGCGGCTCCAGGTTGGCGTTCACCGAGTCGATGAGGTTGGTGTAGACCTCCACGGGGATGTTGTTGGGGTACAAGCTGGCGTGCACGGAGGAGTCGTAGCCCCGGG
Organism: uncultured Rickettsiales bacterium; assembly: GCA_964504165.1. Lineage (GTDB taxonomy): Bacteria > Myxococcota_A > UBA796 > UBA9615 > CAYRNR01 > CAZDDH01. Next base: position 73,730 of record CAZDDH010000005.1, on the reverse strand, counting down.
TGGTGTACCGGAAGATGTCCCCCTTGATGTGCGTGGAATAGGACATCGCCAGCGTGTTGCGGTAGTCGTGGTAGGTGCCGTAGAAGCCGTCCAGGGCGGCCTTGCGCACCTCCCGATCCGGATTGGAGCGCAGCTGGTACCAGGTGGTGTTGTTGACGACCACGTCCTCCCCTTCGGCGTTCTTGATGGTGGGGAACTTGAGGTCGGCGTTGGTGAACAGGTCGAAGATCTCACCGGGGCCACGCACAACCTCGCTGGTGGCGGCCATCAGCGCCTCCTTGTCGGCGTCCAGCGTGTAGGGCCGCATGGCGTTGATGCGTTCCAGGTAGAAGCCGTAAACGGCCAGATCCGGGTGGGCCGCCAGCTCCTTCATCTGATCCTCGGGGAGGGCCAGCAGCTCCGGCCGCATGAAGGCCGTGGCCTGCTCGAAACGCATCCACAGGTTGAAGATGCGGCCCTGCATTCCCTGATACTCGTTGTTGCGCGTGTCCTGATCCGCGTTCAGGTGCGCGTACTGATACAGGTGCTCCGCCTTCTTGACGAAATCCTCCCAGGTGGTGATGGCGGCCAGCAGCGTCTCGGGGGATTCCCCCAGCTTGCCCTGGTAGGCGGCCACGGCCTCCAGCTGGCCCTCCAGCTCGGCGAAGGCCTTCTCCCAGGCGGCGTCGTCGGCGAAAAGATCGGTGGGATCCCACTTGTACTTGTCGTCGATCTCGCTGCGCTCCAGGGGGTCGGCCCCGGCCTTTGCTTCGGAGATCCCCAGACTGACTGCGAGCAATCCTGTCAACATGAACAGTCCCATCTTGAAATGAACCGTGGACAACACGACGGATTCTGTGGACACAGCAGACTCCTTGTTGGGTTGGATGCGAGAGAACATACACAAAACTGGCGGCGGCGTTGGCGGAAAAATTTGGCGTCAGAGGCTACCGGTCCGGCATCTCCGCCGAGCGCCCCCCCGCGTCGTAGGGCCTTCCTTTCCACACGACCGGGGTTCCCGACGCCGCCCTACGGGCGGATTCCAGGATGATCACCACCAGCAGCAGCGCCTCGATGGGGTGCAGCAGCACGGACAGCAGGGATGGCGGCGAGGTGATGCGGATGGCGGCCAGACGATAGCCCAGCAAGGCCGCCACAGAGGCCGCAGATACGATCAGCAGCCCTAGGTGGAGGCTCCCCGCCGCGGCCAGCCCGATGGCCGTCCCCAGCAGCACAAAGGGCGTTACACCGGTGAGCAGCAGGTAGACCACGGACGCAGCGACGACGTCCTTGCGGCCGTGCAGCCCCGCATAGAAGTTCTTCGTCCAGCCACCCCAGATCTCTCCGAACGAGCCGTACATGCGGGTGGTCATCAGCGCGAAGCCTTCTGCCAGCCGATAGCGATAGCCGGCGCCCTTGACCAGCCGTGACAAGGCCATGTCCTCGACGATGCTGTCGCGGACGGCCTCGTGGCCACCGAGATCCCGGTAGACCGTGGCGCGGATCAGGATGAACTGCCCGTTGGCGATGCACTCGGGGCGGGCCAGGTCGTTGACCCGCGCCGGGTCGCTGTGGGTGACGATGAAATCGTGGATGAAGGGCTGGAGCACCCGCTCCCACAGGGTCACCACCTGCAGCCGGCCGAACCACGACACCATGTCCGCCCGCTCGTCCCGCGCCAAGCCGAGGGCCGCAGTGAGGGCGCCCGGCTCCAGCACGACGTCCGCATCGACGAACAGCAGCCACTCCCCATCCGCCACGGCAGCGGCCTGGTGCAGGGCGTGGCACTTGCCCTTCCAGCCCGCGGGCAACTCCACCCCCTCGAGCCGGCGCAGCCGGCCATCCTCTTCGGCCATCCGGTCCACTATCTCGGCCGTGCGGTCTTGGGAACGGTCGTCGAGGACGACCACGCGAAGGTTCGGGTGGTCCTGCGCCAGGACCGAACGCAGGCAGGCCTGGATGTTGTGCTCCTCGTCGCGGGCGGGGATCAGGACACTGACCTGGGGTCCCTCCCCGTCCGGACGGTACTGCCCGGGCCGGACACGGTACGGGGAGCGGCGGCGCCGGTTCAGATCGGCGAGGCGCGCGAGCCAGTGCGACAGGGGGAGGGCCGCCAGGATCGTCAGGACGAAGACCATGGCGGTGAGGATAACAAACCGATCAGGTCAGGACGGCGCGCACGTGATCCATCGCCAGGTCGATCTCCTCGCGGGTGATGACCAGTGGGGGCGCGAAGCGGACCACGTTCTCGTGGGTCTCCTTGCACAGGATGCCGCGCTCCATGAGGGCCTCGCAGTAGGGACGGGCCGCCGTGTCCAGCTCGACACCGATCAGCAGCCCCTTGCCGCGAACCACATTGACGCGCTCCGAGCCCATGGCCCGCAGCTGCTCACGGAAGTATTTGCCCAGCTCATCGGACCGCTCGTCCAGCTTGTCCTCCACGAAGATCTTCAGCGCTTCGCGGGCGACGGCCGCGCCCAGCGGGTTCCCACCGAAGGTGCTGCCGTGGTCGCCGGGGCGGAACACGCCCATGATCTCCTTGCTGGCCGTGACCGCCGAGACGGGGTACACGCCGCCGCCCAGCGCCTTGCCCAGGATCAGGACATCGGGGACCGCGCCCTCGTGCTGGTAGCAGAACCGCCGGCCAGTGCGGCAGAAGCCGGTCTGGATCTCGTCGAACGCCAGCAGGATGCCGGCCTTGGTACAGATTTCGCGCACCTCGGTGAGGTAGCCGTCCGGGGGCACGAGCACGCCACCTTCACCCTGGATCGGCTCCACGAGGAATCCGACGGTGTTGGGGTTGATGGCCGCCTCGAGGGCCTTGGCGTCCCCGTAGGGGATACGCACGAAGCCGGGGGTGAAGGGGCCGAAGCCCTGCTTGTATTCCTCGTCTGAGGAGAAGCCGACGATGGTGGTCGTGCGGCCGTGGAAGTTCCCGTCACAGACGATGATCTCCGCCTGGTCCGCTTCAATGTCCCTGTTGAGATAGCCCCACTTGCGCATGGTCTTGATGGCCGTCTCCACCGCCTCGGCGCCGGTGTTCATTGGCAGGACCATCTCGGTGCCGCAGAACTCGCACAGCTCCTCGAAGAAGAGCCCGAGCTGATCGTTGTGGAACGCACGTGACGTCAACGTCAGGCGATCGGCCTGGTCCTTGAGCGCCTGGATGATGCGCGGGTGACGATGACCGTGGTTGACCGCCGAGTACGAGCTCAGCATGTCCATGTATCGCTTGCCGTCCGCATCCTCGACCCAGATGCCCTCGGCCTTCGCGATGACCACGGGTAACGGGTGATAATTGTGTGCGCCGTAGGTTTCAGTAGTGTCGATGATCTGGTCGCTTCGGGACATGGTTTCCTCCATGGTCAGCCCACCCCTCACCGAATGCGATTCGTGACCTGTTCTAGCGTCCCTGTCAAGGGGTGTTCTTCGCTAAAGCGACAAGAAAAACTGGGACGTCTGTATAGCCCGCCACCGAGGCATCCGGATGGCCCGCCACCCAGAGCTGGGCGGAGGTGCCCCCGTCCAGGTTCATCCCCTGCTCGCAGCCCAGGCCACCGCGGTCCGTTTCCCGCGCCATCAGGTGCGCCATCTCGCTGAAGGAGAGGCCGTTGAGGATGGTGTCGGAGACCGCGAAGAGCACTCTCCCGCGGTCATCCACGCAGACCGCTGCCCGCCGATCGACGCGCCAGGGTTCGTCGAATCCCTGCTCCTCGACGCCGTCGCGGACCAGCAGCGGAGTCGTCTGCAAGGCCTCGGTGACGCCGGTGAGATCCAGGCCGGCGGCCTCGGCCACGAAGGGTGTCCCGTCGCGGACCCCGAACAGCCCCCGCCCGGACGCCTGGGCCAGCCGCCCCGCCACCGTCTTGCCACCGGAGATGAGCAATCCCAACGGCTGACCAGCCGCATCGAAGTAGCCGCCGTTGATGGCCGCCACGGCGCCCTGTTCGCCGCCGGCGGCTGCTGCCCTGCACTCCTGTGTAGACAGCACGAAAAAATCGTAGCGTCGGGTATCGAATCGCAGCGCCACCAGGGTCACCGCCGAGAGGTTGCGGGGGCGGGTGACCACCAGACGATGGATCTCGAGGCCCGGCTCCAGCTCGGTCCAGCTGCCCCGGTCCACCACCGTCAGCGGTCCGCCCGTATCCCCCACCAGCGCGTAATAATCACGCACGAGCGTGCGCAGCACCGCGTGGCCGCGATCCCCATAGAGACCGGCCGCCGCCCCGCACAGCACGACTGCGGCCGCGATCAGTGCGAAACGCCACCGGCGACGGCTGGTGCGGGGAGGTTGGCCAGGTTTTGCAGATCCGCCCACTGGCAGAAAATAGCATCCCCTCCACTTTTCCGGCTATCCTCACGGTGGAGATTTGGAAAGGAGGTCATCCATGCGCTCTTGGCCCTATCTGTTCCTCACGCTGCCGCTGCTGCTGGCCGGCTGTCTATCTTCCTTTGACCAGCCCTATGAACCCTATTCCCCCGTGGGCACGGCTGACGACGACGACGACGACGATGACGACACCGCTCCGGATGACGACGACGACGACACGGGCGACGACGATACGTCGGTGGGATCCCCGGCCATCGCCGTGACCCCCCTCCCCGTCCTGATCGACCCGGCCGTCGTCGGCACCCTGGCGCCAGGGACGTTCACCATCTGGAACGAGGGGACCGCCATCCTCGATGTCTCCGAGGTCAGCCTCCTCAACGACGCCGGAGGCATCCTCTCGGTCGTCTCGTGGGCCGGCTACATCAACGCCGGCGAGTCCGAAGAGGTCACCAATTCCATCGCCGCGTTCTGCAACGTCGCCGGGCAGCAAGACGGCATCATGACCATCAGCTCCAACGACCCGACCACCCCCGCCCTGTCGGTGGTCGTGCAGGTGGTCTGTACGGATCCTGCTTGATATAAGGAATGACCAAGCCGCACGTGGGAGGGCGTGGTCCACAGACGTTGGCGCCGCGCCCGATTTTCGTCGCTTATCTAATAGGGACCTACATCGAGCGGGTCAATGACACAAAGATCGGCTGTCTGCGTGGGATCCAGGGACCACTGTATCTCGACGGTTGCGATGGCGAGATCCCACTCCAACGCTTCTCCCTCGACAACCACGCTTCCTGAAGCCCGGGAATCCTCGGCCAAGGTAACCCATTCACCGTCCAGCGTGATCAGCGAGCTTGCTGCCGTAACCTGGTTCTCGACGTGCAATCCTATATCCAGGCTGCCACCCTTGCACCGGGGTACCGAGATGTCGTCATCGTCGCGTTCTATTTCGATTCTGATATCCAGATCCGTGACAGGTTCAGCCCCTCCCGCGACGCCCTCAAGGAAGGTCCCTCTGACTGACGCACAACTATAGAGTCGCTGTGAACCGTTGTCTCGGTCGGCCAGCCATCCACGAGGTTCGTCTGTCTGCAGGCAAGGCGTCAAGCCGAGGTCCTGATCGTAGGCTTCCTGGACTTCCACCGTGTTGATCCCCGGGATCAACACGGTCACGCTCTCCCCGGAATTCGATGTGAGGGACATCGCAACCTGGCCGCCACCATAAACCTCCCCGTCGTCATGACAGGGGGGGTACTTGCTACAGCCGACAACGCCGGCCAGCAACAATCCCAAAGCCAACAACAATCCGCGTCTTGCCCAATGCGCTAACAATGACATGGTGCTCCCTTCAAATATCGCTGTGATACGCAAATTTCACGCCAGGGATTCAGGTCGTTGAACGCCTTCCTCGACCAAGCCAAATAATCTTTCTTACCTTTTCTTTTCTGTTCGTTACGGCCGGTGTGTCCATAAGGGAAACAGCTTGAAAGGAGCTTTTCGATGCGAACCACGATTTTTTCTGCCATCACGATCCTCTTCACCCTGGGTTTGGTTGCCTGCGAAGACGAAACAGGCGGCTTCGATGATACGGCCCTCACCGAGAGCACCACCGAGGCCATCACCTACATGGACGAAGAACTCGTCGCCGAGGGTATCGAACGGGACGTAGAGGCGCTCTCCGATGAACGACTCCTCGATGAAGCCCGTGAGATCGCCACCTTTGCCGAGGATCACGGCTGCGACGTCAAGGGTGTCCTGGGTGGTGTCTATCTGGTGGATACAGAAGGCGTGGGCGGCGCCATTCACGGCCGCTGGTTCGACATCGAGCAGACCATCGGTGGCGACCTCACCGGCACCTACACCCCCGACGAGGACGAGGCCGGCGGCCTCTTCGACGGGACCTGGGAGTCCACCGACGGCCTCGCCGGCACGCTGACCGGCGACTACTACGGCTTCGCGTCCGGCGACGGTTCGTACCTGGGCAGCTACGAGGAGACCGACGGCGACGCCGCCGGCCTGCTGGGCGGCCTGTGGTACGGCGTCAACGAAGACGGCGGGCTCTTCTTCGGAGTCTGGGGTCATTGCGGCGAGGACGCCGACGCCATCGACCCGGAGACCTACTAGACCTCTCCCGAGGGGCACGGTGAGGAGCGCTCGGCGGCTGACAACGGTTTAATTCGAATCCGCTGTCTCCATGCGCCGGAAACAGGCCGTCGAACCGCTCCCACCGTGCTTCCCTCCCCCGTCCCCCACCCATCCACCCACCGGGGTTATTCTTTTCCAGAGCGAATCGGTGGGGCGCCTTGATTACCTCAAGGTCGCCCCGATCCAGGGACGCAATCTCCAGGTGATGATGGAGAACAGGGCCAGCACGGCCGTTCCGTACAGGCACACCGAGACCAGCAGCTCCGCCGGTGTCGAGGCGGCGCTCTCGAAAAACCGCTCGCTGACCACCGGCACCAGCAGCGACATGGGCAGCGTGACGAATTCGTAGTCCTGGAACAGCAGCGCGGCGAAGGCGGGCCCCAGCGGGATGGCCAGGGCCAGGAACAGATTGAACCCGTAGGCATAGCCCGGATTCCGCAGCCGCAGCGCGATGAGCATCGACAGCAGCATGAGCATCAAATACAGCGCCAGCAGCCACACCGAGGTCCACCAGGCCTTCATCAACGGATTGCCCGGGAACAGTGTCATGTCCAGGGCCGCCGTCTGGAAGAACCCCCGGTGGAGCAGGTCCACCGTGGCGCCGAACATCAGCAGGCAGAACACGCTGACCATCAGCGGGCCGGTGTAGACCAGCACGCCCATCACCTTGCCGCCGATGATGCGATGGGACGGCAGGGTCGTGGACGCCAGCATGCCTAGCGTGCCCGCCCGCCGCTCGTTGACGATGCTGGCGGTGGCATTGAGAACCATCGCCAGCAGCCCCACGCCGGTGACGATGGACGCCAGGATCATCGACGCATCGGCGGCCTTGCGGGGCTCCACCAGCAGGATCATGAGCAGCAAGCACAGGAAGACGGCATAGACCAGATAGGCGGGGATGATGAACAGGCTGATGCCGCCGTAGGCCCGGGTGGCACACTCCCGCCAGGCCACGGGGTTGCTCCACACGAACCCCATCAGCCGCTTGCGGGGCTTGCTCGAGCGCTTGAGGCTGCCGTCCATGATGCCCGTGTTGGGCACCTTGGAGAGGGTCTTGTCCAAAAACAGCACGATGCGCATCGCCACCAATAGATAGAGCCAGGTCCCGGCGGTCAGGAAGGCGGTGGCCCATAACTCCCCGAACACCGGCAGGCTATGGAGCAGCAGAGCGCCCGGGAAGGTGATCATCACCAGCACGGCCAGCAGGCCGCCCCACTTCTTGAAGCGCTCGAAGGTCCACAGGTGGAAGCTCAGGTAGCCGAAGCCCCCCTCCTCCGGATCGTCCCCGCCGGAGGTCACCATCTCGAACAGAGGCCCGGCGATGCGCAGGGTCATGATCAGGACGGGTAGATAGGACAGGGCCGGCAGCCAGATCCCGTACCAGTCCGCCTCGGTGGCGAGGGCCGGCGTGAACCGCACGTAACCCTGCAGGTCCCAGCTGGACGCGGCAAAGTGGGCGCCGGGCACGATGAAGAACGCGGGGATGGTGTAGAGCACGGCCAGGATCGCCGGCAAGATCGCCCCGCGGGAGAACAGGGACAGGAAGGCCCCCATCGTGCCGGTGACTACCACGGCCACGCAGGTGTTGACCACCACGGAGGTGACCTCGATGGGATCCACGCCGCCGAAGCTCATGATCAGCGCCATCACCGGCGTACCCGAGGCGATGATCACCAGCAACACCAGGATCCGGCTGAACAACTTGCCGCGGATGATCTGCCCCGGGGACAGCCGCGTGATGGCCAGCATGTCCAGGGTCTTGTCCTCTTTTTCCTCGACGATGCCCTGGGAGACGATGATGGCCGACAGCACGCACATCAGCCAGAACTGGATGTAGCTGTAGGCCTTGAAGATGGTGCGGCCCACGTGGCTCATCTGCCCCGGGTCGAAGCTGGCCCCCTCCACCTGCACGATCCAGATCAACAGGACCAGGCCCAGCATCACCGCGGCGAACCCCGTGCGGCCGGCATAGGTCTGCCAGCGCCTGGCGTTGCGGAACGCTTCCCGCAGGAAGATGGCTGATCCGGATCCGCGCATGCCTTACGCCACGAGCCCCTTCGTCAGCTTCATGAACACCTCTTCGAGGGTCAGCTGCTCCCGGTTGAGGTAGTCCACCCGCAACCCGTTGTTCATCATCATCTCCGGCAGCCAGGACACATCTGGTTCGGCGCCGAAGAGGTCCACCCGGACCAGATTCTCCTCCTCGATGTAGTCCACGCCTTCCACCGCCTCGTGCCCCCGCAGGAGGTTGACCGCCTGCAGCGGCTTGTCCACCCCCAGCATCACCAGAGAGCGGTCCTCCACCTGGGCCATGATCTCGTCGATGGTGCCCTGGGCCACCATCTCGCCGCGCTCGATGATGGCGATCTTGTTGCAGATCTCCGCCAGCTCGCTGAGGATGTGAGAGCTGAGCAGGATGGTCTTGCCCATCTTCTTGAGCTCGATGAGGATCTCCCGGATCTCGATGCGCGCCCTGGGGTCCAGGCCGCTGGCCGGCTCGTCGAGGATCAGCACATGGGGGTCGTGGACCAGGGTCCGCGCCAGCCCCAGCCGCTGCTGCATGCCCCGGCTGAGTGTGTCGATGAGGGCGGCACGCTTGTAGGTCAGGTCGGTGAGCTCCAGTAGCCCCTTGACCAGCCCTTCCCGCTCCGACGCGGGCACGCCATAAGCGGCAGCAAAAAACTGCAGGTACTCGGCGACCTTCATGTCCCGGTAGACACCGAAGCTGTCCGGCATGTAGCCGATGAGGCCGCGGATCTCGTCCTTGCGGTCCCAGACGCTGTACCCGTTGACGTAGGCGTCACCCGAGGTGGGTTCCAGCAGCGTCGTGAGGATCTTGATGGTCGTGGTCTTGCCGGCCCCGTTGGGCCCGATGAACCCGAACAGGTCCCCCTTCTCCACCCGGAGGTTGATGCCCTTGAGGGCCGTGACCCCCGAATACTCCTTGCGCAGGTTGACGGTCTCCACCATCGCCGCCGGTTCGTCCGGGCTGGGCGCCGGGGCGTCGCCGGGATCCGTGGCCTCCTCGGAGTCCTCCGCCAGCGCAGGTTCCGCGGCCTGCTCCGCCTCGCCGTCCACGGGGTGCTCCTGCGGTCGGGTCTCGTCGTTCATGGCACATCTCCCTGCGGTTCGAGGCCACCGATGGCCTCGAGGAGCTTCATCAACTCGTCATCCATCTCCGCGCCCATATCGGCCGGCGAAAAGAGCCCGGACGGGGGTGGCGCCGGCGCGACCCAGCGCGGGTCGTCCCCCAGCACCACACGCACCAGGGTCCGGGGCTCGCTCTCGGGGTCCAAGCCCTTGAGTTCGAAATCCTCCACCGGCGTTCCGGTGAAGCCCACCAGGATCAGCTTGTGGTCCAGGAGCTGACGGGTCAGGTCCAGGTGGCCGCGCCGGCCCCAGAAATCCGGCATCTCCCGGAACAGGGCCCAATCCTCCCGGTCGTGGGGGGGCCCCCCCCCCCCGGCCCCGGCCACCGGCCACC
>CAZDDH010000005.1:0-63788 GCA_964504165.1 uncultured Rickettsiales bacterium | reverse complement strand
GGCCGGGGCGGGGGCTGGGCCCGGGGGCCGGGCGGCCCCAAAAACCCCGCCAGCGCCCCCAACGGGCCCAAACCCCCCCGGGGGGGGGGGCCCACCCGCGCCCGGTCCGGTACCTCGGGCCAGACGGCCTGGATGTCCTCGGGGATCCTGTTCAGATCTGTCGACGCCGACTGGCCGGCCATCAACGGCCCCAGCGGTATGGCCCGGGTCCCCTGCACCCCTGGCGTGACCGTGCCGTAGCCCATCTCGTAGTCATAGGTGTCCCGGCCACCGATGGCCGACGGCGGGCACAGCAGCAAGGCGCTGTGCAGGTTGACGTCGGTGCCGTTGATGACGGTGACGCGGCCCTCCCCGTCATCGCGCAGACTGAAGTGGCTCTCCGGGTGGCTGTCCACCCAGGCGGACTGCATGTAGGCAAAGGTCCACGTATCGGAACGGTAGGCCAACGCGCCGCCGCCGCGCCCCACCTGGACCCCCGGCCGCTTCATGTACCCCTCGTCCATGGGATCGGCACCGTAGCCGGTGTAGATGGGGACGATGCGCATGGGGGACACCACACTCTGGGTGCGCTGGCTCTGCAGGGTGAGGCTGGCGCGCTGGCTGGCGAAGATGCCCACGTACGACTGGCCCCGCCACAGTCCGTCCGGCTCGAACACGTCCACCACTTCCAGGCGGGTCATCACCGCCTTGCGGCCCTTGGCCGCCGTCGTCCCGATGGTGGCGGCGACGAAGAACACGGCGATCATCAGCGGGAAGGTGATCCAGGTCCATTCCTGGCGGCCCAGCCACCGCAGCACCAGGTAGTCCACCGGCCCGATGCTCAGCAGGTAGACCAGGGCAAAGGCGAGGATCCATCCCAGCGGCAACGGCTTGAGCGCCGGGATATCCACCAGCTTCTGGCGCACGCTGTTGTACCAGCTGTCGATGGCGCTGGCGCCGTAGTAGTACCCCGATGTCCAGCCGAAGTTCGTGTTGCCCAGCGCGGCGGCGTCGTGCACGCACTCGGAGATGGCTGTCTCCGGGGCGAGCTTGAACTTGCCGCCCTGCAGGGCATCGAGATTGGGCGCGTTGCCGGAGAGTTCTTCGTACAGCTGGGCCGAGACGTCGGTCGTCTTCCGCTGGCCCCCGACCGGCTCCGGCATCCAGGACACGCGCCGCCAGAATTCCCCACGATCGACGCCACCCTTGACCGGGTACATGGCGGGGTCCACCCCCAAAAACACGACCCGGCCCAGGCCATACTCGCGGGTGGCCCACAGCACCCGCTCGCCGTCCACCGCGCGGACCTGCTCGTCCAGCCCGCGGGCCATGGCGTTGGCCACCAGCACGGTCTGATCCCGGCGGGGTTCCTGGGGCAGCTCGAGCGCCCGCATCAATGGGTCCACATCCGTCGCCTCGACAGCGCCGCGTAGTTCCACGGGCAACAGCTCGGCCAGGGACGAATCCCGCACGAGCTGCCAACGGTCGGTGACCGCCACCACCAGGGTGCCCCCCAGGCCCACGTACTGCCCCAACGCCGCCAGCTGTTCCTCGGACACGGCGGTGGGATCGGGCTGGGACCACACCAGCACATCCACCACGTTGTATCCGGTCCAGCGGTCCGGCAGATTCTCCGGGGCGATGAGGGACAGGAAGACCCGGCGCCGGGGGAACTCGCTCACGGTGGGGTGGCCAGGGACCGCCCCGGACCAGGTCTCCCGGATCACCTGCGTGCCCAGCGGGTCCTGGCCCACGATGGCCAGCACCACGTCGTCCTCTTCCTTGGAGATGGTGCGCATGGGAGCGGTGATCAACGGGGACGAACTGCGCACGCCGTTGCGCACCAGCTCCACCGTCCACTCCGATCCCCAGCCCTTGGTCTCGAAGTACAAGAAGATGCGCTTGCGCGCCTTGCGCCCGATATCGACGGGCCTGGAGTAGTGGGTCCGTTCGCCGGTGGTGGACGATGCCGCGCCGATGATCTGGAGCATGCCGTCCACCGGGTCGCCGATATTCTCCAGCTCCACGATGGCGCAGGCCCAGCGATCCCCCTGGATACGGCCATCGAAGACGACCTCCGCGGTCATCTTGAGGCCCAGCACGTTGTATTCTGGTTCCTCGATTTCCCCCGGATCGGCAGGTTGGGCACCGGCCTCCATCACGATCAGCAGGGCCGTCAAGGCCGCGAAGATCCGCAACAGAGGCCTCAAGACTCGTCCCCTTTCAGCCGTTTCTTGGCCCGCTGCCGCGCCGCCAACAAACCACCCACATAGCTGCCGTCGTCCGCCTCGGGCGCGGCCTCGTGTTCATCTCCCACCGCGGTGACCGCGACGCGCTCCCGCGGTTCGGCCGGTGTTTCGCCTTCGTCGGCCTCGGCGGCCGCTTCCACCGCCGCGGCCACGGGCGCGGGGGCAGGTGCTGGCGCGGCCCGGGCACCGAGTACGGCTGTCTGGACCGTCGTCACCGTGCCCGGACGACCCCAGTTGGAGAAGTCGAGCCGGCGCAGCGCCACATCCAGCAGCAGCACCAGCAGTGCCGCCAGCAAGATGGGCGGCCACAACGCGCGGGGCACACGGCGGGGCGTCTCCGGACGCCGGAAGACGTCCTGAGCGTTGCTCAACAGCTCCCCGCCACCGATACGCGCGATCTCCGGCAACAGCGAAGAACCCATGGCCGGAGTCCGGTATTCGGGAGAATACGGCTGAACGGCTTCGCTGACTACCTGGCCCACGGTATTCTCGCCATCCTGCATGGAGATGCCGGCCAGATAAGACCCGTCATGCTCCACGTCCATCGTGGCCTCGTACCGTCCAGGGGCCACCTGACGGAGCGGCAGCTCGCGCACGGACAGGTCCGGTGCGATGACGCGGGCGTTGCCCTGCAGGAAGTTGCGGAAATTCCCGTCCTCGTCGAAGGCATCGACGGTCACCCGCATCACGCCCCGGTCGATCTCCGTGACCACCTGCAGGTCGCCGCTGAGCGGGTCCCCCATGGACCACCGCACGACCTGGCTCCACAGCTTGGTGTACTCGGCGGTGCCGAGCCAGTCCCGCCCCCAGCGCGCCTTACAGTCGCTGGTGAAGGCCACTGATTTGCCCAACCCGTACCGCCAGTGGGCCAGCACCGGCAACTCATCGGGCCCCTGCAGAGCGACGGTGGACCGCTGCTTGGGATCGGTGGCAACCAAGCCGTGCAGGGTCCGCAGCGACCCGCCGTCCAGTCCCTTGAGCAGGGGCGATGGCTCGGCCGGCACCGGGCGGAAATCCTCCTCGACGATAAAAGAGCGGCTGGCCAGCATCGTCTCCCGCGTGAAGATCTGTGGGATGGCATGGGGGTCGGTCACCAGGTAGTAACGCCCCCCACCCCATTGGGCGAACTGGCGCATCGTCATGCGGTCCGCGTCCCCGCCCACGGCGATGGAAGTCAGTGTCACCGCACCGGTGTCGTGCGCCCCCTCGATGAGTTGTTGGAAAGCACCGGGGCCGGTGATGCCGTCGGACAGCAGCACCACGTGCTTGACCGCCGCGTCGCTCCTGGCCAGCGCCTTGTACCCCATGTTCAACGCGGGGTAGATATCCGTGCCGCCGCCGGCCCGGATGGAGGCGATGCGCTGGATCACCGCCTCCTTGTCCTCCAGGTTGGTCATGGGCACGGCCCAGGAACCGGCGGCGTCGAAGGTCACCACGCCCACCTCGTCCCGCTCGGTCATCAGTTCGACGGCACGGATGCCCGCCTCCCGCGCCATGCCGATCTTCGACGCCTGCCCCTGCCCGGCCATGGATCCGGACCGGTCGATGGCCAGGATCATCGCCATGGTAGGGAAGTACTTCTTGTCCTCCAGATCCATGTTGACCGGAAGCAGTTCCTCGACCTCGGTCTTGTAGTACCCGCCGACGCCGTAGGAGTTCTCGCCGCCCACCATCACGAAGCCGCGCCCCAGATCCCTCACGTAGCGCTGCAAGGATTTCATCTGAACGCTGGTGAGCATGTGGGCCGGCACGTCGGAAAACACGATGGCTGCGTAGGGCCTCATCTCCGCCAGGGTGGGCGGCATCTCACCGGGGCCGACCACGTCCACCGCAAGGCCGTCGCCACGCAACGCCGTGGCCAGGTAGTTGGCTTGACCGCGCACCCCCTCCACGTACAAGACGCGAGGGCTGCCGGAGACCTGCACGGTGGCCATCACCTCGTTGTTCTGGGCCAGGGAATCCACCGCGGCGTCGTCCACTTCCAGGCGGGCCCGGAAGCGGTACAGTCCCGGTTCATCGGCGGTCTGCCGGAAGGTGAAGACGTCTGCCCGTCCGCCACTGAGTGTCACCGGGATCTCACCCAGGTAGGTGTCGTTGCGGAACATGCGCAGCAGCCCCTGGCCCGGGCGCACCGAGCGCACCACCACCCGCACGTCGAAGCCAGCTCCCTCGTCCACCCGGTCCGGCACCACCAGGCTCTCCACCACCACTTCGGGCAGGGCGCCGCGCCCCAGCGGCACCACCGACAGCTCCAGGTCGTCGCCCCCGGCCAGCATCACCTGGGCCGAGGCGTCCCCCCGGGTCTCTTCGCCGTCGCTGAGCAGCACGATGCGGTGGGCCGTGTCGGCGGGCAGGGCCGCCTGCGCCAGCCGGATCCCAGCGGAAATGTCGCTCTGATGGATGCCCGGGTCGGTCTCGACGCCGTGGAACTCGCGGTCCTCGGCCATCTCCCGTTCGATGTAGGCGTCCGCCCCGAACACCACGACCCCCGTGCGATCCCCTTCCTCCATGTGGTTCATGGCGTCCTGGACGAACTGCAGCGAAGTCTTGCGGCCACCCTCCGAGACGCTGGCGGAGCGATCCAGGACGAAGACCACGCCCAGATCATCGACGAACTTGCCGTGGTTGAGCCCGGAGACGGCAGCGATCAATCCCAGCAGGAACACCAGCCGGACGATGCTGGACAGCACCAGACGGCGGCGACTGACCCGGCGGCGACTGGTCCAGGCGAACAGCAGCACCACAGCCACCAGTAGCAGCAGCCACAGGGCCTGGGGGTGATCAAACTGGAAAACCTCGTTCAAACGCCTGCCCTACCCGCTCTTCCGTCGGTTCCAGATGAACCATTCGAACATCAAGATGGCGATGGCCGCATAGGCCAGCTCCCGCCATATCTCCCTGCGGCCAGCCGCCGCGATGGACGTCTGCACTACCGCCTCACGGCCCAGGCCCAGATCCGCCATCGGCTGGATGCGCGACTCCCGCCGGGACGCCAGGTTGGCTGCAAAGGCGACCCGTTCATCCGCCGTCTTGACCTCGTAGATGCCTACTTCATCGACCCCGCCGAAGCGCAGCAGCCCGCCGGCGACCGTGCCGCGGACCTTCATCCCCGACGGCTTCTCCACCGTCACGTCCGGTGACTCGCCGGGCACCGGCAGGGTGAACATGGCGCCCGTGGCCATCAGCCCGCCCACGTCCGAGGCCCCCTGCCCGCCGGTGAGCCACCCCACCGTGTTGAGCAGCAGCACCGGGAACGCCACTTTGAGGGGCAGATCACTCTGCAGGGGGTCGAAGGCGAACACCAGCACACGGCCCCCCAGGCGCTCGCCCGCCAGCATCAGGGGTCCTTGATCCGACTCGACGATGGTCCGCAGCGTGCCGTCCTCCTCGACGGTCTTCGCTCGGGCCACAGCCAGGTCGGTCAGATCGACGAAGCGCAGCGCCTCGTGGGTCCGCTGCCAGTCCAGCACTCGCGGGGCCCGGATATCGCTGCCGAAGCGCACCGGTCCGCCCGTTTGCGGTGGGGACAGCACCACGTAGTTGTGGCCATCTAGCCCCTTCGTGGGCATGAACCCCTCGAAGAACGTGCAATCGTAGCCGGCGCTGGATTTGTAGTTGGCCGGAGCCACCACATCGACGACCAGGCGGGGATCGCTGGCGAGCACCTTGAGCACCAGCGCGTTGCAGCCCACGGCTAGCACCTTGCGCCGCACCGAGGTCTTGAGCAGGGCGAAGGCCACGTTGTCGGTGGGCAGCTCATCCCCCTTGGCGTGCAATTCGACCCGCAGCTCCCCCTGCTTGCCGCCGACCAGATCGAACAGCAGGGGGCGGGGGCTGCCCTTCTCCAGCTGCATCTCCTGCCGCCCCTGGATCTCGTTGTCCAGGTAGACCTCGACGCGGCTTTCCATCGTCTCCGTGCCAAAATTCTCGACGGTGACGAACAGCTGGTGGTCCAGCTCGCTCACCGGGCTGCGTCTCAGGTCCAGCGCGGTGATACCGGCATTGGCGGCGGATCGGCCGACCCGCACGAACTGCACCGCCCCCTCGCGTACCTCCATGTCTCCGAGATTCTCGCCGCCGCCGTCACTGATGACGATCACCTGCCGGTCCGGACGATCCTGGGTCAACGACAGGGCTAGGGTCAGGGCGTCTCGCAGCGTGCCCTCGGCGTCAGAGCAGCGCATCTCCGAGAGGGCCCGGCGCAGATGATCTTTGTCCCGGGTGAAGCTGGAGATCACGCGGGTCTGAGCCCCGGCCTCGATGATCATGGCCTCGTCGGCCCCTTCCAGACCGTCCACGATGTCCCGGGCCGAATCCACCGCCTCGCCGAATCGGTGGGGGGATGCGTCCGTAGCCTTCATGGACGCCGAGCTATCCAGCACGATCACCACCGACCGCTTGCCCGAGGCGTGGCCGCTGAGGAAAGGCCGGGCCAGGGCCAGCACCAACAGCGCCAGGATCAGCAGCTGCAGCAGCAGCAGCAGGTTGCGCCGGAAACGCTGGAACGGCGTGGCCAGCTGCTCGGTCTTGACGAACTCCTGCCACAGTAACGTAGACGGCACCTGCACCCGCTGGCGCCGGATCTTGAGGAAGTACAAGGCCAGCAAGGGGATGGCCAGGCCGGCCAGCCACAGCGCCACGGGGTTGAGGAAGCTCACAGCAGCATCCCCTGGCGCCGCAGCGCGCCCATCACATAGGCCTCCACGTCCACGTCGGCTTCCAGCAAGCTGTACTGGATCCCCATGCGCCGGCAGCTCTGCTCGATCCCCTCGGCGTATTTGCGCACGGTGCGTTCGTAGCGCTCCAGCACCCCGTCATCGACGGTGAGCGGCACCTCGGCGCCGGTCTCGTTGTCCACCAGCAGGATATCCCCGTCCAGGTCTGGCCGGAGTTCGGCGGGGGACATCACGTGGAATACATACAGCTCCAGGTCCAGGTACAACAGACGCTTGAGGGACTCTTCGTATCCACCGGGGAACAGCAGATCGGACAGCAGGATGCCGATACCGGTGCCCTGGCGGCGGGAATAGCCCCGCAGGGCCTGGGCCAGGTCGCTCTCCCCTTCCGGTTCGATCTCCCGCAGGTGTTTGAAGATGCCGTGGATGGACGCCCGTCCCCTCACCGGTGGACGGATGCGCTGCAACCCGTCGGCAAAATCGGCCAGGCAGACGCGGTCCATGCTGCCCAGCGCCACATAGGACAGGGCGGCGCCCACCTGGCGGGCCACGGCCAGCTTGTCCCCCTCCATCGAGGCGCTGGTGTCCACGAAGATCTGGACGGTGCGGTCCTCCCGCTCCTCGAAGAGCTTGATGAACAGGGCGTCCAGCCGGCCGTAAAGGTGCCAGTCCAGGTGCCGCAGATCGTCGCCAGGCACATAGGCCCGGTGGTCGGCGAACTCCATGGACTGGCCGCGGCGGATGGAGCGTCGTTCCCCCTTGCGCACACCGCTGCCCCGCCTCCTCGCACGCACCGTCAAGGTGTCGAGCTTGGCCAGGAACGCAGGGGTGAGCAGTGGCTGCTGGGCGCTCACGCAGGCGCCGCCTCGCGGGCGACCTCGTGGCTCAGCTCGGGTACCTCCTCCAGGACCTTGCCGATGATCTCGTCCGGGGTGACCCCCTCGGCCTCGGCCTCGAAGTTACGGATGACGCGGTGCCTCATGGCCGGCAGCGCCGTGGCGCGCACGTCCTCGAAGCTGACGTTGACCCGGCTGTCCAGCAGGGCGTGAACCCGGGCCCCCAGGATCAAGGTCTGGGCTGCGCGCGGGCTGGACCCGTACCGCAAGAACTGACGGGTCGAGCCGGCGGCATGGCGTGATTCGGGGTGGGTCGCCAGCACGAGCCGCATGGCGTAGCGCTTGACCGGTTCGGCCACCGGCACCTCGCGCACGATGCGGCGCATCTCTGCCAGCTCCTCGGGTTGCAGGCAACGGGAGGTTTCGGCCGCCGTGTTGCCGGTGGTGCGATCGACGATCTGCACCAGGTCGTCCAGGGTCGGGAAAGGCACCAGCACCTTGAAGAAGAACCGGTCCAGCTGGGCCTCGGGCAGCGGGTAGGTGCCCTCCATCTCCAGGGGGTTTTGGGTGGCCAGCACGAAGAACGGATCCGGCAGCGGCCGGCGCTGGCCCGCCACCGTGATCTGCCGCTCCTGCATAGCCTCCAGCATGGCCGACTGGGTCTTGGGCGTGTCACGGTTGATCTCGTCGGCCAGCAACACCTGGGTGAAGACGGGGCCCGACTCGAAGCGCAGGCTGCGGCCGCCCCGCTCGTCCTCGGAGATGATGTGGGTGCCGATGATGTCCGCCGGCATCAGGTCCGGGGTGAACTGGATCCGTGCGAAATCCAGCCCCAGCGCGGTGGCCAGGGTCCGTACCAGCAAGGTCTTGCCCAGCCCCGGCACGCCCTCCAACAGCACGTGCCCGTCGGCGACGAGGCAGGTCAGCACCCCGTCGACGACCTCCTGCTGCCCGACGATCACCTGCCCGATGGCGTCACGCAGCCGCTGGAACCGCTCCGAGAAGACCTCGTTGCTATCTGCCATGTTCACTCCCGCCCGTCCGGTTCAGGGATCCCCCTGCACCGAGTCGAAGTATTTCTTCACCTGTTCGCGGTACCCCGGGGGTATCTGTTCGTCTTCCAGTGCGTCGGCGGCGGCCTCCCGGTAGGCCTCCGGCACGTCGAGGGTGGGGGCCGCAACCTGCTCGCCGTCGCCGGGGAGCAGCCGGATCGGCATGGTGTCGATGCGGCCCTCGGGGTTCAGCTCGCCCTCCAGGGAGGTGAGCAGGCTCTCCGTATCCCGGAGCCGTTCCGGATCGTAGAGGTCCTGGAACTCTTCTTCCCACTCGGAGGTCTCCTCGGACATACGCCAGTCGTCGGCGTGCTTGTTGCCCTCGGGGCCACCCTCGGCTTCGTCCCAGGTGTGGTCTTTGCCGGCACCGACGCCACTTTTGCCCTTACCGTCCGCTCCGTTTCCTTCACCGTCTGCCAACTGGCAGTCCTTGCCCATCTGTCACGACGAGGATTCCAGGGCCCCGTTGAGCCGCTGGGACATCTTCATCAGCTCCTCGTCCTCCTTGAGCTTCTCCGCCAGGCCGTCCTGATCCATCTGCTGGAGCTGCTGGGCCAGCTGCTGCATCTGCTGCTGGCTCATCTGGGAACCGGCCTCCTTGCCCTGGGCCGAGTTGTCGGCCATCTGCTGCATGGCCTCGGCCGCCTCTTGCATCTTCTGGGACATCTCGGGGTTGGACTCGGACAGGGCCTGGGCGGCCCGCTGCATGGCATCGGCCGCGGCCTGCTGCTCCGCGGCGCTGGCGTCCGCCGCCTTCTGGGCCATCTGCTCCGCCTCCTCGGCGGCCTTCTCCAGGTCCGGCTCCTGGAGCGCCTCCCCCAGGTCCTCGGTGAGCTCGCTGTCGGCCAGCTCCTCGGCGGCCTGTTGGAGCTCGTCGGCGCTGCTCTTGTCGGCCAGCTCCTCCTGGAACTGTTCCAGCTGATCCTGCATCTCCTCGAGCTTCTCCTGCGCCTCTTCCGGGGTCAGCTTCTGGCGCTGGAGGTCCTCGGCCAGCTGCTCCAGCTCGGCCTGGATATCCTCGGGCAGTGCGGCCTCCGACTCCTCCTGGATCTCCTCGATGCGATCCTGGAGCTGCTCGGCCTCTTCCACGACCTCCTCGTTCATGCCGGGCAGATTAAAGAAGTTGGTGCTGTTGATCGGCGGGATGAAGAATACGGCCGGCAACGCAGCCAGCCCGAGGGGTAGGAACAGCAGCGGTCGCCGCTCCCGCCGCCGCCAGATGGGCACCGCTGTGGAGGGATCCAGCTCGGCAGCCAGGGAACGGCCCCGGTCCACCAGGGCGAAGGAGAGGGCCGAGCCGGCATCGACGATGCCTTCCCTGGAGGCCTCCAGCGCCGATACGATCTGCTCGCGGGTGCCTAGCCCCCGGTCCACCAGCAGGGCACAGCCCGTCTCGTCCAGGCAGCGCCGGGAGAGGCCGATGGCCAGCCCGACGAGGAGGCCGGTGCCCAGGGCGCCGCCGGCGAACCACAACGGTGAAAACCCAAACCACAGGAAGCGGGATGCGATCATCCACAGCACCCCCAGAGCGCACCCGGCCCACAGCCCGAACACCGCTCCGTGTACGGCATGGCGCAACCGGAGCCGGAAGGCCACCCGATCCAGCAGCTTGTTCAGCTCATCTGGCGGTGGTGTGGGGTCGTTCATCTGCGTCACCTCCTCCACACTGCTGACAACACCCAGGGCGCTTGGTTCCTGCTCCGTACAATACTAAGGGCACACTGCCTATTCCATCGCACGCCACGCCCCCGCGGGCGCGCCGTTCAGAAAAGCCCCTCCTGATTCTTGTTCTCCTCCTCGGCTTTGCTCGCCTCGGCTTCTGCCTTGGCCGCCTCCCGCTCCTCCCGTCGTCTCTTCTGCTCCGCCTTGCGCTTGAGGAAGGCAGCGGTCCACTCGTCCTGCTGGGCCAGCAATTCCCCCAGGGCCGGGGGCAGCTGATCGGCCAGCCGCATGGTGATCTGGGCCAGCGCCTCGCAATCGGCGACAGCGCGGTGGGCCTCGTGCACGGTGATCCCCAACTGCTCCGCCACCATTTCCTGCTTGTAGGAGCGCTTGGGCATCAGCTGGATCACCCACATCATCGGATCCAGAACCGGCTGCTGGGGAGCGGTCAGGCCGTGGCGGACGAACTCCGATTCCACCATCGGCTGGTCGAACTTGAGCCCGTTGTAGCCCACCATGATCTTGTCGCGCAGCCGACTGTAGACCTCCCACTTGACCTCGTGGAAGGACGGCTCGTCCTTCACCATCTCGTTCGTGATGTGGTGGGTGTCGGTGGCGCCGGGCGGGATAGGGATCCCCGGATTGACCAGCTGCCCCCAGCGTTCCGCCAGCCGGCCGTCCCGGTAGGTGACGATGCCCACCTCGACGATGCGGTCGTTGTCCGTGTCGAGACCCGTGGTCTCCAGGTCGAAGAAGGCCAGGGGCATCTCGCGCCAGAGCCCCTGCATGTCATATCTGAGCATCGGTCCTCCCGCTCGGGTCGCAAGCCATGGTAGCCGGAAAGCGCCCCCGTGAACACCTGTCAGCGCAGGACGAGATCCTCCTCGGTGATGGGGGCTGGCGCGGTCACCTGGCCGGCGGCCAGCCGGGCCATGAACGCCCCGTTCTCTTCACAGGCCCGGACGTAGACGACCGCGTAGGGATCGCTGTAGACCTTGCCCCACTCCGGGAGGGTCAGGATGTGTGAATCCGCCGGGCGTCCGGCACGCAACAGCACGGCGGTGGCGCCGCTGCCACGCAGGACCTCCGGCCAGCCCTCCTCGAAGCGGGCAAACCGGGTCCACTCCTCGTCCACCTCCGGCGGGTAGACCGTGTCCCAGCGGCCGTCGATGAAGACGCGGCTCTCGGGCATGGCCCAGATCAGGTAGGCCGACCAGTCGAACTCCGCGAGCACGTCCCCCTGCAGATCGTTGTCCTGGATGAAGCGCACCGCCGCCAGGGGCGTCCAGGCCGGATCCATGCGCAGCTTGAGATCCCGGTGCCCGTTGACCCACACGAAGACCAGGCACAGGACGGCCATCCCGGCGGCCAGGGCCGGCCCGACCCAGCGCCGGCCCCGGGCCGGAATCCGGTCCAAGCCGTCACTGAGCAGCCGGGCGCAGGGTACGACGAGTGCCAGCCCCAGCAGCGCCCCGAACCGGACGTGCAGCACCGTCTCCAGCGCCATGCCGGCCAGCAGCAGCGGCCACAGCAGCTCCCGGTGCCGCACGGCCCAGAGGGCTCCCACGACCACGGCCAGCGGCAGCAACAGCAGGTAGCTGGCCGTCGCGCTGAACGGGTGCTCCCAGATCGGCTGCCACTCGCTCACCGATGTACCCGCTGTCCCGGTCATGGTGCGGGCTACCGCGCCGATGATGCCGCCCCCGGCCGGGTGCAGGAACGTCACCGCCGCCGAGGCCGCCAGCACGACACCGCCCCGGAGGATTGCCGGCCGAGCGCCCCGCCCAGCACGCCAGTCCGCCAGCACCCGGTCCACCACCACCAACCCGATGATCACCACCCCCAGCAGGTAGGCGCCGTGCAGGTTGGCCCACACCAGCATCAGCGGGGGCATCAGCCAGCCGGGCCAGCGTTGCCCGCGCCGGTAGAAGACCGCCAGCAGGAGCAGCAGGGCCATCATCACGAAGGAAAACGCCCGCGCGCGCAGCAAGAAGAAATGGGCCAGCGCCGGCCAGCACATCAAAACGGCGACGCCCACGGCCGGCATGGCCGCGCCGATGCGACGGGCGGCCACCACCAGCGCCCCGACGACCAGCAACGCCTGCACCAGGCGCATCAGCACCAGCCCCACGCCGCCGGCCGTCCGGTAGATCCCATACTGGATCACCCGAGCCAGCCACTCGTAGTCCACCCACGGCAGCTGTTCCCGGGCAAAGGAGTGGGTATCGACGCCGGGCAGACCACCGGCAGCGACGATGTCCCGTGCCGAGAACAAATTCATGAACAGATCGGGGTCCACGAAACGGTAGCGGTCGACCAGCAGCACCGCGGCCACCGTGGTCAGCACCACGAGTAGCCAGTCGACGGCGCCCCACGCTCCGCTGGTGCCAGAGCGCCTCACGTCCGGTTGCGCAGGCGGATCCGCCATGGGTTGACCACCGACTCGGTGAATGCCTTCCAGCTCAGGTTGGACCGCCCGGCGCGGCGTTCGGTGAACAGGATCGGGATCTCGACGATACGAATGCCGGTGCGGGACAGGCGTACCAGGAACTCCACCAGGAACGCGTAGTCGCCGGCCTTCACCTCCCTGGGATCACAACGACGCAGCGTCTCGGCGCGGAAGGCCCGGAATCCGGCGGTGCAGTCCTTGGGGGTCACCCCCAACACCCGGTGCACGTAGGCATTGGCCCCGCGGCTCAGCAAGCGACGGTGTATCGGCCAGTCCTGGACGCCACCGCCAGGGATGTAGCGGGAACCGATGGCCATGTCGGCGCCCCCCTCGATGGCTTCTACCAGTTCCGCCACCACCGCCGGGTCGTGGGAGCCGTCCGCATCCATCTGCACGACGATCTGGGCCCCCTCGTCCAGGGCGTGCATCAGGCCGGCGGTGACCGCCCGCCCGTATCCCTCGCGCTGGGGACGCAGCAACAAGCCCACTCGGGGCTCCCGCTCCCCCCGACGGCGCACGACGTCCGCGGTCCCGTCCGGAGAGCTGTCATCCACCACGATCAGCCGGAACCGCTCGGGGAGCGCAAGGATGCCGTCCATCAACGCGTCGACGTTGTCCACCTCGTTGTAGGTCGGGGAGATGACGATGACGGAGTCGGCGCGTGTTTGTCTCATCGCCCGTTCATGATCGCCCAAGGCCGCCGCCCGCGCAATCAACCCCCTGTCGTGATCCCCGTACTCGTGCCCGCGCTCGCTGTCGCACCCGGAACCTCCCCACCGCCTCCCACATCCGGTACCTTAGAAGAGGAAGGGGAAACACCGTGCGAAGTGGGATCAAGGAAACGGCGGCGGTAGCCATCGTGGCCCTGTTACTGGTGGTCTTCTTCCGCGATATCGTCATCCACGGCAAGACCCTGTTCTTCTACGACGTGCTGATGCAGAACTACCCGTTCCGCCAGTACTTCGCCGAGGGGCTACGGATGGGGGATTTCCCCCTGTGGTGCTCGCACATCTACTGCGGCTTCCCCCTCTTCGCCGAGAGCCAGGGTGGGCCGGCCTACCCGGTCCAGATGCTCCTTTATCTGCTGCTGCCGGACACCGCGGCGTTCAACACCAGCGTCCTGTTGCACCTGCTGCTAGCCGGCGGGGGCACCTACAAGCTGGTGCGGGCCCTGGGCGCCTCCCCCCTCCCCGCCCTGCTCTCCGCAGTCACCTACACATTCAGCGGCGCGCTGGTGATGCGCCTGATGCACACCAATATGGTCTTCGGCGCAGCGTGGCTGCCCGTATTGCTGTGCTTCATCGAGCTGTACTTCCGCACCAACCGATGGCGCTATCTGATCCTCGGTGGCGTGGCGATGGGCATGGTGCTGCTGTGTAGCCACCCCTTCGTCACCACCTCCACTGCCATCTTCGCGTCCATCTACTACCTGTACCGTGTGATAGGTGGAGGGGCCTCGCCCGCCCGGCCCGACACCGCCCGGGTGCTGCGCTGGTGTGGCCTGCCGATCATCATGGCGCTGGGGGCGGCCCTGGCCGCGGTCCAGATCCTGCCCACCATCGAGCTCATCTCCCTGTCCAGCCGCGGTGCCCCCGAAGAGGGATTCCGCGTGGTGGGCTCCCTGCCGCCGCCCAACCTCTTCACCCTGTTCGTACCTGGCCTGTTTGGCAATCCGGCCCTGGGCAGCTATCGCGGCGAGATGGGCTACGAGTTCTTCTGGGAGTCCTGCTGCTACGTGGGCATCGTGCCGCTGATGCTCGCCACGGTGGCGATGGTTCGGCGCCCCGACCGGGCGAGCGTCTTCTTCGGCTGTGCATTCTTCACAGCGCTGCTGCTGGCGCTGGGTAGCTATTCGTTCCTCTTCGAACCGATCCACACCCTGCCGATCCTCGAAGGACAACGCCTCCCTTCCCGCTACCTCATCCTGGCGGCCCTGTTCCTGGCCGTGCTCGCCGGGCTGGGCTTGCAGAAGATCCTGGTCTCCCGCAGCGGAGCAGCCCGCGATGTCACCGGCGTGCTGGCCACCCTGGCTGTCAGCGCCATCGTCATCGGCGCCGTGCTGGCGCTGGTCCTCATCGGCAACAGCTCGTTGCTGACCCAGGATCCGGCCACCCTCACCGAAGGGGAAGCCGCGGTGGTCGTCGAGATCGTCTACGGCGCCATCTGGTGCGCCGTGCTCTCCGCCCTCGGGCTGGCGCTGCCCACGCTCTATCTCAAGCGGCTCCTCGGAGCGGTTCCCGTGGCGGTGCTACTCATCGCCGTTTGTTTCGTGGACCTGTTCGTCTTCGGCTCCGATTTCAACCCCACCGTCGAGCCCACCCTCTATCGCAGCCCGCCCGCCACCGTGCTGGCCATGGACGAGAATCCCGGCCCGTTCCGCATCTTCCGGACCGTCGCCGAAAACGCCACCGGCGACCCGGACGAACCCCGTATCGACCCGTTCACCCCTGGCTGGGTGGGCAACGAGGGGCGCTACCTGGCCGCCACCGAGACCCTGGTCCCCAACTCGGCCATGCTCTTCGGCGTCTCCACCGTGGAGGGCTTCGGGCCCCTGGCCCCGTCCCGCTACCTGGAGCTGATGGGACGCCAGGGATACATGGGTTCCCGCCCCGCCCTGCGCGTCAACGGCGCGATCCTCGACCTCTGCAACGTGCGCTACGTCATCTCCGACCGCAAGCTGTCGCTGGACACCCTCGCAGCCGTCGAACACCTGCCCGACACCGGCCTCTACGTATTGCGCAACACCACGGCCCTACCCCGCGCCTACCTGGTGCCAACCTTCCGCGTGATGCCAGCGGAGGACGTCCTCGCCACCATCCGCGGCGCCGCTTTATCTCCGTCGCAGGAGGTCTTGCTGGAGCAAGCCCCCGCCGAGTGGACCGGACAGGCCGCGCCCGATCCGACCCCCTTCGGTGCCGATCAGGTCGTCATCGAACAGCTCTCTTCCGACGACGTGGCGGTCACCACCCGCGCCGACCGCCCCGCGATCCTGGTCTTCTCCGACTCCGACTATCCCGGCTGGCAGGTCACGGTGGACGGTGAAGCGGCCCAGCTCCTGCGCGCCAACTACCTGTTCAAGGCCGTCGCTGTCCCCGCCGGCACCCACGCCGTGCGGTTCACCTTCCGCTCTGACTCGTTCCGCAACGGGGCGGCCATCACCGGCGTTGCGGTGGCTCTGCTGGTGATCCTCGGGGTGCTCTTTGCCCGCCGGCGTTGGGTCGCCGCACGCACCGGAGACCTGGAGACCGGGCTTCGAAAAGCGATTGCACGAGAGCAGGCAGGGAATTTCTCGCGGGGATTATTGCTGGCGATGTTGCTGCTGTTGCTGGGCAGTTGTGCGTTCTATCTATCCGGGTCGGGGTGAGAGGCTCAGATTTCCTTGCCAAGAGACGCCGCGTAAATCTTAAACCTTAACAACCGGCACCTTCTTGCCTCTTCTTGCCTACAAACGAGAGCTACGAGCCGGCTTACCGCGCCCCCAGATGAGATACGCGACACCACCAATACCCGCGATGACCGCGATCAACCCCAGCCAGAACCAGAAGAAACTGGCAAACGCATCATCCCCCTCGCTATAAATCTCACGGACATCATCAGCCACCGCTTCCTCCGGTGGGCTCACCACGAACAAAGGCCCTTCCACCCCCTCGGGAACCGCCGGTGTAGCCCCATCAGCCTCCGCCTCGGTGGGTGCTTCTTCCGAGGCCGCCTCCCCCTCGGTGGCCGGGGTCGTCTCCGCAGCCGCCGCCCCTACCGGTGCCGCCGCCGGCTCCGCCGCCGGTGCCGGAGGAGACTCCTGTGCGCCGGCAATCGGTGCCCGGAGCACGATCCCAAAGGTCATCGCCACAACTGCTACGAGGTATAATCGCTTTGCCATGAGACCATCCTAAACTAATCGAGGATACGGTAGCCCGCTTATCTCACCAACCCCGGAACCTGGTGAGATTAGAGCCCCAGGCACTTTCCAAACGAAGGATTGTGTTTATGGTTGTGTCCATACGCTTTTGAACCTGTTGCGGAAAATACGTTGAGTAATAAAGCAGACAAGCCCCCGGCCACCCTCGACGCGATTCCCAAAAAGGACTCGTCGCGCCCGAGCCAACAGTTGCCCGCCCCCGGCCCGACCACCAGTCTGCCCGCACGCCAGGATCCCCTCCAGGCTTACATGGCAGATGTACGCAGGTATGACCTGCTGACCCCCGAAGAGGAACATGATCTGGCCGTCCGGTACCGGGAAGACGAAGATCCGGACGCGGCCTACCGCCTGATCACCTCGAATCTTCGGCTAGTGGTCAAGATCGCCTTCAAGTACCAGCGCTTCTACAAGAATGTGCTGGACCTGATCCAGGAGGGCAACATCGGCCTCATGCAGGCCGTCAAGAAGTACGATCCCTACCGCGGCGTGAGGCTCAGCAGCTACGCACGTTACTGGATCCGCGCCTACATCATGTACTTCTTGCTGGCCAATCACCGGCTGGTCAAGGTGGGGACCACCCAGGCCCAGCGAAAGCTGTTCTACAACCTCTCCAAGGAGACCAAGAAGCTCAAGGACATGGGCTTCGAGCCCTCCCCCAAGCTGCTGGCCGAGCGCCTCAACGTGGAAGAAAAAGAGGTCATCGAGATGTCCGAGCGCCTCGCAGCCCGCGAAGCGAGCCTGGACGCCCCCCTGGACGCCGAGGGCTCCCGGACCCTCGCCGGTGTCCTGCGATCGGACGACCCCACACCGGACAAACAGGTCGCCGACGAGGACTATCGTCAACAGATCCGGAACATCCTCAACGACTTCGGAGAGACCCTCACCGACGAGCGCGAGAAGACCCTGTGGCACAAACGGATCATGTCCGTCGATCCGTTGACCCTGGGTGAGGTGGGCGAGATCTTCGGCTTCAGCCGGGAACGGGCCCGCCAGATCGAAGCGCGCATGAAGGCGCGGCTCAAAACCGTCCTGCTCGATCAGCTGGGCGAGGAGGCGCTGCTGGGACTCGATCTGGTCCGCTGATCACGGCTCAACGCACACCACAGCCCAGAAATCCACCATGGACAATTCCCCTCCCCTCAAGCTGGATCCCTTTCAGCAAGATGCCATCAACCACCTGCAGCAGGACCGCTCCGTGCTGGTTTGCGCCCCCACCGGGACCGGCAAGACGCTCATCGCCGATCGGGTCATCGAGGGCATCATCGCCAGCGGTCGAGAGGTGATCTACACCGCCCCCATCAAGGCGCTGTCCAATCAGAAATTCCGGGATTACGTCACCCTATTCGGCGAAGAGAAGGTGGGGCTGATCACCGGCGACCTGGTCATCCGGCGCGAAGCGCCGTTGCGCATCATGACCACCGAGATCCTGCGCAACATGCTGCTCCAGGACGAGTCACTGGACAAGCTGGCGTTGGTCGTCATCGACGAGATCCACTTTCTGGACGAGGAGGAGCGAGGTACGGTCTGGGAAGAGCTACTGATCTATCTACCCTCGGAAGTACGCATCCTCGGTCTTTCCGCCACCTTGGCCAACCTGGACGAGTTCGCCGGCTGGCTCAGCGCCGTACGGGACGAGGAGGTGCAAACGGTCATCGAAGACCGCCGCGCCGTGCCGCTGAAGATCCGGCTGGCCAATCGTGAACACCGGCCCAGCGATCTCAAGGACTACGAGCGCCGGTATCACCGCTGGCTCAACAACCAGCGCGCCAACCAGCAGCACGGGCGTTCCGAGGCCGGGCAGGGGCGCCGTTCGCGCAGGCGACGGGGTAGGTCTGGACGGGGCAGGCGCGCCCAGCGGGGTGCGGAGAAGAACCGCATCAAGAGCAACGAGCCACCCACCCGTC
Source organism: uncultured Rickettsiales bacterium (assembly GCA_964504165.1). Classification (GTDB taxonomy): domain Bacteria; phylum Myxococcota_A; class UBA796; order UBA9615; family CAYRNR01; genus CAZDDH01. Next base: position 45,065 of record CAZDDH010000005.1, on the reverse strand, counting down.
ACCACGAGCTGATCCAGAACATCGAGCCGGACCTGCTGCCCTGCCTGGTCTTCATCTTCAGCCGCAAGGGATGCGAGCGCTTTGCCCGCGACCTCTCCCGGCGGCGGCCGGACGGGTACCTGGACAAGGAGGAGCAGCAGCAGGTCCTGGACGAACTGGACCGCTTCGACGGCGAATTCCCGCGGGCCCTGAACCGGGATTTGACCACGATGCTGCTGCGGGGCATCGGCTTCCACCACGCCGGGCTGCACGTGGCCCTCAAGGTGCTCGTCGAGCGCCTCTACGAACGCCGCCTGATCCACGTCCTGTACTGCACGGCCACCTTCGCGCTGGGCATCAACATGCCCGCCCGCTCGGTGGTCTTCATGGACCTGCGGCGCTACGACGGGCGGACCTTCCCTCCCCTCACCGTGCGGGAGTTCATGCAGATGGCCGGCCGCGCTGGCCGCCGCGGCATCGACCGCACCGGGCACGTCATCGTGCGGGCGGACTTCGGCAAGTACAACCAGGACGGCCCCATCATCCGGCACCTCTTCGAGGGGCAGATCGAACCGGTGAAGAGCCGCTTCAACCTGTCGTTCCACTCGGTGGTCAACCTGCTCGAGCGCCACGAGCCCGGGCCGCTGAGGGCCATCGTCGAGCGTTCCTTCCTCAGTTACTGCGTGGAGCGGGATCTGCGCCAGTTCCGCCGGCGGGGCCGGCGCCGCAAAAAGATGCCCAGCCGCGGCGCCGTGTGGCGCGCATTCCAGCACAAGGTGCAGCTGCTGGAACGCTTCGGGTATCTGGCGGACGACGGCGAGTTCCTGGCCGGCGCCAAGATCCTGATGCAGCTCCAGATCGAGGAGATCTTCGCCACCGAGCTGGTCCTGTCCGGCATCCTCGAGGGGCTCACCGCGCCCCAGCTTTTCGGTACGCTGTGCACGCTGTGCAACTCGTTCAGCCACGGCGTGAACGCCCCCCGCCCCCGCCGCGAACTGGACCGCATTGCCCGTGAGCTACGCTCCATTCACCACTCGACGCCGGTGAGGATGGCCGAGGACAGCCAGGGCTTCCGAACGACGTATTGCCCCGAGATGCTGCCCATCGGCGTCCGATGGTACGACGGAACGCCGCTGCTGGAGATCGTCGAAGATCTGGACACGGTCACGGACCTGTCGGGGGATCTGGTCACCGGATTCCGCCGGGCCAAGGATCTGGCCGGCCAGCTACGGGATGTCTACCAGGCCGGCGAGGACGACGTGATGGCGGACCGCCTGCGGCGCATCATGCGCACCGTCAGCCGGGACGAGGTCGAGGTGGTCGGCTAGTCCGCATGAGGCGGGTTGGGTTCGTAGTCCGGCCGGCCGTGCAGGTCTTCACGCAGATCGGCGATGGCCGCCATCACCCGCTCGACGACGGCCTCGCTGGTCTCCTTGCCCCGGTCCAGGACATACAGATCGTCGAGGTCGAGGGGAGTCCCGAAGTTCAGATAGCAGCGCTTGCCCACGTGGGGCTGGGCGCTGCCGTGGCCCAGGATGTCGGCAAATCCTTCGATGTAGACCGGGATGACGACAGGCTTGGCGTCCCGGATGATCTTGCCGACCCCGACCTTGCCCTTCTTCAGTTCGCCATCCATGGAACGGGTGCCCTCCGGGAACAGCAGCACGTTCTCGCCCCTGCGGAGCAGATCTTCGATCAGGGCGATGGCACGCATGTCCTTTTCGCCCCTGCGGACCGGGAAACTCTTGAACGCGGTCACGGCGGTGTAGGCCAACCCCTGGGCCGTGTTCTTGTAGAACTCGGCCTTGCTGGGGAACCAGTAGGTGCGCGGGAAGGTCATCATGCTCAGCACCTGACCATCGAGGATCGAGATGTGATTGCTGAGCAGGAAGAAGCCTGTGCCGTCGTCGGGGAGCTGGTCCTTCCCGTAGATCTTCATCCGGTTGAAGATGGCGGTGAGGATGTAATAGGCGGGGATCATGGCCGCCGCGGCGCCGTAATACATGGGGTTGATCAGGTGATATTTGTGAAGCGTGCGGACCAGCCCGAAACAGGTATCCACGGCACTGAGGCTGTAGCGTCTCTTGCGGTCGTTCATGGGGGCTAGTTTAGCAACGCCAAAGAAATAAAAAAGGGCCGGAGCGATTGCTCCGACCCTTGAGCCATATGGCTGTATGGCCGTTTTACCGGCCCAACTTCACTAGCCGAGGACCAGGAAGCTGATGGTGTGGAAGGTGCCGTCCATGCCCTCGCCAACGGTGTTGGCAGCGTCGTTCATCAGGTAGCCGAAGAAGCCCCAGGTCTCGACGTTGGTATTGTCGTCCGGCACGAAGTACTCGTAGTTTCCGAAGCTGGAGAGCCAGTCGGCGGGCATCGGGATGAGCCAGATGCCTTCCATGTCGCCCGTGCCGACCTGGCCAGCCAGGGCCGGGCCCACCTCTGTGCACATGTCGGACAGGGTCAGGTCGCCAGTGACCAGGTCAAAGGGGTCGGGACCGATCATCTGGTCGCCGAGGTTCGGGTTGGAAGCGGCGGCATCGCAGCTCACGAAGGCCAGCGGGTTGAACATCCACGCCACGGCGATGTCCCATTCCTCGCCCCACATGTCGACGGGCTCCCACCAGCAGCCGTTGTCCACGGTGGTGCCGGGGCCGGTGAAGGTGACAGTCTCATCGATGAACTGCCAGAAGTCGGCTCCCTGAGCCGGGGTCTCGACGGAGGTCGCGGCGAACTGAACCTGCTGGGCGCAGATCTCGTCGCCGAGGCCACTCTCGTCGCCTTCATACGAGGTCACGCTCATGTCCACCGTGCCAGCGCCACCCTCGAGGGTGATCATGAAGGAGTATCCGAACCAGAAGGGCTCGGGCTGGGCGTCGTCGTCGTCGTCGTCGCCGGAGTCGTCGTCGTCGTCATCGCCGGAGTCGTCGTCGTCGTCGTCACCGGTGTTGTCGTCGTCGTCGCCTGTAGCGTCGTCATCATCCTCGGCTGGGTGGCAGCCACCCAGGAAAGAAGTCAGGGCCACACCGAGCAGGGCCATGAACAGGAAGGTCAGCAGCTTCTGAAAGGACATGTGTTTCCTCCATTTGTCCCGCGGAGGCCATGCTTGGACTCCACTATTTATTTACCGCGGTTCAGCCCAGAGTCCTCCCTGGGAGAATTCGCGGGACGTTACCAAATTGCGTCTACGGGTGCAAGCCAACAAAACGCCAAGTACCTGGCGTGATGAATCGCCTTCACCCTGATTCCAGACCTCCCGCTCCCACCACGCATGGTGGCGGAAGATACTGGGTTTTTTCAACTATCACGCTCCGTGACGTTGCTATTCGGGCATTTTCTTGCCCTGTGGTGTTCGTTTCCCAAATAGGGATTGCCGAAACTGCGTGTCATCCTAGCTGCGGGGTATCTTTCCCGGTCGGGCGTATTTCGACCGGGGCATGATCGTGCCCGATCGGAGCAAGAACAAACGGACATCCGTGTCTCTTCGGTTATTGGCTGAGCGGCGTCATCTCGTCCGCGTGGGGGCCATCCGGAGATATCTGCAGGTATCGCTCCGCCGCGGAGCGAACCAGCGCGGCCTGGCCCTTGTCCTTCTCGGCCACCCGCACGAATCCCAGCAGGGCCTGGGAAAAATCTCCACCCTTCTCGAAGGCTCGGCGATAGAGCTTAGCGGCGGCCTTTTCGTTGCCCCGGGCCTCGGATAGCCTGGCCGCCGAATACAGCACCACGGGGTAACGCCGGTGTTTGGCCAGGGCCTTGTCCACCGCAACGCCGTTGATACGGCCGCCGCCCTCCAGCCGAGCCAGCTCGGCCAGGATCACAGAGACCGAGACCAGCGGATCGGTCTTGCCGCGGTACTTCTTGAGCATTCCATGAGCGTGTTCAAAAGACGAACAGGCGTCCTCGAATTCTCCATTGGCCAGCTGAGCCTCCCCCAGCAGCAGCCGCGCCTCCCCACCCCAGAGTTCCTGAGGCGTGTCGGACAAGGCCACGACCGCGTCGTCCGGACGATCGGCCATCAGCTTGGCCAGTCCATCGGCCAGCCCGTAGGCAGCGCCCTTGCGGGCCCCTTCAGGGAAATCCGCCATCCGTTTGGCCAGCACATCTGGACGATCCTGCATGTAGCTGATGATCGCCAGTTCTCCCAGGGCATCGCCGGAGTTGGGCTGATTCCGCTCCACGCGGCTCAGCTGAGCGCGGGCCGAGCTCAGATCACCCCAGACCCGTAGCTCGTGAGCGTACCCGATGAGGAGATCGGCGTTCTCGGGATCCTCGGCCAATGCCTTGTCGAACCATTTGGCCGAATCCTTGATCTCGCCCTGAACGGCGTAAGAGTGCGCCTTCGAGGCGAATACCCGGCTCATCACCCGGGGAGGGACCGTGCCGTTGAACTGTTCTTGAACCTCTTCCACCTTGTCGAGGAAGCCCTTGTCGGTGGGCATCCCAGCGTGGAGTAACGCCAGGTCCACGGATGCCACCACGTGGTTTGGATGGATCTCCAAGATGGCCTCCAGCTGATCCTTGGCATCGGTGATCGCGCCGTAGCGTTCCGCTTCCCGCGCGAAGGCCAGATGGTTCAACGGCGTCGGCGCAAGACTGACGGCCATCTCGAAGTGCTTGGCGGCCCGGGTATGATCTCCCATCGAGGAAGACGCCACGCCGCGCAGCAGGTGGACCCGGTCCGGACGCAACTGTTCGTGCCCCTCCAACTCCCGCGCCATCGACTGGGTGAGCGAGGCGTCCCCGAGGAATCCTTCCCACAGCGCTCGAGTGAACCGCGTCTCCACGTCGTCGGGCGCCCGTAATTCCGCATCCTCGAGCAGGGTCCGGGCTTGCTGCAGATAGGCGCGGTCACCGGTGTAGTAAATCCACAGATAGAGCTCCACCTGCGAGCCCCGCGCACAGAGGCCACCGTCGGGCTGCTGGGATTCGCCGATGACTTCGCGGACGGTGGCCCGTGCCTCCTTCAGCCCCTCGTAGTCCGCCTGATCGATCATGTGTTGTGTGGCGTTCAACGCCCTCAGCAGATTCTCGTTCTTCCAGGTGGAGTACACCCACCATCCGGAGATCCCGAGGATGATCACGACCGCGACGCCAAATACCATCAGCAACTTGGCCCGGTTGCGTTGCGCCGTGTACGAATCGACCGATGCGTGCCTACGGGCACGGGGGCTGGGCGCTGCCCAGCCGACGTCGCTCTCCCCGCTCCCCGCGGCGGAGAAGGTCGATGGATCCGCGTCCAACCCGCCATCCTCGGCCTGGACCGGGTCGTCCGTCTCCACGACGGGCGGGCGAGCCTCCCCACCTTCGGCGGCCTGGGAGATGGTGACGTCCTCCGTGTCCTCGCCTTCGTAGGATGGCGAGGAGTCGGCGTCGTCACTGGACAGCAAGCCCAACGGATCGATGCCGCCATCCTCCGACGCGAGCTGCTGAGCGGTTTCGGGCTGCGGCTTGCGGGCGGAAAAGGCCGGATCCGTACGGGCCTCCTCGGCGACGCGATCCGGCGTCTCCGGCGGCTCCGGAGCCCCCTCCACGAATTGACTCGTGGGGATATCGAACGTCGAATTGACCAGCTTGGGCAGCAGGGCCTGCCCGGCCGGCGAGGGCGGCCCAGGGTTGCGTTCCACGGGTGGCTGCGCCGCCGGGGCCGGTGGCGCGGCGGCCGGTGGCGCGGGCGCCGGAGACGGCTCTGGTGCGGGCGCCGGGGCCGGGGCCGACTGCTCGGATATGGCCGGCGCCTTCGCAGACGGAGCGGGTTCCCGGGGCACCTGAGGAATGGACGGAACGCGTGCCTTCTTCTGAGGCGCCGACGGAGAGGGTTCAGAAGCTCCCGGACTACTGACGGCGGGCACCGTGGGGATCTTGGCGCCACCGGCGAGGTTCTTCCAGCCGGACGAGGGCGCCCGTTTGACCCGGGCCGTCTCCTTCTTGACCGGCTGCGCGGGGTTGGACGGACCCAGCCGCCGTTCGATGGCCTGGGCCCGGACCCGCCAGCCACGCCGCCGGTAAATCTGGGCGAGCAGCCTCAGGGCCTCGGTCTCGTCCTGTAGATCGACCCGCGCGCGCTGAACCCAGGTTTCCGCCTCCTGCAGCCTGGCGAGCCCGACGAGCACCTGGGCGGTGAGCAGGGCCACGTCCCCACGTCCCCCGGTCTCCTGGATCAGGTTCTCGCATTCGCGGAGCGCCTGGGAGAAGTCTTCCTGCTCCAACAGGTCCCGGATTTGCTGCAGGCGATCCATCAGCCCTCGCGTGTGCCCCCGATACTGATCAGCGCTATCATGCTACACAGCGCTATGATAACCCAAGCACATGCCGTGGGCCGCGTGTCTAGCGGTTAAAAATCCGTTCCTCTGCGATCATCCCCACCTGCAGCCGGCCTGAATCGACCATCAAATCCAGATGACCGACGGTCTCGGAGAACGCCAGGAAGCGATCCAGGCCCGTCGCCTGTGGGAAGAGCCGCCTGGCGATCCGATAGCTGGCCATGGGCTCTTCCGCAACCAGATCTTGGATCTGATCCTGGCGAGCCCGCAGGAACCGTGTCAGTCCACGGATGACCTTCGCCGGGTCGGCGAACAGCTCGCCGTGCCCGGGGCACCACACATCGGCGTCGATGCCCGAGACCCGTTCCAGGGATGCCATGTAGTCGGGCAAGCTCCTGTGACGGCAATCCTGTTCGTCGAAGTCCAACACCGGGTTGGGAGAGATCTTCTTGAGCAGATGGTCCCCGCTGAACACCACGCTGCGCTGCAGGTCGTGGAACACCGCATGCCCCGGTGTGTGGCCGGGAGTCAGGAGGACCCCCACCGGGCCGGTGGGGAGATCCAGCACCTGGCCATCCGAGAGATCCAGGGCCTGGATCTCTCGGGTAAACCGGAAACGCGGTGCCAGCAGCCTCCCGACGAACTCGTCGAACACATCGTCCGGCACCCCCTCCCGCCGGAACCACCCCTGCAGGCGACGGTACTGCGCTGCCTTGCGCGGCAGGTAGCGGGGATGGATCTTGCCGTTGTCGGACCGCTGCAGATAGAGCGGATCGGTGGTTCTCTCAAGGAGGCCCTGGGCGGCGCTGCAATGGTCCTGATGGCCATGGGTCAGCAGGATCGTGCCGACCTCTTCCGGTGCAAGCCCCTCTCGCGCCATCTCCGCGGCCAGCGCGGGCCAGCCGTCCACGAAGCCCGGATCGATGACGACATGGGGGGGGCCACGCAGGACGTACGTCTGCACCGGGCCGGGCCCGGCCCATGGGATGGGCGTAGAAAAAAGGGCCACCCCCCGAGATCGCAGCGTGGCCCCTAAGGTTCCGTCGGGCACGATAGCTCTACAGCGCCTTCTTGAACTCCTCGGTCAGCGCCGGGACGACCTCGAACAGGTCACCGACGATGCCGTAGCTCGCCTTGGCGAAGATCGGAGCTTCCGCATCCTTGTTGATGGCCACGATGACCTTGGAGGTCCGCATGCCGGCCAGATGCTGGATGGCACCGGAGATCCCGGCCGCGATATACAACGCCGGGTTGACCGTCTTGCCGGTCTGACCGACCTGCATCGGGTGATGGGCGTAGCCCGCATCCACCGCGGCGCGCGAAGCACCCACCGTGGCGCCGATGACATCGCCAAGCTCGTCGAGGATGGCGAAGTTCTCGGCGTTGCCCATGCCGCGCCCACCGGAGACGATGCGCTCGGCTTCGGTCAGGTCCGGCTTGTCGGACGCACCGGCGATGACCTCGGCTACGATGCTGCGGATCTCACCGACGCCGCCGTCGAAAGCGGTCACGGACGCAGTCTTGGAGCTGTCCGCGTCCCCCAGCCCGAAGCTGTTGGGCCGGATGCTGAACAGCTGGGTCGCGCTGTTGATGTCCACGTCGATCAACGCCTTGCCCGCAAAGATCGGGCGCGTCGCCTGGAATCCGTCGCCAGCGGCGCGGAGCTCCACGCAGTCGGTGGCGAGGCCGTTGCCGGTACGAGCGGCAACCTTGGCCAGCAGATCCTTGCCGTCCGGGGACGCGACGGCCAGCACCGCCTTGGGCGCCGAGCTCTCGACGACCGCAGACAGAACCGTGGCGTAGCCTTCCGGCGTATAGCTCTCCAACGCGGCATCGTCGGCCTTGACCACCTGGGTCGCGCCGTGATGCGCCAGCTCCGGATAATCCCCTTCCAGTCCGCTGCCGATCAGCAGCGCGGTGACATCACCGCCGCCTGCCAGCTCGGCAGCCTTGCCGACGGCCTCGAGGGCCGAACCCTTGGCCGCCCCGTTGGCGTGCTCACAATAAACGAGAATATTTGGCATCCCTATCTCCGATCCGGTGTCTTGCACCGGGGTTTCGGTCTCAGAGGACCTTGGCCTCTTCCCTCAGTAAGCGGACCAGTTCGGCCGCCTGTTCCTGAGCCGTCTCGCCTTCCACGATCTGCCCCGCAGGACGCTCGGGCGGGAGACGATAGTTGCTCACCGTGATCAGACTGTCGGCGCTACCGGCGTCAGCCGGCTTGTCGATCTTCTTGCGCCGCGCCTTCATGATCCCGGGGAGGCTGGCGTACCGGGGCTCGTTGAGGCCCTTGTCGCAGCTGAACAGCCCGGGCAGGGTCGTCTCGGTGACCAGGGTGACACCGCCACCGACGACGCGATTGGCCTTCACCTTGCCGTCCGCGCACTCGAAGGTGGAGATGGCGCTGACGTGCGGCCAGCTCAACAGCTCGGCCACCATCACGGGGACCTGGACCGCGTCATCGTCCACGGCCTGCTTGCCGGCAAACAGGATCTCAGACCCTTCGGCCTGCACCACGGACGCCAGCTTGGAGGCGGTAATCCACGGCTCGGCGGGCTCGTCGACCACGTGCACGCCGCGGTCACCACCCATGGCCAGAGCCGTACGGATCGCCTCCTGGGCGCGGTCCGGGCCCACGCTGAAGATGACGACCTCGCCGCCCTCCTGCTGCTTGAGCTTCAGGGCCTCTTCGATGGCAAACTCGTCGTACGGGTTGACCACCCACTTGATGTCACCGGATTCGATACCTGACCCGTCATCCAAGATTCGGATCTTGGTTTCGGTGTCCGGCACTTGCTTGACCAGAACTCCGATTTTCACGTCTCTTCCTCCTCAGGCTTTCAAGCCTCTAATGAATATCTCGCTGACCTCCTCGGCTGTCGACGACAGTCGATATCGAGGATGGGGTGTCAGCGTCCATTGCATGGCGATCTCATCCAGGGCACCGAAGAATGCTCGGCGGATGACGATCGGGTTGTACTCCTGACTGATGAATCCGCGCTCCTGGCCCTCGCGAACGATCTGCCCGACGATGTCCAGGTACTTGCGCAGCTGCTTGGGCACGTATTCCTTCATGAACTTGTTGCTGAGGCGCAACTCCACCTGGAATACGGAAGACAGGGCTCGGTTTTCCTCGACCTGGCCCATGTGGTAGCGAGCAAAGGCTCTCATCTTGTCGAACGGATCCGACACGGCATCCACCGCTCGCTGGGCTTCCTTGAGCAGCTGCTCCATCTTCTCTTCGAAGATGGTGATCAGGATGTCGTCCTTGCTCTTGAAATAGAGGTAGATGGTGCCGTCCGCCACCCCCGCGCGTCGTGCGATGTCCGACACTCGGGACCGGTGGAACCCTTTCTCCGCGAATACCTCGATCGCGGATTGAAGGATGGCGGTCCTCTTGTCCTGGCGGTTCTCGTCACCTGCCATTCGCGTTACTCCAAGGTGCACTGAATGAACGTTCATTCATGCGGAATAGACATTCCTAGCATGCACCGAACAGCGGGGTCAAGCCAGGAATGGGTGCCATTCACTTTTATCGCTTTTGCAAGAACTCCGACACCACCTTTTCCACATTTCCTCCATCACCGACCGTCTCCCAGTCAGCCATGAAGGACGCCATACCCAGGTCCGTCTGGGGGTGGGCCAGCAGCTTGCGGAAAACCTTGAGCGGCAGTGTGGCCACGTGGGCACCGACGCGCGCGGACTCCAGGACATGCAGGGAATGGCGGATAGAGGCCGCCAGCACCTCGGTGTCCAGGGCATAGTTGTCGAAGATCTGGACGATGTCGGCCACGACCTCGACGCCACTCCCGCCCACGTCGTCGATGCGCCCCATGAAGGGGCTGACGAAGGTCGCCCCGGCCTTGGCGGCGAGCAGGGCCTGGTTGGCACTGAAGATCAGCGTCACGTTGGTGGGGATGCCCTCCTCGGAGAGCGCGGTCACCGCCTTGAGGCCCTCGACACCGATGGGGATCTTGATCACGACGTTGTCGTGGATCTGAGCCAGCAGGCGCGCCTCACGGAGCATGCCCTCCGCGTCCAGGGCCACGACCTCGGCACTGATGGGGCCGTCGACGATCTCGCAGATGTCGGCGATCAACTCGGCGAAATTCCTCCCCTCCCGCGCGGCAAGGCTGGGATTAGTGGTCACTCCGTCGATGATTCCCCAGCTGGCCAGCTCGCGGATCTCATCCAGATTGGCTGTGTCGGCAAACAGTTTCATGGCGGTTCTACTCCCGTCGGTTGGACGCCTCGTTGGAACGTGTCCGGCCATGATAAAGACGCCCGAACAAACCTTCAATCACGGACGCGTCCCGGCAGCGGTCCGTCCCCGGCGAGCGCGAATTCCAGGTTCCTGGCGTGGTCCGTCAGCCCGGACGCCCGGTCCATGTCTCCCGCGGCGGCCGCCAGGGGTGCCAGCTCCCGGTAGGTCGAGGGTTCGAGGGGCGAGACCTCCGCCGCAGACCACAGCAGCTCCTCGGCGACCGCGGCGGCGGATTCGTCATCGGTGAACTCGAGTGCGCGGCGCGCGAGGGACACATTTGTCAGCGTACGGACCTGGCGGTAGAGCATGGCCGCCGGGTCTCCCCGCCGGGGCCAGCCCACATCTCCAGGATCGCCGAACTCGGCGTTGGCCACCGCCCTCGAGAACAAGACCTGGCCGTCGGCTGCGGGTGTGCTGGCAACCTGCCCAGATCCCAGTGAACGGTAGACCCGGAAAAACGGCGTCTCCAGGTGCAGCTGGAAGTGTTGGAGGCCGTCAGGCTGGTACTGGAACATGGCGGCCGGCCAGCCCGGCTGCCAGTCACCGGCCGCCGCCGCGTAGCGGTAGCTCATCTCGTCGTCCGTGCGCAGCGTCTGGTGGGCGGTGTGGATCACCCAATCGACCTGATGCTCTTCGCAGAAATCATGGAAGGAGGCCTCGTCGGCGAACAGCGCCTCCGTATAGCGGCGATATCGCTCCACCATCGGCGACTCGAAAAAGCAGTTCAGCACGACCGGGCGCTCGGTCTGCTCCAGCAGATAGGGGGACAGGACAAAGTCCGCCAGCAGGATGTCGTCCGGGCCCGTGTGGGTTTCGATCCAGTGGATCAGCCGGGCCAGATCGTCCCCCGTGTGGACGTGGGTCACCGGTGCCGCGTAGCGGTTCGCCTCCGGCGCAGCGAGGAGCCGGTGCGGGCCGGGGAGCTTGCCGTAGGTCTGGAGCACCATCAGGGCTACGCCCACGACCAGCGCCCCGCGCAAGATGGCCTGCCGCTTGCCGGCCAGCTGGGTCCAGCCGATCCCGATGTAGACGGCCACCAGCATCGCCGGGAAGGCCTGCAGCTTGCGGAACAGGAGGTAGGCCACCAGCATCGCGGCGAACAGGAAGAGGAGCTGAGCGTGGGCGTCGAAGGCCCGCTCGCGCCACACCCGCCGCACCTCTCCCACGAGCCCCGGGACGGCCACGAGCACGGGGATGCCGAAATCCCTCAGCGCCCGCTCCAGGGTGGGTGATCGGTAGTTGCCGGACCAGAAATGGCGCGCGTGGAAGGTCAGCTCCGCCGGGTCGGCGGGCTTGTTCCCCAGGTGGACGACGCGGGCCAGGATGGTCTCCCAGGCGTGGCCGTACGAGTGGGCACCGGGAAGCAGCACGAGGAGCAATGCCGTCCCGCCGGCGATCCCCAGGATCCGTACCCACCACGGGATCGGCCGATGATGGTGCACGAGGGCGACGGCCAGCGTCGTCGCCGCCAGCAACGCGCCGAGACCGAAATGGAACCGGTCGAAATGCAGGTGCGAAGGCCACACCAATGACGTCGCGATGGGGAGCACGGTACAGGCGGTCAGGGCCGGGAGGATGCGGCGGACGTTCCCCCGCAGCACCGCCAGCACGAAGAACATGGCCTGGATGACAAAATAGAACGTCATCAGCTTCCAGGCGCTCATGGCCAGCACCAAAAACAGGCCGGCGACCCAGGCGTCGACGGTGCGGCGTTTGTCCAGGGCAGAGGCCAGGAAGTAGAGGTGGAACACCACCAACGGGATGGCCAGGTGTTCCCGGTACAAGACCTGCCCCGTCGATCGCTCCACCGCCGGCAGGATCACCGCATAGGCCATGCAGGCCAGCAGGGCGGCGAGGCGGTTGTTGCGCAGGACCCCGCTGAGGGCGACGAGGGCAAAGATCCCGGCGCAGTACACGTACCGCGTGAAGATCCGGACGAACCCCCGCAACGGAACCTCTTCGCTCATCCCCAGCACCCGGTACGCCGCCCCGTAGAAGCGCTCCTGGAGGATGGTGTCGATGCGTGGGTCGTATCCCTCGGGGGCCCACATGCGTCTGTCCAGCTCGGGGATCCCCTCCCCCGTCGCCACCATCTCCACGTAACGGTAGCGCTGCGCCGATTCCATCCAGAACGGCTGCTCCAGCTCGACACCTGCCGCCTCGAATCGCGCGTGGCGGGCGTGCATGCCCACCGCATAGATGGCCAGCATGCCCAGCACCGTCGCCAGCGCGATGAGCACCTTGCGGGGATCGGTCTTCACTGGATCCCCATGGAGTACAGCCGCTCGGCGCCGGCCAGGGCCTGTGCGTCACAGGGCCGCAGCCGCAACGCCTCGTCCCAGGCGCGCGCCGCAGCAGAGGGGTCCCCCGACCAGAAGGCGGCGTGGCCCAGCTCGTTCCACAGTTCGGGGTCGTCTCTCTCCCTGGCGGCTGCGCGACCGAGCAGATCCGCAGCGAGGCCGTAGTCGCCGGCGAGCAGGGCGGCCCTACCCCGCGCCCCGTCGCTGCCGGGCTCGTGGGGTGTGGGCGGAGCCCAGCTGCCGTTCTCCACGGAGGCGCGCTGCAGATGGACCAGCGACGTGGGATCTGGATGCAACGCGGAGGCCGCTGCGAGGGTCTCGTGGGCCCGATCGGGGTGCTGGCGCCACATCTCCGCCCCCGCTTGCATGGATGCCGTGGCTGCCAGCAGCCGCCTCAGCTGGCGATCCCGGCGCAGTTCTTCCCCGGTCCACAGAGGGTCGACGAGGGTCTCACGAAGGTGGGCATGGCGGGCCCGCAGCCGGGTTTCCTCCACGGGGCCGCGCGCCAACGCGACGCCAAGACCGGCTGGCTGGCGGCGCGCCCATTCGGACGGAGGCCACAACAGCGGAGTACCGACGGCCGGAAGCTGGCGATTGGCACCCAGCATCGCCGCGAGCCTCGATTCGGGATCCGCGCCGTGAAGGAGAGCGGCATCGGGCACCTGCACGTGCGGCCGGCCCGCCGCCCTGCGCCGGAGCAGTTCGGGCGATGTCCCGTAGGCGGAGAAGGCCATCACGTCCGGGCGACGCCGTCCCGACGTCACGGCGGCCATGACCGGCAGGGAGGTGGAATCGGAGCCGGTGACCAGCAGCCCGCCCGGTGGGGTAGCCTCCAGGAGAATGACGGCGACCTGCTCCGCCTGGTGGCCCGTATAACGCGCGGCCATGGTCCATCCGCCCCAGGCCGTGACGACCACGGTGACCGTGGCGGCCACGCAGGTCATCGTGAAATGGCGGCGGGAGAGCGCCGCCACGGCCCATGCCGCGGCGATCCACGCGGGCACACAAGAGATGAGCAGATATCCGGACAGGTCGGGGGGATACGTCTCCACCGCCGAACGGGGCACGGTGGCCAGCCAGGCCCCGATCCCCAGTACCGCCGTGCCGGCAAACGCCAGGGAGCGGGCCCGGAGGAACGGGAACAGGCCGACGATGGCCACGGCGCATGCGGGGATCCCCACCCATCCCACCAGCAGACGAATGTGCAGCAGCAGGTTGCGGGCCACGTCGTCGGCGCCCACCGGCCCGAAGCTGCGGGCGTAGGGCCGGCCGGACATGAATCCCCACATGGAATCCATATCGTCGATGACCCCGAACCAGACCATCGGTTCCGCAGCGCTGCGCAGGGGCAGGTACAGGTAGCCCGTCATACCCAGCAGGACGGCCAGGGCCGTGATCCCCAGCCGTCGCGGCTGGAGGCGCACCCCCGCCGCCAGCGCCAGCAGGAACAGTCCCGGGGTCGCGAGCACAGCCAGCAGCGGATTGACCGCCAGCGCCAGCCCCAGCAACAACCCCGCCGCGGGCAGCGCTCCCACCACCCGCTCGGAGCGCAGGACCGCCAGCGCGCACACGAGGATCAGCAGCACCTGCATCCCGTACAGCTCGATGACCACCGCCTGGGTCAGCAAGGGGCCGGCGGCAAGGCAAACGGCGGCGGCGAACACCAGCGCCAGCGGCGACCCGTGCCTCCCGAGAAGCTCGGCCGTCAGCAAGACGACCACCGCCACGATACCCGCCGCGCAGGCCGCGGATACCCACGCCGCACGGCTGGTCAAGTCCCCCAGCGGCAAGAGCTGTGCCCCCCGTAGGACCATCAGGTAGACCGGCTCCCCCGGCGAATGGCCCACCCCCAGCTGCTGGCCGGCGGCGACGAACTCCGTGGCGTCGTACCAACCCGCCGTCCCCGGCGACACCCACACGTACAGCAGCCACGCGCACGCGGCCGCCACTCCGGCGATGAACGTGGGTGTAAGGCGGGCCGTCACCGTTGCCTCCACCAGCTGGCGTCCGCCGGCTCCACGAGATCCACGACGAACCCCGGTGCGATGGTCTCGATGGCCTGGAGTTCGTCGGCCAGGGCCGCGTCCTGGCCCACGCTGGCGTGCCAGGACGCCCGCAAGACCCGTTCGTAGAGGTGGACCTGGACCGCCTCCGTGTCCCGCAGGAAGACCGGATCGTCCGGATGTGGCCCCCAGCGCTGCCTCAGCCTCCGGTGCCGTCCTTCCGTCTCTCCGGCAGCCCGGGGCGCATGGGTCAGCCACATCATCCGGCCGGCCGGCATCAGCCGTTTGCCGAGGGCCAGATCGGGGGGACGGATCTCCACGGCGGCCGGATCCGACCCCTTCAGCGCCTCGCCGGCATCTGCCCGCAGCGCCGCGCTGTCCACCGGGCCTCCGATGCGGCCGGCTCGGGTCGTCAAGTAACGCTCGTAGTGAGGGTGCCCCAGCATCACCCGGTGGTATGCGCGTAGGTCCGGGCGCCGCCGTTCGATGCGCTCCAGGTACCAGCCCACGAAGGCGCTGGAGTTGCCCGACGTCACCAGGACCGTTCCCGGTGGAAGGCCGTCGATGCGGGCCCTGGCGGCCATCTCCGGCAGCCAGTTGGGGGCCAGATTGACCTGCATTCCCACGGGCACTGCGGACAACGCCAGGATCCCCAGCAGGGCCCAGGCGGCCCCGGACGGGACGACCGTTCGAGCGCGCCCGGCGACGGCTCTGAACGCCAGGGCCACGCCGCAGACCGCCAGCAACGCGATCAAGACGGTGGAGAGGGCCAGGTACCCGTGTAGGTCGGGGTTGGTGGTGAAGACCTTGTTCTGGAAGATCACCGTTCCCAGATTGCCGAGTACGGCGACGACGGCTACGGACACCAGCCACTTCCGGCCCGCCATCCAGACGGCCACCGCCCCCAGGGGCGCGATGAGGAACAGCGCTGGCCGAACGTCTCGCATCAGGACGCCGCCCAGCAGGCCCACGTTGGACATCCAGGTCCCGCCGTCGTCCCCCGAGAAGTTGTGGGCAAAGGCGCGCCCGGTGATCACGTCGATGAATCCGGAGACCGTGTGGGGCAGCCCCCAGGCGAGGTCGGGCTGAGCCAGCGAACGCAGGGGGAGGTACAGGTACAAGCTGGCTGCCAGCAACAACACCACCGCGCTCCAGGCCATCCCGGGTGGCCGTCCATGCCGCAAGACACCGATGAGTCCCACGATCACCGCCGGCAAGAGCCCCGCAGCGAGCAACGGATGGGTGGCACAGGAGAGCCCGAAGAAGGCCGTCATCATCACAAGCGGACGAGCCCGCTCCGCCCCGCGCGCACGGAGGCCTTCGGCCAGGAACGCCAGCACACTCAACGCCAGGAACAGCTGTAGAGCGTAGAGCTCGGCCCGCACCGCCTGGGTCCACGGCGCAAACGCGGTCAAGCAACCCACGACGGCCAGCCCCACGACCGGCAGACGCAAGGAGCGCTGCAGGGCACCGACCAGCGGTCGGACGAGGAGCCACAACGGCCATACGCAGACGGACGCGAACAGGCAGGAGAGCAAGGTAGCCCGATAGGCGATCGAACCGAGGGGGATGCACATCACCCCGCGCCACAGGAGGGTCGGCAAGGGCTGGCCCGGCGGATGGGAAACGCCCAGATCCCACGAGGCCGCCACCAACTCGCCGCCATCCAGCCAACCCACCGAGGGTGCAGCGGTCAGCAGGAACACGAACCACAGGGCCGTCGCCAGGGCGATGGCCGGGAATCCGTCTCTATCGAGCTGCTCCAACCTGGTACCTCACTCGAATGTTCCTCAACGCCGTCTGCAGGCAGGCGCTCGTCACCGAACGATCGAGCGGATCGATCTGCAGACCGCATTGGCTCGGCTCGTCCACGAACACGGCATAGGGATCATCGGGAATGTGCTGCACGTAGCGCGGCACCAGGTCCTCGAGATCGGCGGCCTCCAGCCCGGTATCCGCGCGGTAGGACTCCCGGGCCCGGCCCAGGTCTCGTGCTGCGATCTCGAAGTAGGTCTCCTGGATCTTGACGAACAAGACGTTGCGGCGGCGTTCGTCCAGGGCGATCTCGTATTCGGCCTCGAGGAACGCCAGCGCCGCTTCCTGTTGTTGAGATTCGTTGAGCATCGTGGCGGCCAGGTTCGACAGATAGAACGGGGCCTCGGGCAGGGTGCTGGCCTGCTGTACGAACGTGGCCCCGCGCTCCACCTCGCCCTTGTCGAAGTAGTTCCAGCCGATGGCGAACGGCAGGTACCACTCGTCGGGATTCGACCGCATTCCCTTGGCCATCAGCAGGTTGGACGCCTCGGTCCAGCGGGGCGAGAGCCTGAGCATCAGGGCGCCGTACTTGTAGGCCGGCATGAAATTCTCGTCCAGGTCGGTGACCAGGTCGAGCATGTAGTAGAGCCACAGGTTCCATCGGTCGTCGGGGGCCACGTCGTGTTTGGTCCCGAACAGCAAGATGGCCCGGATCCAGATCAGGTCGGCCACCAGGTCCTCTTGCCCCAGGCAGGCGGGGCCGAGATAGTCCCCGTCCGGCATGTAGAGGATGCGGTCTTCCAGCTCCAGCCGCGGCCGGTAGGCGTCGCTGTTGCGCTGCAGGCTGTGCACCAGCGGCAGGGCGGCCACGATGAACAGCGCGATGCACGCGATGGTCAGGTTGAACGATCGCATGCCCCCATCGTACCAAAGAACCGAAACGGCCCGAGCCGTGGGGCCCGGGCCGTCCGTCAGGATCTCGCGATCCCTAGGTATTCAACATCCTTAGTAGACGTTGTTCTGCGTGACCATCTCCGACTTCACCGACTGGTTGGCGATGTAGTGGGCGTACGGCGCGTTGCCGTCGATGTCGGAATAGGCGTGTGCCTGGAAGGAGTCATCCTGCGGGCCGTTACCCTGCGTCGCCCCTTCCACCTCGTACGTGCCGCGGACGTGGCCGTCAGCCGTCCAGCCGAGGTTCTCGAACATCACATAGCCCGGGCCCACGTTGAAGGGCTGCGGGGAACGACCGGGCACGGTCGTGGGGCAGATGGTGGCGTCCGTGTAGGTGTCCCACTCTGCGTGGTACGCCTTCTCCGCCGTACGGACGGCGTCCAGGTTGGTCGGCAGCTCCGACCGCTTGGCGCGCATCTGCATGGCCAGGAAGCTGGGGATGGCGATGGCGGCCAGGATGCCGATAATGGCGACCACGATCATCAGCTCGATGAGTGTAAAGCCCTTGCGGTTCATAGGTTCTCCTTTATGTGGCCCTCTCCGGCCGTTGGTTGTTGTGTGACCATGGATTTGCACGATTTGTGCCACACAGAACCAAAGCGGCCCGAGCCGTGGGGCCCGGGCCGCTCATGCGGATCTCGCGATCCCTGGATAATCAGCATCCCGAGTAGACGTTGTTCTGCGTGACCATCTCCGATTTCACCGACTGGTTGGCGATGTAGTGGGCGTAAGGTGCATTTTCGTCGATGTCGGACGTGCGGACGGCGCCCAGTTCTTCCCTCCCGTGACTGGTGGCCGTTTCGTCCTCGGTCGTGATTGACGTTCATCCCCTTTTTGCAGTCTCGGTGCCAAATTCGCACAGCTGTTTTCACACCAAAAAAAAAGTGAAAAGCGGGTTCCGGGACCGGCTTCCTGGCCCGATTTCACAAATAGGTGACAAAAAATGACACACAAACGGGGGAGGAACCGGCGATGAGTGACGTTTTTCGTCAGCGGGGAAATCCTGAAAAAACCAAACCCTATAATCCGGCCCGGATGGGTAGGCGAGCAAAAAAAAAACGCCGCCTCGAGGCCGGCGTTGGTGTCATTTGGAGCGGGAAACGGGATTTGAACCCGCGACCCCCGCCTTGGCAAGGCGGTGCTCTACCGCTGAGCTATTCCCGCGAACGGTGAGCGGCATTATAGAAAGGCCCTTCTCGCTGTCAAGCCACCTTTTTAACTCGATGTGCTTTCGTGGCTGGTGGGCTTCCTCCGCCGCCAGGTTGGGTCAAGCCCCCCGAACCGTCGTCCCAACATCTCGGCACGTTCGCTGCAGCCATCGAGCCGGCCTACCACACACGGAATGTCGCGCGGGCCGGTGATGACCGCGTTTGGCGTCAACGGCGGCCAGCGATGCCGACGCCGTCCCTCACCGCGGTTGACCCAGCATGTGAACATTCCTAGCCGAACCCCCGCCAGGATCTCGGCGTCCCAGCCATCACCGACCACCAGGAACTCCCGAGCCAGCCACCCCGAAGAACGCTGCAGCCTGGAGAGGGCCGCACGCTTGCCGCCAGCCACCCCCCGTTCCAGCACGATGACCTGGGTGAAGAACGGCTCGATCCCGACACACTCGATCTTGGCGCGCTGGGTCTCGGGGACGCCCGAGGTCATCAAAACCAGCGGGTAGTCATGCCGGAGCCGGTTCAGGACATCGCGAGCTCCAGGAAGCAACCGCACACCCCCACCCCGCCTGACGTTCCTGGCGCGATCATAGAAAGCGCGCTCGCCCGCGCCCGCGATACCGTCCGGGACCTGGCCCAGCTGCCTGCACACCTCTCGGTCCACCTGCTCTGGCTCCACGGCGCGAGCAGCCAGCGTTCGGAGCCGTGCCACCCTGTTCGGGCCGGCCCGCAGACCTGCATCGATCAAGGCGCGGGCCGCTTCCCCTTGGGCACGGGGCACGAGTAGCCCGGACGTGTCGAGCAGGGTGTCGTCCAGATCCAGCACGATGCAACGGATCACGATCCTGGCTCCCTTCCAACCGGTCCCATGGGCGGTATTCTATCGGCGAAGCTTCGCCGACCCAACCCCTCGGTGGCCCTGCTGAGCTCCGTTCACAGCGCTCCCCGAGACAGACGCGGCGAGGCCGGATTCGCCCCCACGAACGCCCGCCTCCCCATCCCTCCTTTATCCACAGGCTGTGGATAAAGGAGGGATCTATAGGATAACACGCAAGAAATGGCAAAGAATGCCGTAAGTCCTTGTTTTCGCTAAGGAAACAAATTAGTTGGCCCGACGGACAGACGTGGAAGTGCGTGATGTTCCGATGGTTCTTCCCCAAACGGACGAATCAACACCCGGTTTTTCCACAGTTCTGACTTGACGGCCGCCATTCTATCTTCCTGAGTCCGCCTCTCGCTGCTTGACACCCGCTCCGTACCGACTGTAGCGTCCGACAACATCAGGAAAGGGTAATGCCATGTCCCGTGCATCCAAGTTGATCTGTCTCCTC
This sequence comes from uncultured Rickettsiales bacterium, assembly GCA_964504165.1. GTDB lineage: Bacteria > Myxococcota_A > UBA796 > UBA9615 > CAYRNR01 > CAZDDH01. The sequence continues at coordinate 25,056 of CAZDDH010000005.1, read as the reverse complement.
TCTATCGGTGCTCTGTTCACCCTGGCCTACTCGGGCTGCAAGGAAGAAAAAAAGGACGAGCCCCAGACTTCCGGAGCGCAGAAATCTGTTTCGGACACCTTCATCGATAATCTGGTGGCCACGGAATTCATCAACTACGACATCGCCATCGGTGGTGGTGGACGGCTCACCTATCGCACGCTGACGTTCAAGTCCGACAAGACGTGGACCAGCGACGCCATGCTTCGGCTGGCCGAGGATCCCTTCGACTGCGTCGAGTCCGGGACCTGGCAGCTAGAGCCCCAGGGGAACTACGAAGCGCAGCGGGGCAACGTCCTGATCATGATGAATGCCACCGACTGCCCGGGGCGTACGGAGCCGAGCAAATGGAAGGTCGATATCCGGCTCCAGGGTAAGGCGGGGCGGCCCGAGATCGTCGAACTGTAGCCCCCTCAATATCTGTTTGCTCGGCGCCCGCTGATACCCGCTATGATGCAGTGCGATGTACGTCGAGATCCATGAACTCCAGGATGATGGCAGCGAACGTGTCGTGGCGGTGTTCCGCTGCCAGGGCGACCTGGTCACCTGCGACAATCCGACGATCTGGAATCACCTGATCCAGGCCACGGGAGGTGTGGTGGTGGGCCATCGCGGCCACCGCTTCACACCCCGGGACGGCACCGATTACCTGCGCAATCTCCGCTATCAGTACCGGGGCCCCTATCTGTTTGCGCACGAAGTGGAAGACGAAGAGGCCGTGGCCGGTTCGGACTCATTCCCCGCTACCGAGACCGCAGAACGCGCGGTCGTGGTGGAGATCCCGGAGAACGCTCGGGAGCGTGCCCGGGCGCTGGACCGCTCCATCTTCCTGCTTTCCGTCTACTGGGGCGCGTGCGAGATCGATGCCTCGCTGCTGGCCCAGGAGTCGTTGACCCGGCTGCTCGAGTCGGAGGTGGGCCTCACCACGACGGATGCCTTCGACAGCGAGGACCTGAGGATTCGGCTGAACCAGGCACGGCATGGGGTCACCCCGCCGCCCGTGGTGCCGCGGCTCGCCAGCAAAGTAGACCGGGAATGGCAGCGGCTCGTTGCCGCGCTCCAGGGTGGCAAGAAGGTCGAAGCCCTGGTCCACGCCCAGTTGCTGGGCGAGTACCTCCGCACACTGGGAGCCCACGTGGGGCCCTGGCTCGAGGAGCTCGATATGCCCGTCCCTCCAGAGGGCACGGCCATCGGCGTCCGGGCCGGCGAAGCCGAGGGGGCGTGGGAAGAGCTCGGCTGGAGCGGCGCCGAGGCGGGCGACGATCCGATGGGATTCCTGGACATGGCCGGCCGCCGCAGCGAGCGGGCGCTGGAACGGGCCGAGCGGTCGGCACCGCGCGGCGAACTGCTCAAGGCCATGATCGCGTTGAAGCAGGCGGTGGGATACACGCCCGCGATGAACGAAGGGCGCACGCTCCTGGGCGAGGTCTTGCTCCGCATGGAGCATCCTCGCGCGGAATCCGAGATCCGCAAGGCCCTCTACATCGAGACCGTGCGCGGCAACCCCAGCCTCCCGCTCCAGAGCCGCCTGCGCAGCACGCTCCACCTGGTCCGCCAGCACGAATCGTTGGCGCGCTGCCTGATGGCGAACGGGCTCGTCGCCCGGGCCAGGAGGGAGCTGCTAACCGCCAAACAGCGGCTCGTCGAGGTCCTCGATCACGGGGGCAGTGGTACGGGGGTTCCCGAGGACGAACTGCGAGGCCTGTTGAACCGGATGACCAACCTGATCGCCAACATCGAGGCAGAATCCCGGCTAATCAGCGGAACGCTGAATTCCGCGGGGCAACGTGTCGGCGAGGCAGCGGGCCGCGCGCACTCCGTCCGCCGCCGCGCTGAGGATTCCACCCGCGTAGCCGGCCCCCTCACCGGCGGGGAAGACTCCGGCGACGCCGACTGACTGGCCATCTTCGCTGCGGATGATTCGCACCGGAGAGCTGGTCCGCGTCTCCAGGCCCACCAGCAGAGCATCGCCACTGGCAAACCCCGGCCAGCGACGTTCCAGTTGCTCCAGCGCCGCGCACAGGGAACGGCCCACATCCGCGGGCAGCAAGGAGGCCAGCTCGGTTCCGACGATACCCGGCCGGTAGGTACAAGCGGGCACCTGCTCCGTGGGCCGGCCCGCCAACATATCCGCGGCCAGCTGGGCCGGCGCCACGAATCCACCACCCCCTCGTTCCCAGGCAGCAGCCTCCAGTTGCTGCAGGAAACGTAGGCCCCTCAAGGCATCGTCCGCCCCCCCGTGCCGCGCGAATTCCCGCTCGTCCACCGGAACGATCAATGCGGCGTTGGCATAGGTCCCGGAGCGACGGCTGGCGCTCATGCCGTTGGTCACGACACAGCCCATGCGCTCAGGCGCTGCCACAACGACCCCCCCCGGGCACATACAGAAGCTGTACACCGGCCGCGGTTGGCGTGCGGAGGGCTTCATCACTACCCGATAGAACCCGGGCGGCAACTCGCCTCGCTCCCCGCCATAGAGCCATCGGTCCACATCCCTCTGTCGGTGTTCGATGCGTACACCGATGGCGGTGGATTGGGCCTGCATGGGTAGACCACAGCGATTCAGAGCCCCGATGCTGTCCGCGGCGTTATGACCGATGGCGAGGATCAGGGAACGGGTTTCCACGTACTCGCCGTCTCCCAGCTCGATGCCCGTCAGCTTCTGCCCGGCCGTGCGTATCCCCTTCAGCTCTGTACCGAATCGGATCTCGGCCCCCAGTTCTGTCAGCCGCGCTCGCAGGTTGGACAACAACACGGCCAGCCGATCCGTACCGATATGCGGCGTGGCATCCACCAGGATATCCGCGGGTTCACCCAGCTCCACCAGCCATCGAAGGACCGTGGCCGCGTGCTCGCTGCGCGATCGGGTGTAGACTTTCCCGTCCGAGAACGCGCCAGCCCCACCCTCACCGAAGACCATGTTGCTGGACGGGTTCAACTCACCGTGGCGACGGAAATCGCGCACATGTAGCCGGCGCTGCTGCACCGGTTCTCCCCGTTCGATGAGGAGCGGTGGCAGCCCGCGCTGTGCCAGGTCCAGGCAGGCAAACAGCCCTGCCGGGCCTGCGCCGACGACCACGGGGCGCTCGTCCGTTCGCCGGATAGAAGGCGGCGCAGCGGGAGGGGTGGGTGGTCCGTCTACCGCGCGGACACGCAGCCCCCTTCCCCGTTTGCACGCCTCGCCGGTGTCGGGTGTAGACGTCCCAGACAGCTCCACGAGCATGCGGCATACATACTCTGGAGGACGGTGCCGGGCGTCCAGGCTGCGGCGTACCAATACCCGCGCCTTGATGCGGGACCTGGGGACCCCTAGGACCCGGGCAATGGCACCTCGGCCGGCCCCTTCGCGGGCGTCCACACCTCGGGCGTTGACCCTCATTCCGTCGAGCTCAAACCACATGCCTTTAGTCTACCAAACTATCCCTTGACCAAACGGCACCCTGGATATAGTTTAGCGTCCCTCTTTGTGGGCGTTTTGACTGGAGACATCCCGTGACATTGCGTTCGGTCGAACAGCTCGAATTGAGTGGCAAGCGCACCCTGATGCGTGTCGATTTCAACGTCCCGCTGGACGATGGGGTCATCACCGACGACACGCGCATCCAGGCCGCCCTACCCACCATCAAACACCTGATGGGCGTCGGCGCCAAGGTCGTGCTGATGAGCCACCTGGGGCGCCCCAAAGGTGCCCCGGAAGACCGCTACACGCTGGAGCCCGTGGCAGCCCGGTTGGCCGAGCTGCTGGATGGCGAAGTGTACTTCACCGATGACTGCATCGGCCCGGGCGTCCGCAAGGTCGTCAGCGAGTTGCCGGACAGTGGCATCGTCTTGCTGGAAAACGTCCGCTTTCATGCCGGCGAAAAGAAGAACGACCTGGGCTTTGCCGAGCGCCTGGCCAAGAGCGGCGACGTCTTCATCAACGACGCCTTCGGCGCGCTCCACAGAGCACACGCCTCCACGGTCGGTGTGGCCGCCCTGATGGAAGAGCGCTGCACGGGCTTGCTGGTGCAACGGGAACTCGAGGCCCTCGGCAAGCTCGTCGACAAGCCGGGGAAACCGTTCGTGGCCGTGCTGGGCGGCGCCAAGGTCAGCGACAAGATCAGTGTCTTCGAGAACCTGATGAATCGGGTGGACGGATTCGTTGTGGGGGGGGCGATGGCCTTCACATTCCTGGCCGCCAAGGGTCAGGCCGTGGGCACGTCTCTGGTAGAGCGGGACAAGATCTGGCAGGCCAAGAAGATCATGAGCCGCGCCGAGGAGTATGGGGTCGCTCTCCATCTGCCTACGGATTTCGTGGTGCGGGAGAGCCCGACGAGCACCGATCCCGTCGAGACCGTCCGTCAGATTCCCGACGGGAAGATGGGCCTCGACATCGGCCCTGGATCGGTGGCCCGTTTCTCCGAGGTCCTCGACCGTGCACAGACCGTATTCTGGAACGGCCCGATGGGCATGTTCGAGGTCGAACCCTTCGACGCCGGCACACGTGGCGTAGCCGAAGCCGTGGGTACGGCTGACGGCTACACGGTCGTCGGTGGCGGAGACAGCGTCGCCGCCGTCAAGCAGATGAAGCTGGCCGATCACATCAGCCATGTTTCTACCGGCGGCGGAGCATCGCTCGAGTTCCTGAGTGGGACAGACCTACCCGGCCTGGCGGCCCTGAGGAGTTGAACCGTGCGTAGACCTGTAATAGCCGGCAACTGGAAGATGAACGGTACCACCGCCGAGTCCGTCCTGCTCGCGCGTGAACTGGCCGAACGGCTGGCGTCGGGTGTAGAACCCGAGGTCATCGTAGCCCCCACGTTCACGGCACTGATTCCCGTCCGCGAGGCGCTGGGCGGTACGGCGGTAGCCCTGGCGGCCCAGAACTTACACTGGGAGACCAAGGGAGCCTATACGGGCGAGATCAGCGCGGAGATGCTGGTAGACGCCGGCTGCAGCCACGTCATCATCGGTCATTCCGAACGGCGCGCCCTGTTCGGCGAGACGGATGCGGCCGTCAACCGCAAGGTCATCGCCGCCCTGGCCCAGGGGCTCACCCCTATTGTCTGTGTAGGAGAGTCGCTGGAGCAGCGCGAGTCCGGTGCGACCCGCGAGGTCGTGCTCTCCCAGCTCGATGGCGCGCTCGCGGGCCTCGATGGCGACGCGGTGGGCCAGTTGATCCTTGCGTACGAGCCCGTGTGGGCCATCGGCACCGGCCATACGGCCTCTCCGGAGCAGGCCCAGGAAGTTCACGGGTGGATCCGTGACCGCCTGGCCGAGCTCGCCGGTCCGGCCGTCGCAGATATCGTTCGCATCCAGTACGGGGGCAGCGTAAAACCTGCAAACATCGCCACGCTCATGGCCAAACCTGATATTGACGGCGCCCTGGTGGGCGGCGCCAGCTTGAAGGCCGATTCCTTCGAAGGAATCGTCCGGTTCGAGCGCAGAGGATAACCAGTATCATGATCGCCTTCGTAACCATCTTGCACATCGTCCTGTGCTTCTTCCTGATCATCGTGGTCCTGCTCCAGACGGGGAAGGGCTCTGACATGGGCGCCGCTTTTGGTGGTGCCAGCCAGACGGTCTTCGGTGCCACCGGTGCCATGACCCTTCTGCACAAGGTCACAACCGTGACCGCGGTGTTGTTCATGCTCACCTCCCTGGGCCTGGCCTGGAACAGCTCGCAGGAGCAGTCGGGCGGTGGCCTGGAAGACGACATCTTCGACGAAGAGAAGAAGCGGGCCGAGGAGAAGGAAGCGGCAGAGGCCGGCGAGCTGCCCCCCGAGGGTGAGGAAGCCGGAGAAGAGACGGCCGAACAGCCCGCCGAGGATCCCGCCGAAGAGGCCACCGAGGAAGGCACTGAGGAGGCACCCGAGGAAGCCGTCGAGGAAGCGGCCGAAGAGGGCGCGGAAGAGGCCGAAGCAGCACCTGCCGAGGATTCGGAAACGGAATAACGCAAGGGGCTTGCCAGCCCGGCGAGCCTGTATTACCTTGCCAAATCTCCGGACCATAAGTCCGAAGGATCATTGGAACGCGAGGGTGGCGGAATTGGTAGACGCGCAAGTTTGAGGTGCTTGTGGGCCAAAAGCCCGTGGGGGTTCGAGTCCCCCTCCTCGCACCAATGATCATCTGAGCCGGCCTTGGCCGGCTCTTCCTTTTTGGTGCGTGCTGAAGAAGAAGAGAAAGAAGGGCCGTCCGTCCTGGACGGCCTCCCGCAGAGATCACAGAGCGCGCGTCCGGCGCGCGCAGAGGCCGCAGAGGTTGCACAGAGTGGGAGGGACAACCTGGTCCCCTTCCCAAAACTCTACTCCTCCCCCTCCGCGCCCACCGCGTCCCCCTCCGCGTCCTCTGCGATTTTTTCTTCTTCCCCCCAAACCAAGTACGATGCCCCATCGACTACCTCCTCCCCATCCTGACCGTCCTCGGTTCCGTCATCCTCATCTTGCTGGTGGCGTTGATGCGGGCGCGCAGCCGCTGGAAGCGGATGAACGCGGCGCGGCAGAGGCGGGCCCGGCAAGGGGAAGCCGACGCGGAGCGGCTGCTGCAGCGTGAGGGCTACACCATAGAGGAGGTACAACCCGGCTGCCCATGGTGCGTCGCCATCGATGGGGAGGAGTTCGAGGTCACCGTACGTGCCGATTTCCTGGTCAGCCAGGGCGGCTACCGGTACGTCGCCGAGGTCAAGACCGGCGAGAAAGCCCCCGATCCCGCCTACCCCCCGACCCGCCGGCAGCTCCTCGAATATGCGCTCGCCTACGATGCGGACGGCGTCTTGCTGGTCGATGTGGAAGCGGGGGAGATCCTGGATGTCGAATTCCCGGATCTGGATAGCCGATGAGATCGGTCAGTGGGCGGTGGTCTGCCCCTCGACCAGCAGACGGATATCCTTGATGAACGCCTCGCTCCCCCAGTCCTTCGCCCCCATATAGAAGTGAACGATACGCCCGTCGCGGTCGATGATGAACGTCTCGGGGACTTTCATCGTCCCGTAGGATTTGGCCACGTCCCGGTCCGCGTCCATCAAGACCAGCGCGCCGTCGCCGAACCCGGTCTTCTTCAGCACCTTGTCCACGTCCTCCCAGTTCTCGTCCAGGGTGACGGTGACGACGGCCAGGTCCGTATCCGCCATCGCGCGGACGAGTTTCTGTAAAGACGGCATCTCGTCGAGGCATGGCGGGCACCATGAGGCCCAGAAATTCAGCACGATGGGGCGGCCGGCAAATTGCTCCAGGCTTTGTTGCTGGCCTGTGTGGTCCATGAGAGTGAATGGCACGGCATTCTCCGGGCGCTCCGACGTCGTTTCCATCTGGGGATGCACCGACGCGGAGGGGGCGGGTTCATATCGTACGGTCATGAGGATCGCGCCCACGCACGCAACGAAGGCCGCGGCCAGGCACGCTCGAACGAATGGGGAGCTGAAATGGCGGGAGATCGGTTGAGGTCGTGGAGTGTTCAAGTCTCGTCGGCAGAGGCCTCGTCCTCCGCGTCCTCGTCGTCCTCGTCGAACTGTCCGTCGACCAGTTCGATGATGCTCAGCGGCGCGTCGTCACCCGCCCGGACCCCGAGCTTGATGATTCGTGTGTAGCCACCGTTGCGGTCCATGAACCGTGGGCCCACGTCCGAGAACAGTTTGGTCAACACCTCACGGTCCTGGACCGTCTTGCGGGCCATCCGGACCGCGTGCAGACGTCGGGCTTCCAGCGCCTTGCGCTCGTCGCCGCTCGCCGCTTCGATCTGCTCGGGCGTGACTCGCTTGCCCAGGGTGATCAGGCGTTCGACCAGGCGCCTCAGCTCCTTGGCCTTGGCGTCGGTGGTCTTGATCCGCTCGTGCCACAGCAAGGAGGTGGCCATGTTCCTGAACATCGCCTTGCGGTGGGCCGAGTTGCGGCCTAGCTTCCGTCCGGCCTTCCGGTGTCGCATCGTCCTATCTCCACTCCCGCTGTGCGGGGCTGCAGTTACTCCTGCTCCTGCTCGCGCTTGCGCGGGAAGTTGTGCAGCTTCATGCCAAGGCTCAGGCCCATGTCCGCCAAGATCTCCTTGATCTCGTTGAGGGACTTGCGACCGAAGTTCTTGGTCTTGAGCATCTCGGACTCGGTCTTCTCGACCAGCTCGTAGATGTACTTGATGTTGGCGTTCTGCAGGCAGTTGGCCGAACGAACGGAGAGTTCGAGCTCGTCCACTGTCTTGAACAGATTCTCGTTGAACTGCGGTTCTTCTTCTTCGATACCCTCGGGAGCAGGTTCGTCTTCTTCGGTGAAGTTGATGAAGACCTGCAGCTGCTCCTTGACGATCTTGGCGGCGAAGGCCAACGCATCCACCGGGGACACGGACCCGTCCGTCCAGATCTGCATCGTCAGCTTGTCGTAGTCGGTGCGCTGGCCGACACGCGCGTTGCCAACCATGTAGTTGACCTTGCGGATCGGGGAAAACAGCGCGTCGATGGGGATCGTGTCGATGGGTGCCTCGGGATCGGCGTTCTGCTCGGCGGGGATGTACCCCTTGCCCTTCTTCACCGTCAGTTCGGCACGGAACTTCCCGTCCCTGGCCAGCGTGCAGACATGATGGTCCTTGTTGAGGACCTCCACGTCGTGCGACACGGTGATGTCACCCGCGGTGACGACCCCAGCGCCCTTCTTCTCGAGGACCAGCGTCCGTGCTTCATGGCCTTCCATCTTCAGCAGCACGCCCTTGAGGTTGAGGATGATCTCGGTCACATCCTCGACGACACCGTCGATGGTGGAGAACTCGTGGAGCACTCCGTCCACCTTGATGGCAGTGATAGCTGCGCCCTGGAGGCTGGACAGCAGAACTCGCCGCAAGGCATTTCCGAGCGTGATACCAAAGCCGCGCTCCATGGGGCGAGCCACGATCTTGGCGTAGACATTCGGATCGCCGCCGGATTCGATCTCGACACCACGGGGCCGTATCAGTGTGCGCCAGTTCCTGTACATGCTTCGCTCTCCCTCGGTTCAGAGGACCCTATCGACTGTAAAACTCGACGATGAGCTGCTCTTCGATGGGCGTGGACAGCTCCTCACGGACCGGCAAGGCGGCCATCGTACCCTGGAAATTGTCACGGTCCGCTTCCAACCAGCTCATCGTGGTGCGGGCCTGAGACCGCTCGATGTTCTCGATGAAGCGCCCAATCTTGCGGCTCTTCTCGCGAAGGCTGATGACCTGACCAGGCTTCACGCGATAGCTGGGGATGTTCACCCGCTTGCCGTCCACCTGGATGTGGCTGTGGCACACGATCTGGCGCGCCTCGGCGCGGGTACCCGCGAAACCAAGACGGAAGACCACGTTGTCCAGCCGCTGCTCCAGCAGGCGCAGCAGGTTCTCACCGGTGACGCCCTTCATCTGGTCGGCCCGCTTGAAGGTCAGCCGGAACTGACTCTCCTGGAGGCCGTACATGCGCCGGACCTTCTGCTTCTCACGAAGCTGCTGGCCATACTCGCTGAACTTGATTCGCCGCGTTCCGTGCTGCCCGGGGGGGTAGCTCGTCCGTTCGAATGCACATTTGTCGGTGTAGCAACGCTCGGCCTTGAGGAAAAGCTTCAGCCCTTCCCGACGGCAAAAACGACAAACCGGCCCGATGTACCTCGCCATGATCTACTCCTTACACCCGACGCCGCTTCGGCGGCCGACAACCGTTGTGCGGGATCGGTGTGACGTCGCGAATCATGGTGATCCGCATGCCCGACGATGCCAGCGCGCGGAGCGCCGACTCGCGGCCGCTCCCGGGTCCATTGACGTGAACTGCGATGGACTCGACGCCGTGATCCCTGGCGTGGCGAGCCGCATCTTCGGCGGCCAACTGGGCAGCGAACGGTGTCGATTTGCGGGATCCCTTGAACCCACGCACACCAGCGGACGACCAAGAGAGCACGTTGCCCTGCGGGTCCGTGATCGTGATGATCGTGTTGTTGAACGTCGCCTGGATGTGAGCCACGCCCACAGGTACGTTCTTCTTGATTTTCTTCTTGCCCCGCGTGGAGCGCTTTGGATTCGCCATGATCGTTTCCTATCGAGTGCGGATTTACCGCTTGCCCTTGCGCTTGATCACGATGCGACGCGGCCCCTTGCGGGTGCGCGCATTGGTGTGCGTCCGCTGACCGCGTACCGGCAAGGAACGACGATGCCGTAGTCCCCGGTAAGTCTGCAGGTCCATCAGACGCTTGATGTTCATGGCGACCTCCTTGCGCAGGTCCCCTTCCACCTTGTACTTCCTCGTGATGACGTCGCGGATGCTCGCAGCTTCCGTGTCCGTCAGGACCTCTGAGCGTGTCTCCGGATTCACACCGGCTTCCGCGAGGATCTTCTTCGCGGTTGTCCGGCCGATGCCGTAGATGTACGTCAGCGCGATCTCGATCCTCTTGTTACGAGGAAGGTCAATTCCAGCAATACGTGGCACGGTATTCTCCCGTACGTCCCAGGACTATCCCTGACGCTGTTTGTGCTTGGGGTTCTCGCAGATCACCCTGAGGACGCCGCGTCGCTTGATGATGCGGCACTTGTCACACATTTTCTTCACGGATGCCCTGACCTTCATGTTCCTGTCTCCGAGCTAAGCGGTCGCTTGCGCAACCGCAGCCTTGATCGACTCGAAAATCTCGTCGATACCGCCTACACCGGCGACGGGCTTGAGCAGCCCCTTGCCGTCGTAATGATTCGCCACCGGTGCGGTCTGACCGTGGTAGGTGTCGAGCCGGGCACGCACCGTACCTTCTTGGTCGTCCTCGCGCAGGTAGGTCTCGTCGCCGCACAGGTCGCAGATGCCCTCGACCTTGGTGGGGTTGTACTCCAGGTGGAATGTTCCACCGCACTTCTTGCAGACACGGCGGCCACCGAGCCGGCCGACGATGGCGTTGTCGTCCACTTCGATGGAAATCACGGCGTCCAGCACCTTGCCGTCACTCTCCAGCATGGCATCGAAGGCCTCGGCCTGGGCCACCGTCCGGGGGAATCCGTCCATGATGAACCCGGTCTGGCAGTCATCCTCCTGGAGGCGCGCCTGGATGATGCGGATGATCAGGTCGTCCGGCACCAGCTTGCCCGCGTCCATGTACCCCTTGGCCTCTTCGCCCACGGCGGTCCCGCTGTGGCGAGCGGCGCGCAGGATGTCGCCCGTGGCGATCTGCGGCACGTTGTACAGCTCGATCATCTTCTTGGCTTGCGTGCCCTTGCCGGCACCGGGAGGTCCAAACAAAACCAGCTTCATGTCTCTATCCTCTTCGGCCGCGGCCGCGAATACGCGTCCCGCCGGCTCCCATCAATCCATCGTAGTGCCGTGTCAACAGATGACTCTCGATCTGAGCCACCGTATCGATGGCGACACCGACCACAATCAAAAGACTCGTCCCACCGAAGTAGAATGGAACGTTGTACCTGACGATCAATATGTTGGGCAGCACGCAGACGGCCGAGATGTAGAGCGCGCCCACCAGCGTGATGCGCGTCAGTACCCGGTCGATGAACTCCGCGGTGTTCTTGCCGGGGCGGATGCCCGGAATGAAGCCGCCGTGCTTCTTGAGATTCTCCGCCACGTCCGTCGGGTTGAAGGTCACGGCCGTGTAGAAGTAGCAGAAGAAGACGGTCAAGCAGACGTACGTCACGTTGTAGATGTACGTGTTGACCTGGAACAGATTCTGCACTTCCCGGAGCCACTCCGTCTGCCAGAAGGTGGCGATGGTGGCCGGGAACATGATGATCGACGATGCGAAGATCGGCGGGATGACGCCCGCGGTATTGATCTTCAACGGCAGATGCGTGCTCTGCCCGCCGTACACCTTCCGGCCCACGACACGCTTGGCGTACTGCACCGGGATACGGCGCTGGCCTCGTTCGCAGTACACGATGAAGGCGATGACCAGCACCATGCCCACGACCAGGATCATCCAGCCCACCGCGCTCAGGCCGCTGCCGGCGCTGGCGCCGTCACCCATGGCCCGCACGGACTTGTAGATACCCGCAGGGAACTGGGCCACAATCCCCGACATAATGATCAGGGAGATGCCGTTGCCAATCCCGCGCTCGGTGATCTGCTCGCCCAGCCACATGATGAAGGCGGTGCCACAGGTGAGCGTGATGACCGTCAGGAACCAGAACCATGGCCCTCCGCTGGCCACGACCGGCGTACCGGTGGGGTTCATGCTCTCCATGCCATAGGCAATGGCGAATCCCTGGATGATCGAAATCACCACGGTGCCGTAGCGCGTGTACTGGACGATCTTGCGACGCCCGGCATCCCCTTCCTTCTGCAACCGCTCCAGCGATGGGATGACCACCGTCAGCAGCTGCAAAATGATGGACGCGCTGATGTACGGCATGATGCCCAAGGTGAAGATCGAGAACTGCTCGAGCGCTCCACCGGAGAACATGTCGTACAACCCGAAGAGCGTATTGCCCCCCTGGTTTTCGAAGAATTCGGACAGAGCCTGGCGGTTCGCTCCGGGAACCGGAATGAACACACCGATGCGGTAAACTCCCAGCAGCGCAATCGTGAAGATTATGCGCTTGCGGAGTTCCGGAATCTTCCAGACGTTCAGGAAGCTGCTGGCCAAGGCCGCTCTCCTAGTCCTTGCTCTTCCGTTCGATGATCTCGGCGGTGCCTCCGGCAGCCTCGATCTTCGCCCGTGCCGATTTGCTGAACTTATGCGCACGCACGGTCAGTGCCACGCTCAACTCGCCCTCGCCCAGAACCTTCAGCCCGTCGTACAGCTTGTGGACTGTACCGCGCTGAACCAAGGTGCCGGGATCGACGACGGCCCCCTCCGCAAAACTAGCGAGGTCGCGCAGGTTAACCAGCGCGAACCGCTTGCGGAAGTGATAATTGGAGAAGCCGCGCTTGGGAAGGCGACGATGCAGCGGCATCTGACCGCCTTCGAAGCCAGGCCTAATGCCACCGCCACTCCGAGCCTTCTGGCCCTTGTGGCCGTGGCCACACGTCTTGCCATTACCGGAGCCATCGCCGCGTCCCACACGATTGCGGCGCTGCCTGTTCCCCGGCATTGGGGTCAACTTATTGAGGTCCATCATTTCCTCTCTTCGCCGCTCTTCGCGCCATGGCGATTCGCGACTCGCTTGCGCTCGCAGGTTGGAAAGGCCGGTTCATCCGGCCATCGGCTCTCCACAACAACCCAGGGGGTTGTGGAGAGGCCCGCCGACGCTAGTCGACTTCCTCCACCTCGACAAGATGAATAACCTTCTTGACCATGCCGCGAATACACGGATCATTGGCCAATTCCACCGTCTTGTTTAGCTTGGTCAGGCCAAGCCCCTTGAGCGTGCGCCGCTGATCCGGAGGACAGCCGATGCCGCTCTTTTTCTGCTTCACACGTAGCTTGCTCATGACGACGCCTCCGCCGGCTTGGCCTCGGCATCCGCGCTCACACCGCGGCGCCGCATATAGGCCTCGGGCTCCTGCAGGCTGTTCATGGCGACCATCGTGGCCTTGAGCACGTTGTGCGGGTTGTTCGAACCCAGGCACTTGGTCAGGATGTTGCGAATCCCGGCCGCCTCCATGATGGCTCGAACCGGACCGCCGGCGATCACGCCGGTACCCGGGCCAGCCGGCCTCAGCAGAACCCGGCCCGCGCCGTAGCGGCCCACGATCTGATGGGGAATACTGCCGTCGTCCGTGACGGGCACCTTCACCATCGCGCGCTTGGCTCGCTCTCCGCCCTTGCGGATGGCCTCGGGGACCTCGTGGGCCTTGCCGTGACCGATCCCCACGCGCCCGTCTCCATCCCCGACCACGACCAGCGCGGCGAAGTTGAAGCGGCGGCCACCCTTGACCACCTTGGCGACGCGGTTGATGTCTACAACCTTGTCGATGAGTTCGATATCGTTGTCCGTGAACCGGGCCATGCTAGAACTCCAGACCCTCTTCGCGGGCCGCATCGGCCAGGGCCTTGACCCTGCCGTGGTACAGATATCCGTTGCGATCGAACACAACCTTCTTCAGACCGGCGTCTTGAGCCCGCCTGGAGACGGCCTTACCGATCACGACAGCAGCCTTGGAGTTGCCACGGCTACCTTCAATCTCCACGTCTTTCTCGACGGTCGAGGCGGTCACGATTGTCCGTCCCGTCTGGTCATCGATGATCTGCGCGTAGATATGTTTCGTGCTGCGGAAGACGCAAAGCCGCGGCCTCTCCGTCGTCCCACGCAGACGCTTGCGGATGTGCTTCTTACGCCGTACCCGAGCTACAGCTCTTGGATTTGTACGGGCCATCTCTTCTCTCCATCACCCCGCGCGGGGCGCGCAATAATAGCAAAATTCGTCCGTTGGTCAAACCGTTAAGGATCAGGCGGTCGCTCCTGCCTTGCCCGGCTTCAGACGAACCAGCTCGTCAGCGTATCGGATGCCCTTGCCCTTGTAGGCGTCGGGCTTGCGGAATCCACGGATAACCGCGGCCGTGTGGCCGACGGCCGCGCGGTCGATCCCGGCGATCGTGATCTTGGTGCCCTTTTCGATCTCGATGCTGATGCCCTCGGGAACCGGGAACACCACCGGATGGCTGTACCCCAGGCGCATGGTCATCGTCTGGCCCTCGACCTCGGCCGAGTAACCGACGCCCTGGATCTCCAGCTTCTTGGTCCAGCCGGTGTTGACGCCGGTGACCATGTTCTGGAGCAACGCACGCAGCAGGCCGTGGTTGGATTTAGCCTGCTTGGTATCACCATTGCGAGTCACGACGACCTTGCCGTCCGCGACCGCTACAGCGACCCGCTTCGGTACCGACTGCTCGAGTGCCCCCTTGGGGCCCTTGACGAAGCAAGTACCGTTCTTTTCCTCGAACGACACGCCCTTGGGCAGATCGATCGGTTTGTTACCTACGCGAGACATCGTCTCCTCCTACCAGACCCTGAAGAGGACTTCTCCGCCCACACCGTGGCGGCGAGCCTGCGTATCGGTCATGACGCCTCGGCTCGTGGAAATCACGGTCACACCGAGGCCACCGAGGGTCTTAGGAATATCTTCCTTGCCCTTGTAGACGCGGCGACCTGGGCGGCTGACGCGCTCGATCCCCAGGATGATTCCCTCGTCGCTCTTGTCATACTTCAGGTCAATGTGGATCTTGCCCTGCACCCCATCGTCTTCCCGGCGGAAGTCACCGATGAAACCCTCGGTCTTGAGGATCCGGGCGATCTCCATCTTCACCTTGGAAGAAGGGAGGACGACCCGCTGGTGGCCGGCCTGTAAAGCGTTGCGGATGCGAGTGAGCATGTCCGCAATCGGGTCGGTCATGGTCATGATGTGTCCTCCTACCAGCTGCTCTTGATGACGCCCGGAATCTTGCCCTCGAGGGCCAGCGTCCGGAAGCAGATGCGACACATGTCAAATTTACGCATGTAGGCCCGGGCCCGGCCGCAGACGGGACAACGGTTGTACGCGCGAACCTTGAACTTGGCTTCACGCTTGGCCTTCACTCGTAGCGAAGTTTTGGCCATTTCCCTGTTCTCCTAGCTAGTTCTTGAAAGGCATGCCGAGCTCTCTGAGCAGGGCCTTGCCTTCCGCGTCCGTCTTGGCTGTTGTCACCATGGTGATGTTCATGCCAGTAATCCGGGCGACCTTGTCATAATCGATTTCCGGGAACACGATCTGTTCCTGGATACCCATCGAGTAATTACCGCGTCCATCAAATGCCTTGCCGTTGAGCCCACGGAAATCCCTGAATCGCGGGATTGCTATGGTAATCAGCCGGTCGAGGAACTCGTACATCTGTTCGCGCCGCGTGGTGACCATCGTTCCGATGGGCATGCCCTCGCGGAGCTTGAAGTTGGCCACGCTGCGGCGGGCGCGGCGGATAATCGGTTTCTGCCCCGTGATCAGCCCAATCTCACCGGCAGCTGTTTCCAGCACCTTGATGTCGCGGATACCTTCCTTGAGGGAGGTGTTGACGACGATCTTGGCGAGCTTTGGGGCCTCCATCACGTTGGAGTACCCGAACTCCTTCATGAGCGCAGGGATAACGTCCTGCTTGTACTTTTCTTTCAGCCTTGCCATGTCTGCCTCCGCGGGCTGCCGGGATCACGCTTTCACTCGATCCCCGTTGGGTGCCCGCTCTCCTCTCGTCAGTCGATCCGCTCGTCGGTTCGTACCGCGATGCGAGCCTTGCCGCGACCTTCGCCGTCAAAACGGACCCGGGTCGCGTCTTCGTTCTTGCCCACGACCAGCTGAACGTTGCTGATGTGGATCGACGCTTCTTTTTCGATGATCCCGCCCTGTCGCATTTGGGCCGTGGGTCGCTGATGGCGCTTGACCATATTGATCCCCTCGACCACGAGCCGGTTCTTCTTGTGCAAGATCTGCAGGACCTTGCCCACACGATCCTTGTGCGCACCGGCGATGACCTTCACGGTGTCGCCACGCTTCAGATACGTCTTGTGCTTGTCCATGACTAGAGAACCTCCGGAGCCAGAGACACGATCTTCATGAACCGCTTCTGCCTCAGTTCCCGGGCCACCGGTCCGAAGATGCGCGTTCCGACGGGCTCCTTGTCCGGCTTGATCAGGACGGCCGAGTTGCCGTCGAAGCGGATGTAGGTGCCGTCGGCACGACGGGTTTCTTTCGCGGTCCTCACGACCACGGCCTCCATCACGGTCCCCTTCTTGATCTTCGAATTGGGGATCGCTTCCTTGACCGTGACCTTGACGATGTCTCCCAGCCGGGCATAGCGCCGGTGAGATCCACCCAGGACCTTGATACACATCACTTTTTTGGCACCGCTGTTATCGGCGATGTCCAGAATCGTCTGCATCTGGATCATGGTGCCTTCTCCAAACCCTCAACCCACCGTGGCGAGAAGAGGAATCAGTCCTGATGGATGGTCAGCTGCCGTGTCACGACCCAGCGCTTGCGAGCGCTCAGCGGGCGGGACTCGACGATCTCTACCTTGTCACCGACGTTGCAGACGTTCTCTGCATCGTGGGCCATGTATTTCTTGGCAACCGTCACGTACTTCTTGTAGCGGCGGTGCATCTTCTTGCGATCGACACGTACCACGACGGTCTTGTCCATCGCGCTGCTGACGACCTTGCCGACGAAAGTACGGCTATTTCTCTGTTCTTCAGCCATCTGCTGCCTCGCTCACAGGTCAGGTTCGGACGCCGAACCGCTCCTGGATCTTGGTGTAGCCCTTGCCCGTGTCGTCCTTGAGCGAGCCAACCTGGGCCACCAGGCCGCCGGGGGCCAGGTCCTGGGCTCGTTCGCGCTCGCGGATCACGGTGTTGATTCGTGCCAGATCCCGACGGAGCTGCTTGGGTCGCGCCGTGTTGTCCAGCTGGCCGGTTGCCTTGTGGAACTTGACGACCACGAGCTCCTGCACCACGTCGTAACGACGCAGCAGTAGTTCACGGTCTTCCAGCTCACGGAATTCGCTGATGCTCGTCATGGATCAGTCCTCCCGCAGCACGACTTTGGTCGGAATGGGGAGCTTGGCGGCGGCCAGCTTCAACGCCTTGCGCGCCGCGACCTCGTCCACACCCGACAGCTCGTACATGATGCGTCCCGGCTTGACGACGGCGACCCAGAATTCCGGGTTGCCCTTACCCTTACCCATGCGGGTTTCAGCCGGCTTCTTGCTCAGCGGCTTGTCCGGGAAGATGCGGATCCAGACACGCCCGCCACGCTTGACCGACCGTGTGATAGCCACACGAGCAGCCTCGATCTGACGGGAGGTGATCCAGCCAGGCGCGACGGCCTGTAGCCCATACTCACCGAAGTTGACGGAGCAACCGCGGTAGGAAAGGCCACGCATGTTGCCCTTCTGGCGCTTGCGGTACTTGACCTTCTTGGGAGCCAGCATGACTAGCGCTCCTCTTCATCACCCGGGAGAATCTCTCCCTTGAAAATCCAGACCTTGACGCCGATGACCCCGTAGGTGGTCCTGGCGACGGCCTGGCCGTAGTCGATGTCGGCGCGGATGGTGTGCAGCGGAACCCGACCTTCGCGGTAGAATTCCTTGCGACTCATCTCGATACCACCGAGACGCCCGCCGCACATAATCTTGATACCCTGCGCGCCCGACCGCATGGTGGACTGCATGGCCTTCTTCATGGCGCGGCGGAAATTAACTCGCTTGACGAGCTGGGCGGCGATGTTCTCCGCCACCAGCGTGGCGTCCATCTCGACCTTGCGGACCTCGATGATGTTGAGGAACAGCTCGGTGTCCGTGACCTTGCCCAGTTCTTTGTTGAGCGCCTCGAGACCGGCGCAACGCTTGCCGATGATCATCCCAGGCCGGGCGGCGTACACGTACACCTTGGCCTTGTTGGCAGCGCGTTCGATGATCACGCGGCTTACCTGCGCACCAGCCAGCCTCTTCTTGAGGAACTTGCGGATCTGCAGATCCTCGTGCAGGAACTCCGAGTAGTTCTTCTCGGCAAACCACCGAGAATCCCATGTCCGGATGGTCCCCAGGCGGAACCCGATCGGGTGTACCTTCTGACCCACAGCTGCCTCCTAATCCCTCTCGTCCAACACGACGGTGATATGGGCCGTGCGCTTCCGGATACGGGTCGCGCGACCGTGAGCCCTGGGCAACCATCGCCGCAGGGTCGGACCCCCGTCCACCAGGATGGTCTTGACGAACAGCTTGTCCACGTCCGTCGTCGACTTCTTTTCCTTGGCGTTGTTGACGGCTGACCAGATGACGCGGCTGAGCATGGGAGCTGACCGCTTACGCATGAACTTCAGCATCTCGATCGCCTGGCTCACGTCCCGGCCGCGGACGGTGTCCGCAACGAGGCGCACCTTGCGGGGCGAAATGCGCGCGAATTTGTGAATCGCGGAGGATTGCATGACCGTCTCCCTACCGCACCCGGCTCTTGCGATCGGCGGCGTGCCCGTAGAAGGTCCGCGTCGGAGCGAACTCACCCAGGCGGTGGCCGACCATGTTCTCTGTGACATAGATGGGGATGAACTTGCGGCCGTTGTGCACGGCGAAGGTCAACCCCACGAAGTCCGGCGTGATCACTGATCTGCGAGACCAGGTCTTGATGACCTTCGGACCCGAGCCTTCACGGGTCGCGTTGATCTTCTCGAGCAGATGGCGGTCGACGAACGGCCCCTTTTTGATACTTCTGCCCACCTGTCAGTCCCTTTCCGGTTCCTGTGTTCTGAACCGCTGCCGCGCTACTTGGTGCGACGCTTCACGATGAACTTGTCGCTGCGCTTGTTACTGCGGGTCTTCTTGCCCTTGGTGGGGATACCCCACGGCGTCACCGGATGACGACCACCGGCGGTCCGACCCTCACCACCACCGTGCGGGTGATCGATGGGGTTCATGGAAGTACCGCGCACCTTGGGGCGGCGGCCCTTCCAGCGGTTGCGGCCGGCCTTCCCGATCTTGATGTTGGAATGCATCGGGTTGCTGACCTGGCCCACCGTGGCGTAGCAGCGGTTCAACACCTGCCGCAGTTCGCCGGACGGCAACCGCAGGAGGACATACTTGCCCTCCTTGGCCATCACCTGAGCCTCGGCGCCGGCCGAACGGACCAGCTGCGCGCCCTTGCCAAGCTTGAGCTCCACGTTGAACACGAGCGTGCCCAGCGGGATGGCTTCCAGCGGCAAGGCGTTTCCGGGGCGGATTTCCGCTTCGGGTCCGGACACGATCTCGTCACCCACGTGCAGTCCGTGAGGAGCGACGATGTACCGCTTCTCCCCGTCTGCGTAGACGACCAGGGCGATGAATCCGGTCCGATTGGGGTCATACTCGATCGTGGAGACGCGAGCCGGCACGCCGACCTTGTCCCGCTTGAAGTCGATGACCCGATACCGACGCTTGTGACCACCGCCACGGCGCCGCATCGTGATCCGCCCGTTGTTGTTCCTGCCGGAGATCCGGTTCAGCGACCGCAATAGCGGCTTGTGGGGCTGATCCGTCGTGATCTCGGCATAATCGTTGCCGGTCATGTGCCGACGCCCGGGGCTGGTCGGCTTGTATCGCTTGATGCCCATCGTTCTCTAGCCTCGAGTTCCGCGACCGTCAGACGTTCTCGTACAGGTTGATGGCGTTGCCCTCTTCCAGGGTCACGTACGCTTTCTTCCAATTACTACGCTTGCCGAAATGGCGGCCAAATCGCTTCATTTTGCCGCGCATCCGGACCGTCCGCACACCCAGTACGGACACGCCGAACAGATCCTCAACAGCCCGCTTGATCTCCACCTTGTTGGCGGCCTCGCCGACCTTGAAGGCGTAGATGTTCTCGTCCTGCTGAAGAGCACTCTTCTCTGTGACCAGGGGTCCCAGGATGACGTCGAATACTTCGCTCATGACAGCCGCTCCTTCACAGCCTCGACGGCCGGAACCGTCATGACCAGATGCTCGTGGCGCAGCACGTCGTGGACGTTCAGGCCCTGGCTCGGCATCACCGTGATACGCGGGATGTTGCGAGCCGACAGCTGAACGTTGCGATCCTCGCGTTCCAGGACGACCAGCGCTGACTCGATCTCGAACTTGTCGAGGAACGAAGCAAACTGCTGGGTCTTGATCTCCGGCATCTCGAGCTCATCCACGAGGATCAACTTCGTGGCCGCGGTACGGCGAGTGATCGCGGATTTGAGCGCGTTGCGCCGGACCTTCTTGTTGAGCTTGAAGCCGAAGTCGCGTGGGTGCGGCCCGAAGACCACGCCACCACCGGCGAACTGCGGCGCCCGGCGCGTACCCTGGCGAGCTCGGCCGGTGCCCTTCTGCCGGTATGGCTTGCGCCCACCGCCACGGACATCCGAGCGAACCTTGGTGTCGGCCGTGCCGCTGCGAGCCTTGGCGCGCTGATAGCGGACGACTTCGTGGAGCAGCTGGTCGTACTGGGTCTCGGCAAAGATGCCGTCCGGGAGATCGAGCTCCCCGACCTGCTCATGCTGCATGTTGTATACGATGATCTTCGGCATCGTTTCGTTCCTTGACCGTTCTCGGCGTATCAGTTGAGTTTGATTTCAACGTCGACGCCGGCGCTCAGATCGAGCTTCATCAGGGCGTCCACGGTCGCCTGGGTCGGCTGCAAGATATCCAGCAACCGGTTATGCGTCCGGACCTCGAACTGCTCGCGGGACTTTTTGTCCACGTGCGGGGAGCGCAGGACGCAATATTTGTTGATCCGGGTCGGCAGCGGAATGGGACCTCGAACGGTCGCGCCAGTCCGCTTGGCCGTCTCCAAGATCTCCTTGGCGGATTTGTCCAAAAGCTTGTGGTCATAGGCCTTTAGACGGATTCTGATCTTCTGCTTCGCCATTGTTCAATCCGTTCCCAAACCTTGTCTGCTCGCAAAGTGCGAGGCGTTATAGCAAAACCCGTGCCGCCGCTCAAGGGAAAACCCCGATATTTCGGGGATTTAATAACCCCTGATCTTCTTGACCACGTCTCCCATGACCCCAGAAGGAACCGCCGCCAGGTGGTCGAACTGCATCGTGTAGGTCGCGCGGCCCTGGGTGAGTGACCTCAAATCGGTGGCGTAGCCGAACATCGTGGCCAGCGGTACTTCGCCTTGAACCACCTGGGCGCCACCGCGCATCTCCATGGTGCTGACCTTGCCCCGCCGACCGTTGAGGTCGTTGATCACCGTGCCCAGATATTCCTCAGGCATGCTGATCTCGATGGCCATCACGGGCTCGAGCAACGTCGGTTCGGCTTTCTTCATGGCGTCGTCGAACGCCATGGAGGCCGCGATCTTGAAAGACATCTCCGAGGAGTCCACTTCGTGGGCACCGCCGCCCAGTAGCGTGGCCTTCACATCCACCATCGGGAAGTCGGCGAGGACACCACGCTCCATGGCCTCTTCCGTCCCGGTCTGGATGGCCGGGATAAACTCCTTGGGGACCGAGCCGCCCGTGCTGCCATCCTCGAACTCGAAGCCGCTCCCGATCTCCCGCGGCTCCAGCTGCAGCTTCACGTGCCCGTACAGGCCGCGACCGCCCGTCTGCTTCTCGAAGACGGCCTCCCCCGTCGCGCGCTTGCCCACGGTCTCCTTGTAAGCCACCTGAGGCTTACCCACGGCGGCCTGAACCGAGAACTCCCGGAGCAAGCGAGTGACGATGATCTCCAGGTGCAACTCCCCCATCCCGGCGATGAGCGTCTGCCCTGTCTCCGGGTCCTTGAGCAGCCGGAAGGTCGGATCTTCCATGGCGATGCGCTGGAGGGAGGCTCCTAGCTTGTCCTGATCGTTCTTGGTCTTGGGCTCGATGGCGATGGTGATGACTGGGTCGGGGAAATCCATCGACTCCAGGACCACCAGCGATCGTTTGTCACTGAGGGTATCCCCGGTGGAGGTGTTCTTGAGCCCAACCGCGGCGACGATGTCCCCGGGGCCGATGGTCTTGACGTCCTCGCGCTTGTTGGCGTGCATGCGCAGGATGCGCCCGAACCGTTCCCGCTTGCGCGCCACGGGGTTGAAGACCTGGTCGCCGATCTCGGCGGTCCCCGAATACACCCGCAGATAGGTCAGGTTGCCGACGTAGGAGTCGAACATGATCTTGAAGGCCAGCGCCGCGAAGGGGGCCTTGGGATCGGGGGGGCGCTCCAGCGCCTCGTCGGGGTCGTCTGGAGCCTGGCCCACGATAGGGGGCACGTCCACAGGAGACGGTAAATAGTCGACGATGGCGTCGAGCAGCAGCTGGATACCCTTGTTCTTGAATGCCGACCCGCAAAAGCAGGGCACGAAGCGCATGGAGATGCAGGCCTTACGGGCTGCAGCCTTGAGCTCCTCCTGGGAGATCTCCTCGCCATCGAGGTAGCGCATGGCCAACTCGTCGTCGTCCTCGACGATGGCCTCCAGTAACGTCTCGCGGCGCTCCTGGGCCAGCTCCAGGTACTCGTCCGGTACCGGGATCTCGCGGAACTGAGCGCCCAGCGTCGCGTCGTCGTAGACGACGGCCTTCATGCCCAGCAGGTCGATGACGCCAGCGTGTTCGTCCTCGGCTCCCAGCGGCAGCTGGAATGCCACCGGGCGGGCGGCGAGCTTCTTGGACATCTGTTCCAGGACGGCGAGGAAGTCCGCGCCGATGCGATCCATCTTATTGACGAAGGCGATTCGGGGAACTTCGTAGCGGTCCGCCTGGCGCCAGACGGTCTCCGACTGAGGCTCCACCCCTTCTACCGCGCTGAATATGCCGATGGCCCCATCGAGGACGCGCAGCGACCGCTCCACCTCGACGGTGAAATCCACGTGCCCGGGCGTATCTATGATGTTGATCTGGCAATCCTGCCAGTAGCAGGTCGTGGCCGCCGACGTGATGGTGATGCCCCGCTCCTGCTCCTGGTCCATCCAGTCCATGACGGCCGTGCCCTCGTGGACTTCGCCCATCTTGTGGCTGACGCCGGTGTAGAAGAGCATTCGTTCGGTGGCGGTGGTCTTGCCGGCATCGATGTGGGCCATGATGCCGATATTGCGGAGCTGGGGAAGAGGGGTCGTCATGATCTTCGCTCCAGCTCCTTGGCAGCAGCGCGTGCTGCCGGGGGCGGGTTGTGGTTAGGGTTCCTGCTTTGCCGCGATCAGTCGGGGTCAGCCAATCCTCAATCCGATACCCCGATGCCCGGCTGGAACTCAACTCCCGTTGTTGATTACTCGGCCGCGGACGGCGCCCGGGGGCGCCTACGCGGATTGGACTACCACCGGTAGTGGGCGAAGGCCTTGTTGGCTTCGGCCATCTTGTGGACATTGTCTTTCCTCTTTACGGCCTCCCCCCGCCCCAACGACGCTTCCATCAGCTCGGCAGCGAGCTTCTCGCCCATGGAGCGGCCGTGGCGCTTACGCGCGAAGTTACGGACCCAGCGCATGCCCAGGGCCATACGGCGCTCGGGCCGGATTTCCACGGGCACCTGGTACGTGGAACCACCCACGCGCCGAGACTTAACCTCGATCTGGGGCTGCACGTTGTCCAGGGCCTTCTTGAAGACCTTTAGAGGATCGTCGCGGGTCTTGTCGTGGATGACCTCGAAAGCGCCGTAGACGATGCGCTCGGCGACGGCCTTCTTGCCGTCGTTCATCACGTTGTTGATGAACTTGGCGACCAGCACGTCGTTGTACTTGGGATCCCGCAGGACGATACGTTTCGGTACTTCTCTTCTGCGTGGCACGGCAGAACCCTCCGGTTACTTCTTCGGGCGCTTGGCGCCGTACTTGGAGCGGCTCTGGCGACGTTCGACACCGATGGAGTCGAGCACGCCGCGAACCACGTGATAGCGAACACCGGGCAGATCCTTGACGCGGCCGCCACGGATCAGGACCACGGAGTGTTCCTGCAGGTTGTGTCCCTCACCGGGGATGTAGGTCGTTACTTCCATGCCGTTGGTGAGGCGGACACGGGCGACCTTGCGGAGCGCTGAGTTGGGCTTCTTGGGAGTCGTGGTGTACACGCGAGTGCACACGCCACGCTTCTGCGGGCAGCTCTTCAGCGCGGGAGAGGTGGTCTTCGCCTTCTGCGACTTGCGACCCCTACGCACCAGCTGGTTGATGGTCGGCATCCAGCTATCCTTTCGGCGGCCGGGTTGGGTGAGCTCTCACCTTCGTTCCCCGGCAATCTGTCCGTTCGGTTCCGTATTGCACCACCGGAGCGGCGGCGCGTTAAATACCTAGTAACCACCCTTGCTGTCAAGGAGATCTCGGTCTCCTTGACAGGTATGAAGCCCATCAGGTCGCGATGGGACCTCCCTGGGCACCCGAAGCGGCAGCCGGAGTGGCGGCCGTATCGGCATCCTCGGTAGTGATTTTGATCTTGTGGTACGCCTTGTAACCGGTCCCTGCGGGGACCAGACGGCCCATGATGACGTTCTCTTTGAGACCGCGCAGGTAGTCGACCTTCCCGTTGATGGCTGCTTCGGTCAGGACACGGGTCGTCTCCTGGAAGCTGGCCGCGGAAATGAAGCTGTCGGTGCTCAGGCTGGCCTTGGTGATGCCCAGCAGCATCGGCTCGGCGATGGCCGGCTTGAGCTTCTCCTTGAGGGCCTTCTGATTCATCTCGTCCAGGACATGCTTGTCCACCTGCTCGTCCACGAGAAGATCCGTCTCGCCCGGATCCTTGATCTTCACGCGACGCAGCATCTGCCGGACGATGACCTC
>CAZDDH010000004.1:0-101607 GCA_964504165.1 uncultured Rickettsiales bacterium | reverse complement strand
GCGATTGCCCGCGGGTTTCAACATCTATGCGCGGGTTTCGACAGCCACCGACACCGGTGGACGGCATCTCTGGTACGACCCATTGCAACGGCGTCCGACTCGACCTGCCTGGTGGTTTCGAGGTGTACCTGGAAGAGCTGCCGCCGCCGTCGTATCTCGCCGAGTTGTGCCGCGAACTGTCGGAGTAGTTCCAGTCGATGCTCACACTTCCCGGCTCGGTCCGGATCTACCTGTCGACCGCTCCTACAGATATGAGGAAGGGCCACGATGGTCTTCGGGCGCTCGTCGAACGCGAGCTCGGCGCCGACGTGTACAGCGGCCACCTCTTCGTCTTCGTGTCCCGCAAGGGCGATCGGCTCAAGATCCTGACGTGGGACCACGGCGGTTTCGTGCTCTGGTACAAGCGCCTGGAGAGGGGCCGTTTCAAGCTCCCGCACGTCCCTTGAGGCCAGGAATCCGTGCGTCTGGAATCCACCCAGCTGGCGATGCTCCTGGACGGGATCGACTACAGCCGAGTACGTCGTCCACTTCGCTGGCAACCACCGTCGCAAAAAAGTGCAGAAAAGTGGCTCGGGGGGATCGACACGGAGGATCGATCATGATCTAACCTTGGTGATGTGCGACGAATTGCCAGACGTCGACGAGATCAAGGATTTGTCGACAGCTCGCGCCCTTCTCAAGCAGCTGTACATGCTGATCAAGCCTCTGCAGACGACCAATGAGCAGCTCCAGGGCGCCATCGAACAGCTCCAGGGGACTATCGCTCATCAGACCGAGATCCTGGACCAGCAGCGTGCCGAACTCGCCGAGTTACGCCGCATGATGTTTGGCAAACGCAGCGAGGTCATGCCCCCGATGCAGCGGGAGCTGCGCAAAGGCAGCAAGGGCAAGGATCCGACGGCCACCCAGGCCAAACGAAGGAGCCGTCGCAAACAGCGCAAACAGCTGCCGACCGAAGACAAGAAGCACGACGTACCTGACCCGGAGAAACACTGTCCCCATTGCCGTGGTCCCTTCCGGGATTTCAGCCCCGGCGAGATCTCCTACGAGGTCGAATTCGTCCCAGCCCGCTTTGCCGTCCACAAGCACATCCGTCAACGCATGATCTGCCGCTGCGGCGAGACCATCGTGGTGGCCCCGGCTCCTCCACGGGTCAGTGACCGAGTGCAGTACGGGCCCGGTTTCCATGCCCAGGTCGTCGTGGCCAAGTGCGCCGACTCGATGCCGCTGTATCGCCAGGCTCGCCAACTCCAGCGCATGGGCATCTCGGTGTGTCGCAGTACCCTGGGCGACCTCTTCCACCGCAGCGCCGATTTGCTGATGCCCCTGCGCAATCACATGCTGACTGAGATCGCTGGCCAGCCATACGTCAATGCCGACGAAACACCCATCCGCCGGCTTTCCGACGCGCCCGGGACCACCCACCGCTCCTACATCTGGACCTTCTGCACCGATGAGCTGGTCGCCTACCGCTACACCGCGGGTCGAAGCGGATCGCTGCCCGAGGAGGTCCTCGGTGACAGCGCCGGTGTCCTGCAAGTCGACGGGTACACGGGCTACAACGCCGTGTGCACGCCCAACGGCCGCACCCGGGTCGGCTGCTGGGCCCATGCTCGCCGATATTTCTGGAACGCCTGAGCCACGGATCCAGACAACGCACAATGGATGCTGGACCGAATCCTGGATCTGTTCCGCGTCGAGTACCTCGCTGCGGAGAAACGCGTCGTCGGAACGGACACTCATCGACGGATGCGTAAGAGATGCAGCGCTCCCATCATCGATGAGATCCTGCTGTGGCTGGAGCAAGAGAAGGAAGCAGCGCCGCCCCAAAGCCCGCTGGGCAAGGCGTACACGTACCTCGAACAGCAGATCGACTCGCTTCTCCTCTTCGTGAACGATCCTCGAATCGCCTTGGACAACAACGTATCCGAGAGAATGCTCAGATCCGTTGCAATTGGTCGCAAGAATTTTTTCTTCGTCGGGGACGACGACGCTGGGGAACACCTGGCTGTGCTGCAGTCACTGGTGGCCACGTGCGCTCTGCACGGGGTCAATCCCACCGAGTACATCGCCGACGTGCTGATCCACATCCAGACGCACCCCGCCAATCGGATCAGGGAACTGCTCCCTCATCGCTGGATGGACTTGATCGAGCGCGAACGCGCGGCGTGAACGCCGGATCTACGGCTTTTCGGATCTACGACGTCAAGAGGTGGTGGCTCGGACGCTTACCTACGGGTCATGAATGTGGATCATTCTGGGCTGAATCACGTTGCCGCCGCTTTCGTTCTTCGGCCCGCTGGGCAAATCTCTCTCTGGCCTCCTTCAGTCGGTAGGACTGGCCTTTGATCTGGACGACCTCGGAGTGATGGACCAGACGGTCGACAAGGGTGACGACGCAAGCAACGCTTGGTAAGAACTCGTTCCTCTCGGTACCATAGAGACAGTAATCGGACATCTGAAGACAGATCTCAGGATAGACAGGAATCCCCACAAAGACATCGGCGGCGACCAGATCAACGCTTTGCTGGACGGATGTGGCTACAAGAACCGGAAACTGATGCGAGGGATCGTTTTTTTTGTGGGGGATGGGGATCGAATGGCTACCAGATCCCGCGTCTGTGTAGACGGCCGTGTTCTCGGGGACGACCCAGTCTGAAGCGATGAATTGCGAAACACTAAAATCAGTGTTGGAGTCCATCACTGGGTCATAGCCACCGCCCGCACCAGCGCCACGAAGTACACCCCCGCCAGCCAGCGCCAGCCCCCCTCGTGAAGGGTCTGGATGGCCGCCGCGTGGTCGTGGGCGGCCAAAAAACGCCGCAGGGCCGCCACGTCGGCGGGAGTGATGGTCTGCTCGAACTCGCCGTTGGCCTGCATGCCCCACATGCCCAGGGCCAGCTCGTCAGCGACGGCCCGATAGGCGGCGGGGGAGGGGGCCAGGGCCAGGGCCCCCAGCAGCAGGTGGTGGTTCTTGGCCCCCCAGTAGGCCACGGCGTCCCCCGGCGGCCGGGGGGTGTTGGCGTCCACCAGCTGGTGCACGATGGCCTCGGCGGCGCCGGTGCGCTGGGGCCGTAGCTGGGACAGGGCTGCGCAGGATCGCCACATCAGCGGCTGGGCCAGCAGGGCCTGCTGGCGGTGGATCGGCGCTCCTTCGTCGATGGCGTCGTCGAGGATGCGGCCGTACAGGTACAGGTCCAGCGTGGCGCCGCAGACCGTGGCGGCGTGGGGTTCCCCCAGCCAGGGCTCGACGGTGGCTTGCACCACCTCGACCCCCGACTCCACGGTCTTGCGCTGGCGGTCCCAGGCGGTGAACTCGATGCCCTCGGTGGGGACGACGGGCCACAAGGACTCGAAGGTTGCCGTGGTGGCGGTGGCCCAGTCGGGGGAGCCGGGCATGGACGAGGGCCCGCCGCTGGCCATGATCTGCCCGCCCACCTCGCACAGCGCCTCCCAGTGGATGCCGTCATCCGTTCCAGCAGCAGAAGGCATCGCGCACCGTTGCAGGTACAGCGCCATGCCGTCCGCCTGATCGCTGGCATCGACGGGCAGGGAGGTTGCAAGCAGGGGCACGAGCAACGCGTAGGCCAGCCAGAAGCGGCTTGGTGGCTCTGGTCGGTGGGGGCGGTGACGGGGACTCCGCATGGATTTTCTCCGGGGATCGTGTCCCCCCATCATAAGTCGCGCGAGCAATAAATGATGGAACGACCTTCTCCTGCATCGGCCTGACGAAGTACGATGGCACCCAATGGACCGGTGTGCCTGAACGGTGGTTCATGTTGGGAGGGCCTGTGGCCGAAGAGGAAACCAAGGCAACGATGCCCAGCAACCGCAAGAAGATCCTGTTCGCGTCCCTGGCGCTGGCGCTGATGGCGGTGGTGCTGCTGTACATCTACAACCAGCAGCTCCAAGTCAAGTACGGGGTGGCCGGCGACAAGATGGTCGTCATCGCCGCCAAGTACGACATCGCCGCCGACACCAAGGTCAGCCAGGACGCCCTGATGCAGGTGGAGATCCCCGAGGCCTACGTGCACCCGTCGTCGGTGTACGCCAACGAGTGGGACAAGATCCTGGGCCAGCACCTGGCCTACACGGTGCGCGCCGGCCAGGTGATCCTGTGGACCGACTTCTCCGACCCCCGCTCCGACGTGGAGCTCAACGAGGTGGTCAAGGACGGCTGGCGGGGCATCTCCATCCCCGTGGACATCACCAACTCCATGGGCGGGCTGCTCCAGCCCAACGACCACGTGGACATCCTCGGCACCTTCATGAAGCCCGAGAAGAAGGAGTGGGTCACCATCACCTTGCTGCAGAACGTCACGGTGCTGGCCGTGGGGGATCAGCTGGGTAGCGAGGGGCGCTCGGTCAAGGACGAGCGCTCCAGCCGGGGCTACCAGGTGGTCACCGTTCTGGTGACCCCGGAGGAGGCGGAGCTGCTGACCTTCTCCGTGGACAAGGGCAAGATCTCCCTGACGTTGCGCAACGAGAACGACATCACCACCGAGATCGCGTTACCGCCCAAGGACTTCAGCGATGTGTTCGGTGAAGAAAAGCGCAACGAGATCCAGACCAAGCGCAACGACCTCGTCACCATCATCCGTTGAGGCTGCCGTGAGAATGACGCTACGTACCGGTACTTTCTTTGCTGTGACCCTCCTGCTGATCCTCTGTGCCGCGGGCGCCCAGGCCCGCAACGAGGAGAAGATGACCATGAAGGTGGGCGACACCCACGTGGTCACCGTCGAGGCGCACACCACCGTCATCCCCGGCAACGAGAAGGTCATCAAGGTGGTGGCCCGGGGCAACCAGGTGGTGCTCAAGGCCATCATGGAGGGCTACTCCACCGTCACCGTCGGGGACAAGGTCTACCGGGTGACGGTCTACGGCGAGAACAGCCTCAAGGAGCTGCGGGACCTCATCGAGGAGATGCTCATCGACGTGGAGGGCATCCAGGTGCGCCTGGCGGCGGACCGGGTGTTCATCGACGGCGAGGTGCTGACCCAGGCCGACAAGGACCGCGTCGACGCCATCGCCGAGCCATTCTTGGGGCTGGTGCTGTCCATGGTCACTCTGGACCCGCGTGTGGTCGAGAAGAAGCCCATGTTCCGCGTCGCCTTCGACTTCGTCGAGGTGGACCGGCAGAAGGCCAAGGACTACGGCATGAACCTGTCGGGCAACCTGGCGTCGATGGTCTTCGACTGGATGGACGTCATCCGCAACGGGCCGACGGTCCAGCTGGACAACATGGTCAACTTCAACGCCACCCAGGCCTTCACCCGGGTGTGGGAGTCCCACGAGGCCACAGTGCTCAACGGTGAAACGTCCCACTACCAGTACGGAGGCACGCTGTTGATCCCGATCCAGACGGCCAATACGGCCAACTTGGTCGAGAAGGAGTTCGGCATCTTCCTCGACGTCACCCCACGCATCGATCGCCGGGACAACGTGGAGATGGAGGTCTACTACGAGGTCTCGGAAATCAATACCTACGAGCAGGGGACCTTCATCCTTACCAAGAAGTGCCAGGAGACCACCGTGTTGCTCAAGGAGGGCCAGAGCCTGGCCCTGGCCGGGGTGGTGCGGCACAAGAGCAAGCGGGAGCTGGCGGGCCTACCGTGGCTGCAGGAGGTGCCGCTGCTGGGGGCGTTCTTCAGCACCCGCGCCTTCGAGAATGGAGACACGGACGGCGTGGTGTTCATCACCCCGTACCTCATCGACCCCGACGGGGACGAGAACCAGGACCTCATCGACCGCAACTTGGACAAGTACCGCGAGATGAAGATGCTGCCCTAGGAGCCAATGGCGTGCTGAGGATCAGATACCCGGAAGCGGACGGCCAGCTGCAGGAGCGGATCTTCGAGGTCTCGCCCGTGCGCATCGGCCGGGATCCGACGGCCAACGAGCTGGTGCTGCTGTCCACCGCCGTGTCCCGCCAGCACGCACGGGTCTTTTTCAACGACGAGGAGATTTCCCTCATCGACGCCAGCGCCAACGGTACGTTGGTCAACGGCCAGACCATCGAGTCCTACGTGATGATCTCCGAGGGGGATCAGGTCACCGTGGGCGACGTGCCGATGGCCCTGGACCTGGTGCGGGCCGACGACGCGGTGCTGGGCCCCTCCATCGCCCAGCAGCGGGCCGACGATCCGGTACTTACCGTCAAACGCGAGCTGCACAACATCCTGCTGGAGCACCTGGACCTCAAGCGCCTGGACATCGACGCCCTGGGGGAGGACGAGGTCTTCCGCCAGGCCAAGGTGACCCTCGAGGAGATCATCCGCGAGGAGAACGTGGATGTCCCCGAGGCCCTGGACCGGGAGATGCTGGTCAAGGAGATCCTGGACGAGGCGCTGGGCCTGGGCCCGCTGGAGGATTTCCTCAAGGACGACGACATCACCGAGGTGATGGTGGTGTGCAAGGACCTGATCTACATCGAGAAGGACGGCGACATCACCCTGACGGACAAGACCTTCACCAGCGATGACGCCATCCGGGCGGTCATCGAGCGCATCGTCACGCCCCTGGGGCGGCGCATCGACGAGTCGTCGCCGCTGGTGGACGCCCGACTCAAGGACGGCAGCCGGGTCAACGCCATCATCCCGCCGTTGGCCATCCGCGGGCCCTGCATCACCATCCGCAAGTTCCGCAGCACGCCGCTGACGATGAAGGACCTCATCGGCTACAACACGATGACGCCCCAGGTGGCGCGCTTCATCCAGCGCTGCGTGCGGGGGCGGCAGAACATCCTCGTCAGCGGCGGCACGGGCAGCGGCAAGACCACGCTGCTCAACGTGCTGAGTTCGTTCATCCCCGGCCACGAACGTATCGTCACCATCGAGGACTCGGCCGAGCTGCAGCTGGACCAGGAGCATGTGGTGGCCCTGGAGACCCGGCCGGCCAACATCGAGGGCTCGGGCGAATACACCATCCGGGACCTGGTCAAGAACTCCCTGCGCATGCGGCCGGACCGCATCATCGTCGGCGAGTGCCGCGGCGGCGAGGCCCTGGACATGCTCCAGGCGATGAATACCGGCCACGACGGGTCGTTGACCACGGGCCACGCCAACAGCCCCGAGGACATGCTCTCCCGCCTGGAGACGATGGTGCTGATGAGCGGCATGGAGCTGCCGGTGTCGGCCATCCGGCACCAGATCGTGTCGGCCATCGACCTGGTCATCCAGCAAGAGCGCCTCAGCGACGGCACCCGCAAGATCGTCTCGGTGAGTGAGGTGTCCCGCCTCGACGATCACGACCGCTACGTGGTCGAGGACATCTTCTCCTTCCGCCGCAAGGGCCTGGCCTCCGACGGCACGGTGCTGGGGGAGATCACCACCACCGGTTACCTGCCCACCTTCATCCCCGACATGGTCGCCCGGGGCATCATCACCGACGGGGAGTATCTGTAACGATGTCGACCCTGATCGTGGTGCTGATCGTCATCGGCTTCCTCGCCGCGATCCTGGGGCTCGTGTTCCTCAACGGCAACTGGGTCGTGGGCCGGCTCGACTCCTTCTACGACCGCTATGTGGGCTGGGTCGGGCGGCAGCTGGACGACCTGTATATCGAGTTTTCACCGGTGCAGTTCTTCTGGATGCACATGGTCGCGGTGGTCGGCGTGTTCTTGGTGATGCTGATGGCCACGGGCTGGATCGGTGCCATCGTGCTGGCCGTGGGCGCCTACTTCGTGCCCCGTTTGATGCTGGAGCGGGCGCGGACCAAGCGCATGGAGAAGTTCGACATGCAGCTCATCGAGGCGCTGCAGTCGATGGCCAACTCCATGCGCGCCGGGCTGGTGCTGACCCAGGCCATGGGCGTCGTGGCCGACGCCATGGAGCCCCCCATCAACCAGGAGTTCAAGCTGATGCTCAAGGAGCACAAGCTGGGGCTGACCCTGGAAGAGGCGCTGGTGAAGATGGGGGCGCGCCTCAAGAGCCGGTTCTTCGACATGGTGATGAGCGGCATCCTCATCACCCGCCAGCACGGCGGTAACGTGCCGGAGATCTTCGAGGAGACCGCCGAAGCGATCCGCGAGATCTTCCGGCTGGAGGAGAAGATCAAGACGATGACCGCCCAGGGCAAGCTCCAGGGCTGGGTCATCGGCGCCATGCCGCTGGCGTTCGGTTTTGCGGTCTATCTCATCGATCGCGATTACATCATGGAGATGTTCCAGGACCCCAAGGGGTATGTGATCGTGTTCCTGATCCTGTCGTTCGAGGCGGTGGGAGTGTTCTTCATTCGGCGAATCTTGGCGGCGGACATATAGATGACGTTCTTGTTCGGCATAGCCACGGCTCTGATCCTGTTTGCAGCGGTCTTCACGCTGGTGCAGGCGCTGGCCCCCGCCGAGGAATACGTCGAGCAGGCCCCCCGCCGCGGCTTCGTGGCGTTCAAGCGCCAGCGGCTGGCCGAGACCAGCCCCGCCTACGTGATGCTGCGGGTGATGATCTTCATCCCCACCTTCTATATCGAGCGCATGCCGCTACCGGATTGGCGCAAGGCCCTGTCCATCAAGCTGGCCCGGGCCGGCTTCCCCGGCGGGCTGACCGCCGACGAGTTCATGGCCTGCTGTGTGATGTCGGGCCTGGGCGGGCTGGCCTTCGGCATCGCCTTCGGCGCTGTGGGCCTGGAGTCCTCCAGCCCGCTGCTGGGCTTCATCTGCGGCATGGTCTGTGCCTACCTGCCCGTGCTCTACCTCGAAGACATCATCGTGCGGCGGCTGACCTCCATCAACCGCCACCTGCCGTTCGTACTGGACCTGCTGGCCCTCAGCCTGGGAGCCGGCCTGGACTTCAACTCGGCGCTGGAGACGGTGGTGAACAAGGACACGGGGCCGCTCATCGACGAGCTGCACTACGTCCTGCAGGAGATCCGGTTGGGGGTGACCCGGCGGGATGCGCTGAACAATCTCAAGGAGCGGGTGCAGTCCGAGTACCTGACGTCCGTGGTGGCCGCCACGATCCAGGCGGAGCAGATGGGCACGCCCCTGTCGCGTATCCTGCAGGTCCAGGCGGCGGCCAACCGGCTCAAGCGCACGCAGCGGGCCGAGAAGATCGCCGCGGAAGCCACGGTCAAGATCCTGGCGCCGCTGATGATGATCCTGATGGCCGTTTTCCTGACCATGTTCGGCCCGATCATCGTACGGTTCATGAATGGAGAGTTGATGTGACGAGCAAGCAGGGCCAGCCGATACGCCTGCAGATCCTCTCCAGCGGGGACACGGGGCCGGTGATCACACTGCGCGCCCCCGTGGTCCGTATCGGCCGGGATCCGTCCTGCGAGGTCTTCATCGACGATCCGGCCGTATCCCGGGTGCACTGCGCCATCCACTGTGACGGGGACAACGCGATGCTGGTGGTGGGGCAGTCGCGCAATCCGGCCTTCATCAACGGGATCCAGGCCAAGAACTCGGGGCTCAGCCCGGGGGACGTGCTGTCCGTGTGCGACCATCGGATCCGTTTTAATCCCGCCCTGCTCGGTCAGATCGCCGAGGGGCCCAACACCCTCGACCACCTGGGCAGCCGTCGCAGGGCGTCCGCCACCGGCGACGGGGAGATGCCCGAGATCAGCTTGGACGGGCTCACGTCGGACAGCCACTCCCTGGACCTGGAAGCGGACGACTCCATGGAGATGGAGGAGATGGAGCTGGAGCTGGAGCTCGGGCGCCCGGACGACGAGCACACCCAGATCCTCCCCCGCAGCGCCACACCCCAGCTCAAGGGCCGGGACGAGGGGGAACACACCCGCGTCCTGCCTCGGGGGAATGCAGCGCCGTCCCAGCAGGGCGCCGAGGTCGTGGGCCGCCGTACCCGCACGCGCCCGGACGACGAACGCACTCGGATCCTGCCCCGGGGAGGAACACCCAAACCCGCGCCAGCGGCTGGGTCGGGGCACGCGGTCATGCTTTCGGATGGCGCGCACAGTCCCCAGGCCCCGGCGGACGAGATCGACCACGAGCGCCTGTCGGTGGCCATCCAGCAGGCCGCCGGGGCGTCCGATGCTCCCCAGGAGGCCCAGCCGGGCGGCGCCATCCTCAAGGGGCCGCTGGCCAACAACGGCGTCCGGGCCGCCGCCCTGTTCCTGATGGTGGCCCTGGCCGTGCTGGCCTGGAAGGACACCCTCTTCCCCGGCAGCGAGCTGGTCGCCACCAGCCCCCAGTACGAGCCCACGGACGCCCCCGCCGTGGTGGGGGAGCGGGCCGGCCGCACCGACGAACAGCTCATCGCCGACGCTCAAAAGGCGTTCGATATCGGCAGCAAGCGGCTCGAAGAGCACGCCCTGCAAGACGAGAATCTGTCGATGGCCATCCTTCAGCTCAGCGAGGCGGATGCCACCCTCAAGCTGCTCAATGCGCCCCCCGCACTGGCAGGCGAGGTGGACTTGAAGCTCCGAGAAGCGGAAGATCTGCGGGAAGAAAAATATCGCGACGCCCTGTTCCACTACCAGAAGCTGAAGCGGGGCGGTGACTATCGCGAAGGCAAGAAGGAACTCGAGTACATCCTGCGGCTGCTGGCCGACGAGAACGACCCCCGCTTCAAGGAGGCGCAGCGCGAGCTGCTCTCCATCGAAGAGAGCATAAAGGACCGACGTTGATGGGAGCCCAGCTCACCGTTGCCACTGCCGATGGCCGGAGCTTCGTGCGCCCCATCGACAAGGATGAGTTCACCATCGGCCGGGATAGTCGCAATCACCTGGTCCTGGGGGACCGGCAGGTCAGCAAGTACCACTGCATCATCGTCAGCCAGAAGGAACACTACACGGTCAAGGACCTGGGCTCCTCCAACGGGACGCTGGTCAACGGGATCCGGGTGGACGGCGAGGTGACCGTGGACACCGGGGACCGGCTGCGGGTCGGGCCCTACGACCTCATCTTCGGCGGTGGCGTCGAGGAACCGTCCTATCTGCGGTTCAAGCCGGGTGCCACCGCGCCCACGGGGGATACCCCCACCGTACCCCCCCCACAACCGAGCTCCCCCGGCGCGCCTGCAGCGGCCACGGGAGGCGCCCCCACGCCCCGCTGGGACGAGGACCGGCCCGTGACCCCGGTGCCGGCCGTCGCTCGCCCCCGTTCGGTCAAGATCAACGAGCCCACCCCCACCCCCTCGGTGTTGGCGGGCCCGGAGATGGTCTCCGCCACCGACAGCGGCATGGCTCCCCAGGCCGGCCGCGCCTACCTGGAGATCCTGGATGGGGATGGCAAGGGGCACATGATCACCGTGGGGAGCCGGGGCATCACCATCGGCGCCGGTAGTCGCAACCACCTGGTGCTAGACGACTCCTTCGTGTCCCGCCAGCACGCCCGGGTGGACAAGGCCAAGGACGGCTACGTGGTGCGGGACCTGGGCTCCACTAACGGGATCCGCATCGATGGCCGTGACCTGGCCGAGGCCGAACTCACCGACGGCACCAAGGTCCAGGTGGGGGGCGTGCTGATGGTCTTCCGCTGGCCCAACCAGCCGGCCGAGACGTCCCAGATCATCCACGATCTGCCGGCACCGAGAGCCCGCCCCGAGACACCGGTGGAAACGCCGGCCGTCACACCGGTGGCGCCGCCTGTCGCCGGCCGTTCGTCGGTCACCCAGCGCCAGATGAGCGCGGTAGGGATGCATACGCTGTCCATCGCGGACCAGCAGGAGACCACGCCGCGCCCGGAGGTCAAATCGGCGGCCATCCCCCCCGACGACCAGGGGGTGGTCAGCGTCGGTGGCCTGCGCTTCAAGCGGTGGATGGTCGGCGTGCTGGGCTTCATCGGCGTGCTGGTCTTCATGGCCGTGTTGCTCAAGGTAGCGCTGGGTGTCTTCGGTGGCGGTGAGGGCACGGGGATCGTCACCTCGCAGGATCTGCTCAACGCCGGGCTCGAGGCATACCGCGGCGGCGAATGGGATACGGCCGAGGCCTATCTGGAGAAGATCGACCCGGCCCTGCCCGAGGGTCAGGAGGCCCAGAAGTACCTGGACAACATCCACGTCGAGCGCGAAAACGCCGAGCGGATCAACACGATCGCGACGCTGATGGACCAGGGGTTCTTCCACCGGGCATTCGAGATCTCCCAGCAGATCCCGCCCACGTCCATGTACCACGGGGAGGCGCAGGAATTCGTCGCTCAGGCTGCGACGGAGGAGGCGACCTCCCTGCTCTCCGAGGCCTCCACATTGCTCGAAGAGGGCAACACGGAGGAGGCGGTCGTCCTGCTGGATCGGGCAGAGAGCTACGATCCGGACGTGCCCGGATTGGCGGAGATGCGCGAGAACATCGAGCAGGGTGACGGAAAGACGGCTCCCAAGCCGCCGGTGGCCGATCAGGGCTCCCGTCCCGAACCTCGTGAGTCCGGCTCCCGGACCACGGATGCGGCCCTGGCTACCTATCTCGCCGGCGACGTGACCGGTTCCCGATCCAGCCTGGACAAGGCCATCAGCCAGACCAACGACGCGGGGACCAAGCTCGCGGCCCAGGAACTCGGCGGGCGAATCGATCGCATCGAAGGTGCCCTGGCCGCGGGCAACAAGGCGATGGACGCCGGCGACCTGGACGTGGCGCTGGACCGCTTCGAGTCCGCCTATCGCGACATCACCCGTCTGGATACTGGCGGCAAGAGCGATCGGCGTTCGACGGTACGGCAGGCGTTGGCCGAGTGCCGGTATCGCCGGGGGCAAGAGGCCTTCGACCGGCGGCGGTACGCCCGTGCCAACCACGAATGGACCTCGGGCCGCAAGGCGTGGCCGTCCCACGCCGGCATCAAGGCGGGCCGCACGTCCCTCGAGGAGATCGCCAAGGACATCTACGGGGACGCCTACATGGAGGAAAAGGAGGGGTCGGAACGCAGCCTCCAGGAGGCGCGCAACCTCTACGAACAGGTCATG
Source organism: uncultured Rickettsiales bacterium (assembly GCA_964504165.1). Classification (GTDB taxonomy): domain Bacteria; phylum Myxococcota_A; class UBA796; order UBA9615; family CAYRNR01; genus CAZDDH01. Next base: position 88,750 of record CAZDDH010000004.1, on the reverse strand, counting down.
GAAGTGGCGCCCAAGGGCGACGGGTTCAGGTACTACGACAAGGCCAAATCGCGCATCGAGGAACTCTGAGTTGTCCCAGGTCACCCTCGACGATATCTTCGCGCAGACGCTGCGCGAGCACCTGTTGCCACTGGCAGCGGCGATCCAGGACCGCAGCGTGTCGGACATCCTAGTCAACGGCCCCGACGAGGTCTACGTCGAGAAACAGGGCCGTTTGATCAAGACCGAGATGCGGTTTCCCGACGAGGTGGCGCTGGATTCCGCCGTGCGCAACATCGCCCAGTACGTGGGCAAGACCGTGACCCCCGAGGAGCCGTTGATGGACGCCCGGCTCCCGGATGGGTCCCGGGTGACGGTGATCCTACCCCCCGTGGCCCGGGGCGGCATCAGCCTGGCGATCCGCAAGTTCCAGCGGGACGTGATGGACATCGGGCGGCTGATCCAGCTGGGGACGCTGACCCAGGAGTCGGCCCAGTTCCTCAAGGCCTGCGTGATGGGCTCGCGCAACATCGTCGTGTGTGGCGGAACCGGCTCGGGTAAGACCTCGCTGCTCAACGTGGTGTCGTCCTTCATCCCGGCCGATCAGCGCATTTTGGTGCTGGAGGACAGCACCGAGCTCCAGCTGCAGCAGCCGCACCTGGTGGCGCTGGAGACCCGGCCCAAGGACCAGTATGGCCGCGGCGAGGTCACCATGCGCGGCCTGCTCCACACCACGCTGCGCATGCGGCCGGACCGCATCGTCATCGGTGAGGTGCGTGGGGGCGAGGCGCTGGATCTGGTGCAGGCGATGACGTCCGGGCACCGGGGGTCCATGTCCACGACCCACGCCAACAGCCCGCTGGACGCCATGGCGCGTCTGGAGACCCTGTGCCTGATGAGCGACGTGGAGCTGCCGCTGCACGCCCTGCGCTCCCAGATCTCCTCCTCCATCGACCTGGTGGTGCAGATCGCGCGGATGCGGGACGGCAGCCGCAAGGTGACCCACGTCACCGAGGTGCTGCCCATCACCGCGGAGGGGCAGTACGAGTACCAGGATCTATTCCGCTACCGCATCCTCGCCGAGGGGGGCGACAGCCCGGTGGGCAAGCTCGAGTGCCGCGGGGTGCCCACCTTCGCCGAGGACCTACGGCTGCAGGGCCTGGGGCTTCCCAAGATGATGGCCGCGCTGGCCGAGGCCTTGCGCCGCAAGAAGGAGTTGAAGAAATGAGCAAGTACGGATGGGCGACGATGGTGTTGTTGGGGTTGGCGGCGGCCGGGTGTAATACCCCGTGCCAGACCTATTGCCAGACCCTGACCGATCATATTGCCGTCTGCGTCGAAAACGAGGCGGTCACTCAGCAGGGAGAGGTGTGGGACTGGGGGCAACTGGGAGCGGCGAGCGCCGATGACTACTACTCGCGTTGCATGACTCAGTGGGAGAGCGCTCTTCAGATCGCGCGGGCCGAGGATCGTAACGAGATCTATGACTGGTGCACGACGGCCAACACCCAGGTCGTGATCCAGCAGGATTGTGAAGCCAGCATCGCCCTCCCGGAATACCCGGATTTCATGGACGAAGATGTGGCGGAAGACGAGACAATCCCGTAGGCCTCACGTCACTCCTTCGGCTCCCGGATCACCACCAGCTTCACCTTCACCACTCCGCTGTCGAGCATCTTGAGCACCCGAGCGGCCCCCTTGGATAGATCGATGATGCGGCCATCCACGTAGGGCCCCCGATCGTTGATGCGCACCACCACCTTGCGGCCGTTTTCCAGGTTGGTGACCCGCACGCGGGTATCGAAGGGCAGGGTCTTGTGCGCTGCGGTCCGTTTACAGGGGCGGAATCGCTCCCCGTTGGCGGTCAGATTGCCGGCAAAGCCGGGGCCGTACCACGACGCCAACCCCTCCTCGGTGAGCCGGTGAGCGCAGCCGGAGCAGCAGCCCAGAACGACGAGCAAGCCGATGATGAACAGTACCGTCGGGGCGACGTGAGGCCGACGAACCGGGTAAAACCACGGGTCTGATGTACGGCACCGATGCGAGTTCACCATCTTCACTCCATTTGACAAACAGGCTAGCACGTCAAGGATTTGCCAAGAGGGTCGAGTCAAACCCGTGCAGAATCGCAGATTGCATGGTAATCTCCCCTCAATCAAAAATCGTGTACCGGTCCTTCGGGGGTCCGGTAGGGGAAACAAACTTCAGATAGGAGACCAAATACATGAAGAAGCTTCACCTGTTGTTCGCGTTTGTACTGGGCCTGGGGCTGATCGGTATCGGTTGCGATCCGGTCACCGACGATGACGACTCGGCGGATGACGACATCCCCGAGTACGAGGGTGGCATGAGCCTCGACGCCTCGGAGTTCACCTACGGCTGCACCGTCGAGGTGGCCAGTGTCTCCGAGGACCAGGATCCACCGCCGGCCGGCTACTTCAACTTCGACGTCGTTCTCTCCGGTTGGGCCGAAGACTGCTGGATCGAGATGTTTGATGACGTTCCGGAAGGCGAAGATGGCTACTGCGAAGGCTGGGACATCGACGGCAACCCCTGTGATTTTGGTGGCGAGACTCGCCCCGGATGGTGGATGGGCCAGGGCGACTACGGCTACGACGCCGCCACGGGTCACTGGGACAGCTGGTACCTGGACCTGGACTACGAGATGGTCTGGCCGCCCCTGACCAACGAGAGCCTGTTCATCTGCGAGAACGCCGGAGATCCTGAGTTCGGCACGGGTAACTTCTGGACCTACCTGGGCTGCTGCGACGCCGTCACCGGCGACTGCGAGATCGTCCAGCTGGCCAGCTGGGAATAGTCTAGACAGCCTCTTTCCTTCGCTTTCCTTCCATTCCTGACTGTTTGCCCAACCCGTTCGAGATCCGCCTGAACCATGTGGTGAAGACCCTATGGTTTGGCGTATTCCTTGCTTATGATCCGTGACAAATGGGAGACAGACCATGGATCCGCTGCGCGTCATGCTTAGTTTTCTGCTCGGGTTTCCCCTCATCGCCCCTGATAGCTGCGGTCCCGTCGCCGAGACCGAGGACGTCGAGGACTGGGACGACGACGACTGGGACGACGACGACACGCCCGACTACGCCGGCGAGATCGACATGGGCCAGGCGATCATGGAGGCCAGCTGCACCGTGGACGTCCCGCTGGAGGAGGAGGACGACGGCTACCCGGCCGCCGGCACCTTCCAGTTCGACCTGGCGATGGACGGCTGGGCTTCCGAGTGCTGGATCGAGATGTGGGATGACGCCAGTGAGTACTGCGAAGGCTTCGACGAGTACGGCGACCCCTGCGACGACGAGGAGTTGGAGCGCCCCGGTTGGTGGTTCCTGCAAGGTGACTACGGTTACGATGCCAACATCGGGTTCTGGGACAGCTGGTACCTGGACCTGGACTACGAGCACAGCTGGCCCCCTGCTCCGCACATGAGCTATTTCACCTGCGAGGGGGCGGGGAATGATCCGGAGGAAGGCGACGGGGAGTTCATCACCTACTTCTGCTGTACGGACATGGCCACCGACTACCTGGCCTGTGCTCTGTTCAGGGACTGGTAAAGAAGAGGATGCGACACCTCCGGCCCATCCTCCTTCTGTCGATGCTTGGCCTGCCCCTGGGCACCTACGGCTGTTTTGACATGCCAACCACTGTGGGGAGCCCCGACGATCCCCAGGCCGGGGGCGACCTGGGGGACGACGACGACTCCTGGCAGGGCGAGGGTGACGACGATGTCGACGATGACGGCGATGACGACGCCGGATGGCCCTATTACGAGGGGGACATTCAGCTGGACGTCTCATCGCTCAGCTATGGCTGCACGGTCGAGGTGGCGTATGTATCCGAGGATCAAGATCCGCCCCCGTCCGGAACCTTCGATTTTGACGTCGAGCTCGTCGGTTGGGCCTCAGATTGCTGGATCGAGATGTGGGACGACACCAGCGTCTACTGCGAAGGCTGGGACGTAGATGGTGAGCCCTGCGACCCCCCGGGCGCCGGTACCCGACCGGGCTGGTACATGCTGCAGGATGACTACGGCTACGACACCGCCGCGGGGCACTGGGACAGCTGGTACCTGGCCCTGGACTACGAAATGGTATGGCCGCCCCTCGCCACAGCGAGCCTGTTCATCTGCGAGAACGCTGGCGATCCCGAGTCGGGCACGGGCACGTTTTGGTCCTACATGGGCTGTTGCGATGCGGTCACGGACCATTGCGAGATCGTGCAACTGGGCAGCTGGTAGGGGGAGAAGAAAAAAACGCAGAGGTCGCGGAGGGGACGCAGAGGACGCGGAGTAGAAAAAGGGACGCTCATCAGAACAAAAGAAAAAATCGCGGAAGGGGGGGCGCCCAGCCCGCGATGCAGAACGCGAAGGGCGCAAAGTGGAAACCCGCCCTTCTCTTCGGCGGTGGCAATCCACCCATGCGTGAATCGTCAGCCCACCACCCAGCACAAGAAGTGCTCCACATTCCCCTTCTTCGCCCCCGCCACCCGGCTGTCCACAGAGCCCTCTAGCGTCAAGCCCAGCCCGGCACCGTAGGCGGCGATGCCATCGATGGCGCCTTGGCGTAGGGCCGCGTCCTTGACCACGCCGCCCTTGCCCACCTGGCTGCGGCCTACCTCGAACTGGGGTTTGACCAGCGCCAGGATCCGCCCCCCCGGTTCCACCAGCGGGACCGTGGGCGGCAGCACCAGTCGCAAGGAGATGAAGCTGGCGTCGATGACCGCCAGTGGGAAGGGGGCGCCGGCTGCTGCCCCGTCCAGATCCCGGATGTCGGTTTGCTCGAAGACGGCCACCCGATCGTCGGAGCGCAGCTTCCACGCCAGCTGGTTGGTCCCCACGTCCACGGCGGCCACACTCGCCGCTCCCCGCTGCAGCAGGCAGTCGGTGAAGCCGCCCGTGCTGGCGCCCACGTCCACGCAGCGCAGGCCAACCACGTCCAATCCCAGATCATCCAGGGCGCCGGCGAGTTTGAGGCCGCCGCGGCTGGCATAGGGGTGGTCCGGTTCCTTGAGCCGGATCATCACACCCCGCTTCACCTTGGTGCCGGGCTTGTCCACCGGCCGGTCGTCGACGAGGACCTTGCCGGCCATCACGAGCGCCCGCGCCCGCTCCCGCGACGGGGTCAGCCCCTGCTCCAGCAGCAGCACGTCGATGCGCACGCGATCCTTAGTCACGAGCTAGCCCTACTCCAGCTCCTCGCCGGTTTCCATGTCCACCTCGGTGACGGAGCCGTCTGCCTTCTTCATCAGCACGGCGATCCGCTCGTCCGCCTCGTTGAGCCGGACGGCACAGTGCCTGCTCAGGGCGATACCCTCCTCGAACAGGGCCAGCGATTGCTCCAGCTCCACGTCGCCGTGTTCCATCTTGCGGACGATTTCCTCCAGGCGTTGCAGCGCCTGCTCGAAGGTCACCTGGTCGAGAGATTCCATGGTTCTCCTGATTTCACGTGGTCCGTTCGCTCGGCCCATCGTCGGGGGAATGGCCCCGGACGTCAATGTCCTTGCCGCATGGTGAGGCCTCATTCATAATGCGAGCGCGAAAAAAGTTGGGAGCAAACGGAGGGACTGCAATGTACATCCGATGGATACAGCTATTCATCCTCGCCCTGTTGACCGCCGCCTTGGGTCTGGCCGGTTGTGTCGAATCGTCCGGAGTCGTGGTGCCCGCGGACGATGACGACGTGGCGGACGACGACGATGACGACGACGATGACGACACCGTCGATACCTCCATGTGGGATGGCTCCGAGCTGGTCGTCCACTCGCCGGTCTCCGGGACGTTCGTTCCGCTGAGCGATCCGATGCACCTCGAAGGAGAGGTCATCGACGCCGACGGCGAATCCACCGATTTCGACGAGATCGTCTGGACCACGAACCAGGACGAGGGCTTCGAGTACATCGGCGCCATCGGCGACGTGGAAGACTTCCCGGTGGGCGAGCACGTCATCAAGGCCACCGCCGAGCTGCCCAACGGCGACCGCCTGACCTACGCCGTGGGCGGTGTGCTGGTCCAGCACGAGTACGCCGGCGTCTATAGCGGCACGGTGAACATCAACATCGACATGGAGTTCCAGGGTTACCCGATCTCGGCCAACTGCGTGGGCGCCACGGACTTCCTCGTGGACCCGTACGGCGAGATGCTGGAGGGCTCGGGGGCCTGTATCGCCAGCGTGATGGGCATGCTCGACCTGGATGTCTCCCTGATCATCGAGGGTGAGATCTACGGCGAGCTGGTGGACGGCACCATCTCCATCGACGTGGCCGGCTGGTTCGAGATGCCCGCGACGTTCAACGGCGAGTTCGTGGCCAGCGACGAACTGACCGCCAGCTTCGAGTACGACTACTCGGGGGTGGGAATCGCCGGCAGTATCGACGCTCACCGTGTCGCCCTGACCCCCTGAACCACGCCTCAGAGGCCCGCCATCTCCCCCAGCTGTGATAATCTCGGGTTCGTGCGGAACCGTGCATCGTCCCTGTTGTTGATGTTGCTGCTGCTGGTCGGGCTCGGCCCGGGTATCCGCGCCGCTGTCGCCGAGGACGGCGATTTTGATGAAAAGAGATCCCCCGGTTCCGCCTACGGGGATCGCACGTCCCAGTCCCTGCTGTTCATCCCCTTGCTCCCCCTGGAACGCCAGTCGGAGGAAGCGGCCCGCGAGCTGACGAAGCTGCTGATGGTCTCCCTCGAGGACATGACCCACCTGGACGTCAAACGTCTGCGCGACGTCCCCCCCATCTTCGAGACCGAGGCCGGCCTGTACATGGCGGGTTGCCCACCGGACGAGGAGCTGGGCTGTCAGCTGGTGCTGGGCGAGAAGATCGGCGTCGATCGCGTGGTGAGCGGAACCCTGGTGCAAGACGACGGGGTCTCCAGCGTCGCCATCACCATCCTCAACATCCCGCTGGCCGAGCTGGAATACAGCTTCGAGGTCCGCCTCCGGGTTGGGGAGGAGCAGGCCCTCTTCGAGGCGCTGGAGCTGACCCTGGAGGAGCTGGCGGATCCCTTCGACGAGAACGTGGTGGTGGACGAGTCGGCCCTGGCCGAGGCGGAGCTGGAGCGCCGCCGGGAGCAAAAGGAGCGGTCGGCCATGCGGGCCCTGGACCTGGCCCTGCCGGACACGGCCTACGAACCCCTGGAGAGCAGCCGTCGGGTGACCCGTCGCCGGACCATCACCGAATCGGACCTGGAGGACCAGGAGGACGCAGAGCTGGTCTCGACGGACTGGGAGGATGTGGGCCTGACCAAGGCCCAGTACGTGCGCTGGCACAACTCCCGGTTCGCCATCGACGAGTGGAAGACACGTGCAGCCAATCACTTTGGCCAGCCCATCGTCGGCCTGTCCCTGGGGTACCTGTTCGGGCCCATCGAGCTGGATTACGACGCCGCGTGGTTACAAGACCGGCAGACGGCGGCCGTCATCGACAGCCGGTCCACCCTGCAGCCCAAACGGGGCGGTGGATTCACCGCCGCGGTGACCCTCGGCTTCGGTATCACCCCCTTCATGGACTTCGAATTCTGCGGTTCGATGTCGTTTTCGAGGCTATGGCTACACCTGCAGCAGTACGAGACCTCCGAGGATGATCCGAATGACATCGTCAAGGACCCGCTGCCCATCGAGGATGGCAGCCAGATCCGGCTGTGGGGTATGGCCTGGAAGCTGAGGCTCTATCCGTACGCCATCTGGCGCGTCAAGCCGACCCTCGCTGGCGGCTTCGGCGTCTTGCTGTTCCCGGATCTCAACAACGGCGACCGTTACCCGGATTTTCAGGCGGGCTACTACTATGTGCCCGAAGTCCCCTACAACGACCAGATGGTGATCATCGAACCGGGGATGATCATCGAGCTGAGCAAGCACGCTGCCATCACCGCCGATCTGACCATCGCCTTTTCCGTCCGGCCCGAAGAGGCGCGCGTTTTTACTGTGGACCACTACTCCAATGAATCGACCCTCGATGAGCTCGTGGACCCACCGTTCCTTCCCAAACCGGGTTACATTGGCATCCGCGTGGGTGTCCAGGCCCGGTTCTTCCGGCCTCGATTTCCCGAAATCGGCGGAAAGGATTATGTGAACGATGGTTTGTAGAACGTTGGGATGGGTGCTGGCCAGCATCCTGCTGCTGGGGTCGGTCGGTGTGCAAAGCGGCTGCGACGAGAAGACCCGCGAGAAGATGGAACAGCAGCGCAAGGAACGGCAGCGCAAGAAGGCCACCAAGAATGTGGGTGAGCGGGCCCACGAGTACATGATCGCCATGCGCTGGCACGATTTCCAAGCGGCGTCCGAGTTCTACGAGAAGGCGGACGACCGGGTGGCTTTCTTGAAGTCGTCGACCTCTCCCGGCGCCAGCTATCCCGTCGTCGAATCGTTCACCATCGACTACATCTTGCTGGACGAAGAGAACACCAAAGCAGAAGTACGGGTCACCCTCAACGAGATCGACGCGGCCACGCAGATGCTCGGTACCAGGGGGGAGACCCTGCTGTGGTATCAGGCGGTGGAGTTGCCAGAGAAACCCTGGTGCCTAGTGCCTGTCGTGGTGGTGCAGCCGGAGAACTGACGGCCACGGGCTCGGAAGGATCGCGAGGGTGTGCCGCCCGGGCGGCGCTAGAACGGAATGTCTTCGTCGTCGTTGTAGGGGATCTCACGTTCCTGGTTGGATGCCGCAGGCGCGGCCGGTGCTGCCGGCGGCGTGTCCTGGCGAGGGCTGTCCTGGGGAGGCCCGGACGGACCCCGGGAGTCGCGACCCCAGCTGCCACCGCCGCCACCGCCGCCACCGCCGCCGCTGCCGCCACGACCGCTGCCGCCACGACCGCCGCCGCTACCACGGTAGTCGTCGTCCCCTGGAGGAGGCGGGCCGCCATATCCACCGCCGTCCCCGCCCCTTGAAGAGCCCAGGAACTGGACGGAGTGAGCCACGATTTCCGTCTTGTAGCGCTTCTGGCCGCTGTTGCGGTCTTCCCACGAACGCGTCTGTAGACGCCCCTCGAGGAACACCTGGCGGCCCTTGTGGAGGTACTGGCTGCACTGCTCGGCAAGCCGGTCCCACACGACGATCGAGTGCCACTCGGTCCGATTGTCCCCGCCGTCGTCCTTGCGGCCCCGCTCGGAAGTGGCGATCGTGAACGATGCCACCGGCTTGCCGCTGCCCGTGTAACGAAGCTCCGGATCCTGCCCGAGGTTGCCGATGAGGATCACCTTGTTGACGCTTGCTCCAGCCATGCCGTTCTCCTGGTTTCGTGGAAGGGCCGGATTGTACCAGCCCCACCCTGGACGCGCCATGTCCTTGACAGCATCCCATCGGGAGGTTTCCATAAACGTTAGGAGAGTATCACCGGATGCTACGTCAACCCCTGTCGCTCGTCCTCGTCGCGGCCCCGTTGTGGGTGGGCCTGCTGTGCGCCTCCGGGTGCCAGGTGGGGTTGGGGCAAACCGCGGACGACGACGACAGCGCCGGAGCCTCTGCTTACCCGGCTCTGTCCGATATCGAGGCCGAGGCGGACTACAAATCCTGGAAGCTCGACGTGGGGTTCCACTGGACGGACGCCAACCACGACGTCCGTGAAGGGGCGCTCTACGTCACCGTGGACGGGGACAGCATCAGTGCCTATGACCTGCCCCACGCGGCGGTGTCCCTGCTCGCCGACGAGGGGGAGGCTCGCCTCGATCTGACGCCCTTTGCCGTCGATGGCGCGGTGGAGCTGGGTTTGGTGCTGGAGGACAAGGCGGGCCACCAGTCCGAGCCGGTCACCCATGTGGTGGACCTGGGCCGCACCTTCTTCTTCGAGGAGGAGCCGAACGACACGGAGGCGGACTCCCAGTCTTTCGGATATGTCGATTTCCCGCTGGCCATCCGCGGCGATCTGACCCTGCTGTCCCACGACAACCAGGACGATTACACCGGCGACCTGGACTACTATCGTTTTGTCGTCGAGAGCGCCACCGACGTGACGTTCACCCTGTGGTGGCCCTACGACTACAACGATCTTGGCATGGAGCTGCTCAACTCCGCGCAGCAGGTCATCACGTTCTCCGACGAACGCTCCCTGATTTCACCGGAGCACATGGGTTCACCCCTGCAACCCGGCGTCAGCTACTTCGTGATGGTCGCCGGGGTATCCGGCGCTCCCACCGAATACGTTCTGTTGATCAACGAGTCCTCCTGATCGGTCCGATTCCCTCGTTTGAGAGGTTGACGGGCGTGCGCTGAAAATCGACTATGCGTTCGGGAGGCGTGATGGCCGATCTACGCTGTGCAATCGTCCTGGCTGCCGGCCAGGGAACTCGGATGAAATCCTCATTGGGCAAGGTGCTGCATGCGGTGGCGGGGCAGCCGATGGTGCGCCGCGTGCTGGATGCCGCGGTGGGAGCCGGCTGTGACCCCGTGGTGGTGGTGGTCGGCCACCAGCGGGAGCGGGTCACCGAGGCCCTGGAGTCCCTGCCGCAGGCACGCTTTGCGGTCCAGGAGCAGCAGCTGGGCACGGGGGATGCCGTCCGTAGCGCCGCACCGTCGCTGCAGCCGTTCCAGGGCACTGCTCTGATCCTGCCCGGCGACGTGCCGCTGATGCGCGCGGAGACGCTGTCGGAGCTGGCCCGGCACCACGAGTCCGAGGGGAACGCGGTGACGGTGCTGAGCATGGTGCTGGACGACCCCGCCTGGTACGGCCGCGTGATCCGCGATGCCGGGGGCCAGGTGGAGCGCATCGTCGAGGCACGGGACTGTGACGCGCAGCAGCGATCGGTGCGAGAGATCAACACCGGCATCTACGCGGTGGACGTCCGGCATCTCTTCGGGGCGGGCGGAGCACCCGGCCTGCTGGATGAGCTGAGCACGGACAACGACCAAGGGGAGTTCTACCTGACGGACATCGTTTCGGGCGCGCGCGCACGAGGGCTGCGCGTGGACGCCGTCCCGCACGAGCGGCCACTGGAGGTGCAGGGCGTCAACGATCGGGAGGAGTTGGCGCGGGTCGAGACCCTGCTGTACCAGCAGGTGGCTAGCCGGTGGATGAAGGCCGGTGTGACCTTCCACGATCCCGGCAGCGTCCGGGTTGATCCCGAGGTAGAGCTGGCGGCCGACGTGGTGCTGGAGCCCCGGGCACAGCTGCGGGGCACCGTCGTCGTGGCCGGTGACGCAGTCATCGGCAGCGGAGCCATCCTCACCGATTGCACGGTGGGGGCGGGGGCGGTCATCGGGGCGGGGTGTATCCTGCAGGCCGCCGACATCCAGGCCGGAGCGCAGGTGCGGCCCTATTCCATCATGACCGGGATCAACGAGAAGAAACCCGCCCAGTCCACGGACGAGGATCGGGTGGTCGTGGGGGAGGAATGCCGCGTGGGCCCCTTCTCCCACCTGCGGATGCGATCGTCCCTCTCCCGTGACGTGCACGTGGGCAACTTCGTGGAGACCAAGAACACCCGGCTGGACGACGGCGCCAAGGCCAATCACCTGGCCTACCTGGGGGATGGCCGCATCGGTAGCCGCTCCAACGTGGGCGCCGGGGTGATCTTCTGCAACTACGACGGCTTGAACAAGAGCATCACCACCATCGGCGAAGACTCTTTCGTGGGCAGCGATTCCCAGCTGGTAGCCCCGGTCACGATCGGAGACCGGGCGTACGTGGGCAGTGGCACCACGGTCACCAAGGACGTGCCGGCGGGTTCGCTGATGGTCACCCGTGCCCGGCCCCAGCTCATCAAGGGCGCCGGGGACCGGAAGCACGAGCGCGTCCAGCGGGCCAAGCAGGCCAAACGGGCCGCCGCCGCAGAAACCAAGGATCCCAGCGGCGGAGAGGACGGCTGATGGCCCTCGACCTGTCCAGCCTCAACGAGGCACAGCGCAAAGCCGTCACCACGCCGCCGGGCCCGCTGCTGGTGTTCGCCGGGGCGGGATCGGGCAAGACCCGGGTGCTGACCTACCGGCTCGCCTACCTCATCGAATCGGGGATGGCGGAGCCGTGGCAGATCCTGGCGGTGACCTTCACCAACAAGGCGGCGGGCGAGATGAAACGCCGCGTCGAGCAGTTGCTGGTGGGGGACGCCTCCGAAGCCTGGGTACACACCTTCCACTCCGCCTGCCTGCGCATCCTGCGGCAAGAGGCGCAGCACGTGGGGCTGCAGCGAGATTTCGTGATCTACGACCAGCGGGACCAGCAGGACTTGCTCAAACGGGTCCTCAAGGAGCTGGACACCTCCCGCAAGGAGTCCCCGGCGCGGATCCTCTCCCGCATCGAACGGGCTAAGCGGTCCCGGGTCGATCCGTCCGATAGCCAGGCCTGCCGCGGGGCAGGGCTGGTGGGGGTCCAGTGGCAGGCCTACGGCGAATATCAGCGCCGGCTTCGCGAGAGCAACGCCGTGGACTTCACCGATCTGCTGGTCCTGGCCGTGGAGCTGTTCGAGGGGAACCCGGACGTGCTGAGCCGGTACCAGCGGCGGTTTCGCCACCTGCTGGTGGATGAATTCCAGGACACGGACGAGCTGCAGTACCGCCTGGTGCAGATGCTGGCTCTACCGGACAACAGCGTCTGTGCGGTGGGGGACGACGATCAGTCGATCTACAGCTTCCGGGGCGCTGACGTGGGCAACATCCGCGGCTTCGCCGACGACTATCCGGACGCCACCGAGGTCTGCCTGGACCAGAATTATCGTTCGACGACGGCCATCCTCGATGCGGCGTCCAGGTTGGTCAACAGCGGCGGCGGCGGGCGCCAGCCCAAGCAGCTGTGGACCGAACGGGGCGAGGGAGAGCCGCTACAACTGGAGACCGCCCGGGACGAGGCGGACGAGGCCCGCCGTGTGGCCTACCAGGTCCAGCAGGCCATCGCCCGGGGGCTCTCGCCGGACAAGATCGCGGTGCTCTACCGCACGAACGCCCAGTCCCGCTCCATGGAGGAGTCCTTCCAGCAGGCCGGCATCCCGTTCGTACTCATCGGAGGGATGCGGTTCTACGAGCGCCGCGAGGTCAAGGAGATCTTGTCCTATCTGCGGCTGTTGGTGCAGCCCGCCGATACGGTCAGTTTCGCCCGGGCGGTGCGGGCGCCCACCAGAGGGATCGGCCCGGCCACGGTGCTCAAGGTGCTGGGGGTCGCTGCCCGCCGCGGGCTGGCCGTCGAAGAGGCCCTCGGCGCCGCGGTGGACGAACGGGCCGTCGGAACGGCCGTGGGCAAGAAACTCATCGCCTTCTCCGAGCTGCTGAGTTCCCTGAGGGAGGAGGCGGACACCCTGTCGCTGGACGAGCTCGTCGCGCGGGTGGTGGAACGCTCTGGGCTGGCACGGCATTACCTGGATGACGGGAGCCACGAGGGGCAGCAGCGGGTGGAGAACCTCGAGGAGTTCGTCCGTTCTTGCGCCGAACGGCAGATGTCCGGTGGCCTCGATGGCGTGCGGCAGCTCCTGGACCAGACGGCGCTCGTCGCCGACACGGACAAGCTCGCCGACGGGGCGGGTACGGATCAGCCGGGTGGTGGTGAGGCGCAGCCGGCGGCCAAGGTCAATCTGATGACCATCCATTGCGCCAAGGGGCTGGAATTCAGCCTGGTTTGCCTGGTGGGGCTCGACGAGGGGATCTTCCCCAACAGCCGGGCCGCCGGCAACCAGTCCGGCCTGGAGGAGGAGTTCCGGTTGGCCTATGTGGCCTGCACCCGCGCCGAGGACCGGCTGTGCCTGTTTCGCGCGCGACGCCGCTTCATGGTGGTCGATCGGGGGGGCGGTGCCTACCAGGGCTGGCGGCCCACACGGCCCTCACCCTTCCTGAGGTTCCTCATCAGCCAGCCCGACCTACCCGCGGCCGCCCCCCCCCCGCCGGCGCCTCCACAGGTCGACGACCACGTCGACGATGTCGTCGTCGTCTACGAGCCATCGGAGGACATGCCGTTCCAGCCCGGCATGCGTGTACGCCATCCCAGCTTCGGGATCGGCGAGGTCCGTCGGGTCGAAGGAACCGGCGCTCAGCTCAAGCTGACGGTATTCTTCCGGCGGGAGGGAATGCGCAAGTTGTACGCGCACTGGGCGAACCTTGAAATCCTCGGCAGCAACTGATCAGAAGGATGCCGATTCTCGCCGATCCCGGCCCAGTGAGGGCAGCGGTCCGGCGGGCCATTGTGGTATTCTTGGGGTGGCGAAGAGGGTGGGGAAAGTGTACCTGGATGGAACAAACGGCTCTTCGCGAGGTCCAAAGGACTGAATAGAGATACGAGGCGGCCACGCATCGCCGCTCCGGGACGAACATGGTAATCACCTGCCCAAGCTGCAAAGCTCGTTACAAGATGCCGGGCCGCAAAATCAAAGGGCGCGGCGCCAAGATCACCTGCCCACGCTGCTCGCATGTCTTCGTCATCTTCAGCAAGGATGTCGAGGAGGACCCCAAGAGCCCCGCTGCGGCGAGTCCCCCCGAGACCGAGCAGCCTCAGCCGGCCGCGCCAGCCCGTAACGTGACCCCCCCGGGCCCTGCATCCATCAGCGATCACGACTCTCCGGCCGCGGGGAGCCAGGTCCCCGGCAGCCTGAGGGCCGAAGATATCTTCGGCAAGGGTGCGACGAACGAAGCCGCGCCGACGACCCGTACCCGTGGCGTACGCCGGCGCCACCGGCGTCCAGCGGGGACCCCCACGACCCCTGTCGATCCGCCGCCATCTCCGGCTACTCCGGAGGCCAGTCCCGCCCCATCGGCCCCGGACACCTCCTTCGACATGGGCACACCGCTCAAGGCGGAGAGCCTCGATTTCAAGGCCGTCGGTGTCACCACGTGGAAGGTCAAGGTCGCCATCGGGCTGGTTTACGATTTCAGCGACGTGCAGACGCTCTATCGCTACATCCAGGAAAAGAAGATCACCCCCGGAGATCAGATCTCCTTCGACGGTACGAACTGGTCGCCCGTGGGCAATGACGAGGAACTCGAGCGCTTCTTGCTCAAGGTCTACTCGGACAAGAAGCGGGAGGCCTCGGGGCAGGAAGCCGCAGCGGATGCCGGCACCCCGACCCCGTCCGTCACCGGTGCGGGTGCCGAGCGTAGGACGCCGGCTTCGTCGGATACCGAAGCCTCGGTATCGGAAGACTCCAGTGGGGCGGGCAGCGATCCATCCGCAAGCGGCTTCAAGGTTGATCTGAAGAAGCCGCCGCGGCACCGGACCCGCAAGAAGGCCGCCGGTGAACCGCGCATCATGGGGCTCAAACCGCCGGTATTTTACGGGGTTGCCCTGGTCGGCGTGGTCATCGTCGTGGTGGTCATCTTCGCCCTGCGCGGAGGCCCACCCGCGACCACGACCCCAGCCCCGGGGGGCGGCGGCCAGGCCTCCGGAGGTGCGGAAGATTCCAGCCTGCGGGACGAGGCGCGAGAGAAGATCGACCGGCAGCTCAAGGAGCAGCAGGACCGGATCCGCGAGGAAGAAGGCGGGTCGGACGGGGTCATCCCCGATGGGGACGAGGAATTCGTCGCCGACGGGACGGCGCAGAAGATCAACGGATCGAGCGATCCGGAGACGGCTCCCCTCGAGCAGGTCACGCCAAAGGACGTCACGCCGGAGCCTGAGATCACGCCGCCAGCAGAACGGGATACGCCGCGCGAAGAGCCCGTGGTGGAACGCCAGGAAGAGAAGACACCCGCCCCGGTCGAGGAGCCCAGTACGGAGGAAGACGACGCCACGGCGGACGACTGGTTCATGCTGGGGGACATGGCTCTGGCCAGCGGCAACTGCAACGAGGCCATCGGGCACCTGAAGCTCGCTGTCAGCATGAATCCGTCCAACTCGACGTTCAATTTCAAGCTCGGTCAGGCCTACCACCAGTGTGGGCAAGATGGGGCTGCCAAAGGGCCGCTCAAGAAGGCAGCCTCCACCTATCCGGACGCCCAGAAGCTGCTCGATCAGATCGAGGGTAACTAGCAGAAAAGGGTTCGGCGTTTCCCCTGTGGAGCAGAGAAGGTAGAATCGGGCCGTGCGAATCACCTGCCCCAGTTGCGAGAGCGAATACGCCTTCCAGGACGATCGTATCCCTAGCCGTGGGGCCAAGGTGAAGTGCTCCAACTGCGAGCACGTATTCACCATCCATCGTCCCAAGACCGGACCGGCCCTCAAGGAGTCCAGCACAAAGAAGAAGCGCAAGATCGGTAAGCTCACCAAGAAGGTGCTCTACCTTCGGCAGGAGGGGAGAGTCTACACGGTCCGCGACCTGTCCCTGCTGCAGCGGTGGGTCATCGAGAAGCGGGTACTGGCCACCGACGAGGTATCGGCCGACGGTGAGAGCTGGGAGCTGGCCAGCAGGCTGAGCCAGCTACGGGCTTTCTTTGCGGTGTTGCGCCAGCTGCGGGAGACGCGGCGGGAACTCCTGCAGACTCGGGAGCATCTCAAGGTCTACGAGACGCGCGAGATGCTGATGGTGGAGGAGCCTCCGGTCCACGACGACGACGATGAGTTCGAGGCGCCACAGGTGCACCCCACCCACGAGGTGATGGCCAGCATGCCCGACGAGGGGGAGGCCCGGACGCTGGTGGCCTTTGCTCCGGAGGATCTGGCCGATGCTCCGCTGGACTCGGACGAAGACCTGGTCCCGGCCGGTTTCCCCGAACCGGGCGCCGACATCGTCGAACCGGACACTTCCTTTTCGTCGCTGATGGGCGACCCCGGCCGGGTGACCCCGTCCGTGGACGACGCCCCGGGCCCGCCGCCGGCCACACCGGTGGACGAAGTGGCCGACAGCGCGGCGGAGCAGGAGTTTGCAGACTCCTGGCGGGATCTGGAGCAGGCGGCGGCGGCCCCACACGAAGAGGTCGTGGAGCCGGAGAGTCTGGGCCAAGAGATGGCCGCCGAGGCCGGCCCGGCGGCCGAACCGGTGGTCCACGCGGCCGAGGGTGAGGCCCCGGCGGAGGAACCGGCGGAGCCGCCCGCAGAAGATGCGGCAGCAAAGTCGAGCGCAGACGTCTTCTTCGATGCCGCGAACCCGGACATCTCACACGAGGAGCAGGTCATCCCCGGCGGCGAGGAAGAAGCGGGCACCCCGATCCCTGCGGGCGCCATCGATGCGGTATCCAAGATCGCGTCCGAGGACGTGGTAGAGCCCTGGTTCGACCCGGCGGCTCAGAGCATCATCGAGGAGCCCGGCGCCGACATGGGGCAGTCGCCCACCACGGCGGACCTGTCGGACGTCGGCGATGGGGGCGACGGGGAGCCGGAGAGCGAAGAGGACGAGGCCAGCGTCGGCCGTGGCGTCGAAGAGACCCCCAAGGCCATCTCCCCAACGAGCGAAGAGGAAAGCTTGGACGGGGATTTCAAGAAGTTCGAGGATGCCTTCAGCGAGGATGAGGAGGGCGATCCGCAAGACGAGGTTTGGGAGGGGGACGATTTCGGGCAGGCCTTCGATGATGACGAAGAAGACGAGGACGACGAGCCCGGGCCCACGATGTTGCCCTGGATCATCGGGGGCGTGATCGTCATCGCGGCGATCCTCGTCGGCGCCGGCTATGCCGTCCACAACATGCGTCAGACCACCGAAGAACAGTTCACCAATCCGTCCAACGACTCGCTCACGCCGGCCGAGGTGGAGACACCGACGGAGACGGAGCCCACCGAGGCGGAGGCACCGACGGACGCCCTCGCGGACAACGGCGAGGAGCCCACGCCCACCGACCCGGTCGAGGACCCCGCCGAGGATCCGGAGGTCGAGGAAGAAACGCCTGCCGAGGAGCCGACACCACCGGCCGACGACCCGGAGGAGGACGACGGCATCGTGTCGTTCGCAGAGCCGGTCGAGGAGCCGACGCCCGAGCCTCCGGCGGATCCGGGGGACATGTCCCGGGCGATGCGGCTCGCCAGCGGCGGGCAGCACACCGAGGCCATCGCCGAGTTCAACAAGATCCTGGCCGCCAGCCCTTCCAATGCCAATGCGCAGAAGGGGCTGGGCTGGTCCTACATCGAACTGGGCAACAACAGCCGGGCGGCGGAGCATTTCCGCAAGGCGGTCAATCTGAACTCGATGGATGCCGAAAACCATTACGGGCTGGGGCTGTCCTACGAGGGCCTTGGCCGCACCGACGACGCCATCAACGAGTACCAGACCTATATCGGCTTGGCGCCGGAGGGACGGGAAGCCGCCGAGGTGCGCATCCTGCTGCGGCGACTGCTGGAGATGAGAGACGGCCCCGCCGGCTAGTGCGGGTAGCCCTCTTTTTTTGTGACCAACCCTACGATGCGGCAACCGCCGCTCGGGAGATCATCAGATGGCCACCGGAAAGACCAAGAAACCCGCTCCGGAGGAGCACGACTACTTCCAGCGCCAGGATCAGGAGAAGCTCTACAAGCTCGCCGCCAAGCGAGAGGACGAGAAGGCCGTCGAAGAGGCCGAAGAGCTCAAGCAGGCGCACTGGATGCGCTGCGCCAAGTGCGGCAACGTCATGGAGACGATGGGCTTCCGTGGCGTGGAGATCGAGCGCTGCCCCGTCTGTGGCGGTGTCTACCTGGACAAGGGGGAGCTCACCACCCTCGCCGGCAAGGATCGCAGCGGCTTCTTCGGCCACCTGGGTGAATTGCTGGGGGTCAAGGAGAGCGAGAAGTAGGGGAGTCTGCCGGCTCCGCAGTGCTATTGTTCCTGGGGTTCGAGGGCTGCGCCGCCGGGGTAGGCGTAGCTGACTGCGCGGTCAAACCCATAGGCGACAACGCCCACATTCTTGTCCGCGGTCAAGTGATGGACGCCAGCATTGACGGGGACCCTAGCTCGCATGGCGTCGCCGGACGGGAAATCGACCCACAGTGAATCCTCGACCTCTTCACCATCGAGTATGACCGTCGTACCGGTGGTTGCGACTACCGTGATGTAATCCTGCACGTAGTTGGCTGGTGTGAGGAAAATGTAATCATCGATGAATTGCTCTTCGGGAATGACCACTAGCATCGCCGGGTCGCCGGTGGCTGTGGGATCATCGTCACCACAATACGCGGCTCCCGTCATGTACTGAATCACGCTGACCGGGGCGTTGGCCGTGACCTCGAAGTCACCGTCATATTCGAATTGGTAGAATTCGCCTGCGCCCAAAGAGAGTGGGAATCCTTCGAGATTGGGAATGGTATCTACTGCGGTTCCATCCTCGTCGGCGATGATGCGAAACACATCGTTTTCGGTCTTGCGCGGCTCGAACTTGACCACGAAATAATGTGAACCCCAGAAATTCACGGGGAAGATCTGTTCCTCGATGTGGTCACACGCTTCGATTCCCGCTGGAACCAACGCGCACTCGTTACCCGTGAAGACAGCAACAGGTTTATCAGCGGTCACCAGCGAGCCGGTCAGATCTGTTGGCGGATTATCCAACCCCAGCCAGTCACTCTCGACCTGCAGTACGTCTCCGCTGTTGAGTGTGCGAATGAGGGTGGCTCCTACTTGCACAGCGTCGACGCCGTCACCCTCACGAATGTTGGCCGCCGGTTGGATAGTGACCGTTGTCTCATTCTCCGAGGCCACCACGGTGATGTAGTCCGCTGCGCCATAGATGTCTTCTAGCTGATACGCTTCTTGGGCGAATGGCCAGCAGGCCGCTCGATAGCGAGTTCCCAGAGAAGGCACTGGGATGAGCAGAGAGGCATCGTTGGAATACACACCCTCGTTGTTCGCTGGGTTGAATTGGTGTGCGGTCACGGGAACCGTGCTCTCGATGAAGTACGACCGCTCTCCCAGGAAGCTGTCTTCCGCGTCCCAGCGTGGCAGATCGAAGATTTCCAGGTCGCCCGCCGAGATGTGCTCCGTCGTCGAGACGCCATCGCCGCCCAGTTGCTTGATCTTCACGGTGGCTTCGCCAGCACTGTTGTCCGGGTTGCTGACCGTGACCGCGAACTGAGCCTCGTCGGAAGACGGATTCAGAAATCCGCTGCCATCAAAGTTGTTCAGATCGACCGCGTAGAACTCTTTCCCAAGGTAACCGGGCAGCAGGGCCACGTTGTAGTCTTGGCACGCCCCCACGAAGGCAGCGAGCCCCGCCAGAAGGACGAGGAGTGCAAATTCGGTGACAAGTTTCGAGCGCATGTCTGTCTCCTGTTTACGCAGGATACAGATTCTTTGTGTGGTTTCCAGCAAGAACGCCGGTTTGGCCCGGCTACTTGTCTTTGGGCTCGATCATGTCGATGGCACTGGACGGCAGATCGTCGAACAGTGAGTCCTCGGATTTGGCGCCGTCGCCGTCCGCGTAATCTTCGGGGTCGCCGGACGTGGAACCCCCTGGGATATCGGAGCTCGTGACCACGGGAGAGTCGGGGGACGGCATCGGAAGGCCGGGCTGGTACACGACGACCTGATTGCGGCCTCCCTGCTTGGCGGCATAGAGCGCCTGATCGGACCGTTCCAGGACCGTCGAGGCGGTGGCACCGTCCTCGGGGAAGGCGGCCAGCCCGAACGAGCAGGTCAGGCGTTTGCCCGGCTGGACCTCCCGGTGCGGGAACGGGGAGTCCTCGATGCGGGCGCGGATCCGTTCGGCCAGGCGCGCGGAATCGGGCTTGCCGGTGCGGGGCAGGATGATGGCAAATTCTTCGCCCCCGTAGCGGGAGACCACATCCACCTCGCGGCAGCTCTGTTCCAGCAGCATGGCCAGGTCACGCAACAGCACATCCCCCTGGGGATGACCGCGCCGGTCGTTGTAGTTCTTGAAGTTGTCCACGTCCATGATGATCAGGGACACGGGCTCACCGTAGCGTTCGGAGCGCTTGATCTCCTCCCGCCACTTCTCCTGGAAGTAGCGGTGGTTGAACAGGCCCGTCAGGCCATCGGTGATGGCCAGTTGGTGCAGCTTGGTGTTGGCCTCGCGCAGCTTGCGCGTGCGCTCCTCGACCTTGGCCTCCAGCTCCTCGTTCTTGCTCTTGAGCTCCCGCAGTAGGCGGTCGTTCTCCTTGGCCAGGCGGTACGCCTCGATGGCCCGCTTGATGGTCACCGACATGTCGTTGCGGGCCCACGGCTTGGTGATGTACTTGTAGATGCGCCCCATGTTGATGGCGTCGATGAGGCTCTGGTTGTCCGTGTAACCGGTGACGATGATGCGGATCAGCTGGGGGTACAGGTCGACCGTCTTTTCCAGCAGCTCGACGCCGGTCATGCCCGGCATACGCTGGTCGGTGACCACCACCGCGTACTCCTTCTTGGTGAGCAGGGTGAGGGCATCCGCGGCGCTGATGGCGGTGTCCAGCAAGAAGTCGTGGCGGAAATTCAGCTGGAACGCGAGGAGGTTTTCCTCCTCGTCGTCCACGACGAGGACGGGGTATTCCCGGTAGTTGATCTGCTGCTGGATGAATCCGGCGGCGGAATTCGACTCTTCCTCGTCATCGAGGTCTGGTAGATTTTCTAGCTCTTCCAGAAGATCATCGAGTGGTTTTACATCGCTCATGTGGGTCCGAACTACCTGTGGTGAGCTCTTTTCTGAGGCCCACTTTTCCCTGGATTCATTTGCGCGCATTCTATCACAGGGAGTTGTTTCCCTGGCGTCGAGCCCGGTGGAATAACCGGGCAGGAGGAGGTTTCAGGGTGCGTATCGTGGTTCAGCGGGTGACATCTAGCAGGGTCGTGGTCGCCGGTGACGAGGTCGCCGCTATCGGGCGGGGGTTGCTGGTGCTGGTCGGAGTGGCACAAGGCGACCGTACGGAGCAGGCGGACTGGGTGGCCCGCAAGCTCGGCGGGCTGCGTATTTTTGAGGATGAACAAGGGCGAATGAACCGCTCCGTTGCCGACGTCGATGGGGAGGTCCTGGTGGTCAGCCAGTTCACCCTGCTGGGGGATTGCCGGAAAGGACGGCGGCCATCCTTTGTCGCCGCCGCCCGGCCGGAGGAGGCGGAACCGCTGGTGGATCGCGTGGCGGAGGTCCTGAGGGGGGAGGGGATCCGGGTCGGTTGTGGTGTTTTTGGCGCCCATATGCACGTGGATCTGGTCAACGACGGGCCGGTGACCTTGGTGATCGAACGGTGAGTGGGCCGTGGCTGCTCAGGCTCGAGTTAGAGGGCGGGTTCGATCAGCGCCGCGAACGATCCGTCGATCCGGGCCGACATCCGTATCCCCAGCTCATCCAGCCCGTGCAGCTCCAGCCCGAAGGTGCCATTGATCTCGTGGCCAGGCTCCAGGGTACCGAGGATCTCGGCCGTCCCCTGCGGATCTTCGTCCACCACCAACTGGGCCTCCCCTGCGCGGTCCAGCTGCATCAGCAGGACGCCGTGCTTGCTCAGGTCGATGGTGCCGGGGAGTGCTGGATCCGTCAGGTCGAGGACCATCGCCAGGGCAAGCCGTTCCGCATCCTGGCTCAGGTCGCTACCGGCATGGATGACCAGATCCGTGTGTGTACCGCGGGAGTAGATGGCCGCGTGGCATTCGCTGGCGAGGAATGGCGTGCCGCCGTCCTCCCCCAACTCGATGATGGCCTGGAGTTCTCCGCTGCCCTTCTCGGGCGTGTAGGGGGAGGGGGATCCCGGCCCGCAGCCGGCCCACATCAATGCCAGTCCCAAAAACGGGATCAGGGCTGGGGCCGAGATGCGGCGGTGACATGGGCGGTGGGTGGCCAACTTGAGCACTAATACATACGAACCTTGAGGTTCTCCTTGGCCTTCAGCTTGTCGAGATCGGTTTTGGCCTGGGCCAGCATTTCCTGGAGGGTCTCGTTGGCGGCCTCGAAGCTCAGGGCGAACTGGAGGTTCATCACGACTCCGGTGAGGTCGTTGGCCCGCCTGGCGGTCATGGCCAGGTCGTAGTAGCGACGCCCTTGCCGGCTCGAACAGACGATACGCTGGGCCTTCTCCTCCATCTCAGATTCCTGTACCAGGCCCGCCTTGGAGATGTCTTCGCCTCCCGCCGCACCGGTGATGCCCAGCTTCTGGTCGTAGCGGGATTTCAGGTCTGGATCCTTGAGGACCGAGTGGGCCTCGGAGATCTTGCGGTAGATGGCGGTGAGGTTGCGCAGGAATTGGGGATTGCGCACACCGAAGAACCGATCCGGATGGAACTTGCGGGATTCCTGGGCAAAGGCGAACTCGATATCGTCACGGGAAGCGGTCTCCGGCAGCTGGAGCAACGCGTAGAACGATATTTCATCCAGGAATTCGTGGAGGGTTTCGATCTCCACGCGGGTTCGCAGGTCCAGTTCGTCGGGCATCTATCCGCTCCGAGTGTCTGTCGAGTCAGAACTCCAAGTTATCAAACTTCATCTCGTCGATCTCGTCTTCCGTCAGTGCAGTCGATGCCTGGATGTCGATGGAGCGCGATCGGCGCGTCTCCATGTCCTCGGCTGTGACATGCACGATGCCGTTGGCATCGATGTCGAAATTGACCTGGATCTTCAGCTCACCACGCGCGGCGGGGCGTAGCCCACCGAGGACGAACTCCCCGAGCATCTCGTTGTCATCGGCCATCCGGCTCTCGCCCTGGTATACGGCGATGCGCACCTCTTCCTGACCGTCGGTGCTGGTGGTGAAGGCGCGGGCGATACCGGTGGGAATCGGCGTGTTGCGCTCGATGAGGCGTTCCACATAGCCACTGACGGTGGCAACGCTCAGCGACTGGGGGGTCACGTCGATGAGCAGGGCGCTGGGCTGGGCTTCGGGGGCACCGGCTGGCGCGGTGAGAGCGGCGGCAGCGCCGGCCAGACTATGGGCCTGGATCGCAGCACCGACAGCCACCACCTCGTCCGGGTTGATGCCAGCTTCTGGGGTGTGGCCAAAATAGGTCGAGACCGCCTCCTGGATCAGCGGTGAACGGGTCATGCCGCCCACCAATACGACGGCCTCGAGCTCGCCGGGATTGAGCTTGGCTTCCCGCAGCGCCTCGTCGCATACCTGGAAGGTGCGTGCCACCAGCGGATACACGAGCTTGTGGAACTGGGTCTGATTGAGCGTGGTGGACAGATCGCGATCGAACCCGCGCTCGTCCTTGACCACACCCTGGACATGGATGCTGGACTCGGGCCGCAGCGACAGGGCGATCTTGGCGTCCTCGGCGGCCCGCTTGAGCCGCTGGACGACCGCGTGATTGTTGATGATCCCGGCCTTCTCTGCGTCCGAGAATCCGCTGAGCAGATGTTCGACGATGGACAGGTCGAAATCGTCGCCACCCAGGTAGGTGTCGCCTGCGGTGGAGACCACCTCGTAGACGTCGCCGGTGATGCGCAGCAGGGAGATATCGAAGGTACCGCCACCGAGGTCATAGACGCCGATGGTCTTGTTGACGCCAGCCTCGAATCCGTAGGCCAGGGCCGCCGCAGTGGGCTCGTTGATGATGCGCAGCACGTCGAGGCCGGCGATAGAGCCGGCGTCCTTGGTCGCCTGCCGCTGCATGTCGTTGAAGTAGGCCGGGACGGTGACCACCGCCTGTTCCACCGTCTCCCCCAGGTAGTTCTCGGCGACCTGGCGCAGGTGACGCAGGATGAACGCCGAGATTTCTTGCAGGGAGAATTCCCGCTCCATCGCCTGAACTCGGATGTCGTTGTGGGGACCCTCCACGAGCTTGTACGGGAGGAACTGCTGAGCCTTCGTCACTTCATCGGCGAAGATGGAGCGGCCGATGAGGCGCTTGGCCGAATAGATCGTGTTCGTCGGGTTGTACAGGAGCTGTGCCCTGGCCTGGGTCCCCACCAGGACCGAGTCCCCGAAGCCAAAGGTCACCACCGAGGGGTGAATCCGATTCCCTTCATCGTCTGGAATGACCACTGGGATTCCGTCTCGCATGACGGAAACCACCGAGTTGGAGGTACCCAGATCGATGCCAATTGCGTGGGCCATGCCTTCCCCTTGATTCAGGTCTGAGCCGATGGTTGATGATGAACGTCGCGGCTGCTGCCAGTTTCCATGGTAGGGCTGGCGTTGCCCTCCGTCAACGTGCGGTTTGGAGCGTGTGGGACGCTGCTGACGAGGGCCTCGACGGTCCGGAATCCGGACGGGGTGTCCGGAATCCGGACGGGTCAGAGCTGGCTGAGCAATCGCTCGGTGCGCCGGACAGCAAGGGTGTCAAGGGGGCCCACGGTGACCAGGGTCGCTCCCGCGCGCTTCAACAGCCCTCGGCACAACGCCCTCAGGCGCCTCGGGGTCCAGCTATCGAGGGTCTCCAGGCGCTGGGAGATGGAGCGCCGCATGCCGTAGATCTCGTCCATATGATAGGCGACGAGGGCGGAGGGGCTGTCCAGGGCGAACTCGAGGGCCAGCCGGTAGCGTCGAATGGCCCGCTCCAGTTCGGCAGCCGTGGGCCCACGATCCTTGAGGAATCGTAGGGTCTTGACCACCTCCCGTACCAATTCCAGGTAGTGGTCCGGATGGACGGCGGCGTCGATGTCCAGGGTCCCTAGATCGTCCAGCGGTTCGTACTGGGCTTCGATGGTGTAGGCCAGCGCCCGCTGTTCGCAGATGTTCCATTGCAGCCTGGATGTGACGCCGTCTCCCAGGATCATCTGGATCAGGGCGATGCCCTGGGCATCCGGGTGCAAGATACCCGGCGCCGGGAAGCTGAGCAGCATCTCGACCTGGCTGGCGTCGTGTTCGACGTGGTGAATGTGGGGCCCGGGGCGGACCGGACGCATGGGGGGGGCGCTGGCCGCCGGGCCGCTGTTCATGTCTGCGAAACAGGCGGATGCCCTGGCGAAGCACTCGGCGGGATCGACGGGCCCGGCCACGACCAGCAAGGCGTTGCCCGTGACGTACAGCCTGGTGTGGAGTTCCCGTATGTCATCGACGGTGAACCGTTCCACGTTGCTGCGCTGGCCAACGATGGAGAATCCGACGGGATCGTTGGGCCACATCAACTTGCGGCTGATGTGCTCCAGGTTGAGGTCTCGATCGTCCTCGTCCAGATCTTCGAGCAGTTCTTCGAGGATCAGTTTGCGTTCCAGATCCAGGTTGGAGAAGGTCGGGCGCAAGGTGGCTTCGGACAACAGCTCCAGCGCCGGTGCCAGGTCGCGGGGGCTGACCAGCAGGCTGTACAAGGAGCTGTCCCGCCCCGTGCTGCCCATCAGCGGCCCGCCGATCTGTTCCACCGCTTCGTGGAAATCCAGCGAACTAGGGTACTGGTGGGTGCCCCGGAAGAGCATGTGTTCCACCATGTGGCTCAGGCCGTTGTTTTCGGGGGTCTCGTAACGAGGGCCTGCGCGCACGACCAGGTTCACATCCAGGGAGTGGAGCCCATTGCGCACGAGCACGAGCGCTGGTAGACCGCCATCGAGGATCTGATGGTGGATCTCGTACACATTCACCTCAAGGTGCGGCCCGCGCCAGGGCGGCCACGGTGACGGAGCTTGCGTCGGCATCCCGCAAGATGCCCGCACAGGCTGCCGCGGTGGCCGTCGTCGTGACCACATCATCCACCAGCAGCAGCCGTTTCCCGGGTAGGCGCCTGGACGCCGGCCCCGTGCGAAAAAGGCGCTCCACGTTACGTCGCCGCTGGACAGCGGTCAATCCCACCTGAGGCTGGACATCGCGACGGCAGACGAGCGGCTGGCAGATGGGCAGCTGGGCCTGCCGCGCGACGGCCCGGGCCAGGTCGCCAGCCGGGTGGAATCCTCTGGTACGCCAGGCGGACTCGCGCTGCGGGACCGGGACGACCAGATCCCAGCCGCCGGGCCCCCGGGGGATGGACCGCAGCAATACCGCGGAGAGGGGACGGGAAAAGGATGTCGTGGGCGTGAACTTCCAGCGGGTGAGCAGGTCACGCAGCTCTCCGCTGTAATCGACCGCGGCCACGACGCCGGTCCACGGATGGCCGGCAGCACGGCAGGACGGACATCCGCCACCATGCCCCAGGGGTTCGTTGCAGATGGCGCATGTCGAGCTGTCGAGCCACGGGAGACCATCCCTGCAGGTCTCGCACCAGCCACCGAGTCGGGGGGTGGCCGGAACGCCGCACAGGGGGCACAGGTCGGGAGCCAGCAGATCAAATACAGGGGCTACGGTGGTCTTGATGAGGTCGAGCATGCCCGTTGAGGGTGCAACTCGTGTGCCAGATGACGGTCAGCCCGAGACCTGGCCGCTCCCGCGGTCAGTGGTGATAGGGCTCACCCGCGAGGATGGTCTTGGCTCGGTAGAGCTGCTCCAGCAACATCAGCAGGGCCAGTTCGTGAGGCAGAGTCATGGGGGACAGGGACATCTTGTGTGAGCAGCGGTCGATGACCTCGGGGGCCAGGCCGTGGGCCCCACCGACGACCAACCGGACGCTCTGGCCGCTGTCCCGTTGCCGGCCCAGCCAGCGAGCGAACTCCTTGGATGTGTAGCGCTTGCCGCGTTCGTCCAGGGCGACGTTGACGGCGTTGCCGCCCAGCCGCTGCACCAGACGGTTACCCTCGGCGGCGGTGGCTCGCTTGGCAAGACGACTGCCCCTTGGATCGCCAGCAGAGACCGAGTCCCAGGTCACGCGCCAGAACGGACTGCACCGCCCGAGGTACAGGCCGCACAGATCCCGAAGCCCGCGATCGCGCGGCTTCCCTACCGTCAGGATGGTCAGCTGCAATGGAGGCTCAGGCCTGGGCGTCGGCCGCAGCCGATGGGAAGCGGTCGGTGAGTTCGGTGCGTGGTGCGTCACACCACAAACCGTCCAGATCGAACACGCCCCTCCCTTCCCTGGAGAACAGATGTACGACGACGTCCCCGAAATCGATCAGGATCCAGTTGCTACGCTGGCTGCCTTCGACACCCATGGACGTGAACCCTGCCGCCTTGCCGGCTATCTGGACGGCTTCGCTCATGGCGTCGAGGTGGGGTGGACTGGTACCGGTGGCCAGAATGAAGGTGTCTGCGAAATCCAGCAGTTTCGTGACCTCGAGGAGGACGACCTCCTCACCCTTCTTTTCCAGAATGGCGTCGGCCAGGATGCTGGCCTTAGTTTCCGTAACGATGGCAGGTTCCTCCTGCGTCAAGTGTGGCCCCACCCCCACGATCCTGATCGTAGCGAGCCCATTGGAGTGGGTCAAACGATTGAGAGTGCGGGATGAGGTAGGCCCTGACCTCATGGAGCCGTCGTGCGCGACTCCTGTTGTTTCTCGAAAAACAGGACGGCTGCCTCGGCCGGTGGATGGAGTTCGAGTCCGTCGGGGGCGTCCTGACGGGAGATCGTCCCCGTCACCAGGGTCGGCTCAGCCTCTAGGCTACCGGACTTTCGCTTGCGGTAGCTGCCATCGAATTCTAGGCGCAGACGGTTACCCAGCCCATCGACCAGCGCATGGCCGTCGAGGGTGACGGGAATCCCCGAGTGCCCCTGAGCCAGGAGTTTTTGGTCCACCTCGTCGCCGGTTCCTTCCGTCGGTGCGGTATGCAGCGCCAGGGTGTACAGGCGCCGCTCCTTGCCGTCCGGATCCTGGTCTTCCTTGGGCACCGGGGCCTCCTCGACCACGAGACCGGCGCGGAACTTGGCCAGGTTGACGTCGCCGGGGATCATCGTCTTGGTCAGCGTGTGTGTGCCGGCTGTGGGTGTGGCGAAGTGATAGCTGCCGGCGCCATGCCGGCGGAGCATGTGGTTCCCTTGTCGGTACTCCAATGTATGTAGCTCGCCGTCGAGCCAGACCTCGTAGCGGTAGTTGTGCATGTCCTGCCAGACGAGCTCCTGGCGTTCTTCCCGCCTGGAGGCGGTGTCCGACGCATAGCGCGTCACGATCGTGCTGGTGTACCTGTGGGGACCGAGTTCCTGCAGGGTTCCCCCGCTCATCGCGGGCAACTGGGCGTAGGCCGTTTCGGTCGGAGTCGGTGCCTCCTCGGGTTCGTCCGGCTGGCAGCCCACGACGGCCGCGGCCGCCGCGATCACTACCGTTGCGAACCAGCGGCCGATGCGGATCCCTGTGTTCATGGCTCCTCCCTGACCTCGTCCACCATGGCGCCGAGCGTGCGCACGAGCTGTTCGATACCTTCGCCTGTCGCCGCCGAGAACGGCAAGGCTTTCAGCCCCACCTCCTGTTCGAAGCGCTTTGCCAGGGTCGCTATCGGCGCCCGGTCGGTCACGACATCCAGCTTGGAGAGCCCCACTAGCGCCGGGCGATCGCCCAGGGCCTCGCGGTAGGCGAGCACCTCGTCGCGCACCGTGTGGAAGCGTTCCACAGGATCGGCGGGATCCAGATCCGCTTCCAGGCTCACCAGGTGCAAGAACACCGCCGTCCGTTCCACGTGCCGGAGAAAACGATGTCCCAGCCCCTGGCCCTCGTGAGCGCCAGCGATGAGCCCAGGAAGGTCGGTGATCACGAACGATCCGTAGTCCCCGTGACGGACCACGCCAAGGCTGGGCTCCAGGGTCGTGAATGGGTAGTCGGCGATGCGCGGGCGCGCCGCAGAGATGCGCGAGACCAGCGTGGACTTGCCGGCGTTGGGTAGGCCCACCAGGCCCACATCCGCCAGCAATCGGAGCTCCAGGCGTAGGCGCAGACGCTCCATGGGGCCGCCCTGCTCGCTTTGTTGGGGGGTCCGGTTACGGGGGCTGCGGAAGTGGGCGTTACCTCGCCCGCCCTTGCCGCCCTGGGCCACGACGAGTTCCTGCCCGTCTTCCGTCAGGTCACCCAGGACTCCGTGTTCGCCTTCGACCCGCACGATGGTCCCTATGGGGACGGGGATGCGTAGATCGTTGCCGCAGGCGCCCGTGCAGTTATTGGTGCCGCCCGGCCGGCCATTTTCGGCGCGGTGTATCGGGTTGTAGCGGAGTTGCAGCAACGTGTTGCGCCCCTGGTCGGCCACCAGGACCACGTGGCCACCGCGGCCGCCGTCCCCGCCGTCCGGCCCACCCCTGGGCACGAACTTCTCGCGGTGGAAATGCAACATGCCGTCCCCGCCCTTGCCGGAGCGGACATCGATGACAACTTCGTCGAGGAATTTCACGAGCCATCCTCCGTGGACGGCTGTGTGAGCCGGGCTAGTTCTCGAGCGGGAGGATCGATACGCATTTCTTTCCGTAGCGATCGTGGCCGAATTTGACCTTGCCGTCCACCAGGGCGAAGAGCGTGTAGTCGCGGCCACAGCCGACGTTGGTCCCAGGACGGATGGCGGTGCCCAGCTGGCGCACGATGATGTTCCCTGCCAGGACTTCCTGGCCATCATAGCGCTTCACACCCCGGCGCTGCCCCTTGCTATCGCGACCGTTTCGCGAACTACCCTGACCTTTTTTATGTGCCATGACGGTCTCCTGATCAGACTTCGATCCGGTCGATACGGACGTCGGTGTACTGGGCCCGGAAGCCCTTGCGGACGTGATGCCCCTTACGGCGCTTGAAATGGAGCGAGATGATCTTGGGGCCTTTGCCATGGGCCACGATGGTGCCCACGACACGAGCTCCTGCGACGGCCGGAGTTCCGATCTGGATCTCCTCGTCACGAACCAGCAACACGCGATCGAAGGTCACTTCTGCGCCTTCGTCACCCGTGAGACGGTCCAGACGAACGGTGTCGCCCTGTTCGATCTTGAACTGATGGCCACTTGTTTCGACCACGGCGTACATGACGTCCTCCAACACACGCCACCACAACCCTCTGGGTTCGGGGCCGACGAAAGATACTCAGGGGGTAGGTGGTTGTCAAGCGCCGAAATGGCGCGAATTCAGGGGGCTGTTCAGTCCTGGCCGGGCGCGTCGTCCAACCCGTCGAAGAGTTGGTCCAGCGGGATGAGCTGGAGCAGGTCGCGGAACCGGAAGAATCCCGTGAAGGTTTCCAGCCAGGTCTCCGGCACTTCGCCCTCGTACTGGGCGGGAGCGGTGTAGCCCTGAGCGTGGTTGACCTCGCCGTTGGGGCCGGCGATGGCGGGTGCGCTGACGGCGCACATGGCCACCAGAAGCGTTACTGCAAGGATCGTTCTCACCGTTTTCATTTTTCGTCCCCCCCTTATTCCGGTTCCCCATGCCAGCCGCGGGCCGACATGAAGAAGAGTGTCATTGGAGTCAGCGGGCTGTCGGTGGGGACATCCCGTTCCATTTCTTCATTGTAGATATCCATGATCGCGTCGGTGACCTTCTGGGCCACAATCTCCACACGATCCGGCGGGATGTTCATCCGGCAGATGGGGGCGCGGGCGCCACTCTCACCACGAATGTACGCGCGAATCAGGCGCGGGATGGCCTGGATGCGCTTGTAGACCGCCTGGCCGCGGGTGTCCGGCCGCTCGGGGGTGGCCTGGATCCGGCAGCGCTCTGCGGCGCGGTAGCGGTACTTACCAGCGCTCTCCACCTGCCCCAGGGCCAGGTAGAGGTCCAGCACGCCCTGCAGTTCGTCGGGGCTGCAGTCCAGGTCCTGGTCCAGCAGGTGGCAGAGGATCTCTTGACGCGTCAGGGACTCGGGGCAGCGGCCACGGAGCAAGCCGATGATCTCGCCTTCCAGCTGACGACGCCTGGGGTTGGTCGCACCCTCTTCGTCGCCGTGCAGCCAGCGAGAGATGGACCGGGGGGTCACGCCCAGGTGGCGGGCCGCGGCGTCTCGGGGAATGCCTGCAGCGCGGATCCGTTGGGCGATGGCTTGTTTGAGGCCGCCGACGGCTACGGGAACGTCGCCCGCATCCACAGCGGCTGGCGCGGCGATGCCGCCTATAACCAGGTCTCGAACCATTTCATCGACTTGCATGATGCTCCTATCGTTACGTTCAGCATATGAAACGACACCAGGCCGCCTAGGGAAATAAATGTCCTCCGCAGGCCGGTTTGTCAAAGAAATACGGGTGATGAGGGGGCCGCAAAGGCAGACCAGTCGGGGGATTGGGCCGTTATTTACAATTCGCCAACAAAGATGCATCGTAGCCGTCAGGAGGGGCGAAACCCAGCAGCTCGACGACCGTGGCCGCCACGTTGGCGAGGCCGGGGGAGGGGACGCCGGCGTCCAGGAGCAAGGTTTCGCCACCGCGTGGGTCGTAGAGAAACAGCGGTACGGGGTTGAGGGTGTGGCTTGTCTTGGGCTTGAACCGGCCTTCGTCATCGCGGGCGAATTCACCGCTGCGCTTGTCGATGGTGAGCATCTCGTCCGAGTTGCCGTGGTCGGCGGTGATCAGCGCCAGGCCGTCCAGCTCGGCCACCAGCTCCAGCAGGCGCCCGAGGCACAGATCGACCGCGGAGACGGCCAGGGTGGCCGCTTCCAGATCGCCGGTGTGCCCAACCATGTCGCCGTTGGCATAGTTCACGCGGACGAAGCGGGGGTTGGTACGGCGTACCTGGTCGAGCACGGCCTGGGTGACCTCGCCGGCTTTCATCCACGGCCGTTGCTCGAAGGGCAGGCGGTCGCTGCGGATTTCCAGGTAGGTCTCCAGGTCGGAGCGGCGGCGGGTGGCGGTATAGCTGTCGGCGGTCACCGTCTCGGCAGCGGTCTCGAGATAGGCGGCGCTGGCCGGATCGTAGAGCCCGGAACAGTTGCCGTTCCAGAAGTAGGTCACGTGCCCGTATTTTTGGGTCTCGGCGGCGGCCAGCTGGGTGATGCCGTTGTGGCTCAGGTATTGGCCCAGGGTGCGGTCGATGGCCGGCGGTGAGACCAGGAACCGCTGCGGCACGTGCAGGTCACCGTCGTACTCCATCATGCCCATGTATTGCACGTCGGGGCGGCGGACACGGTCGAAGTAGGGGAACTCGTCCGCCTCGAAGGCCCGGCTGATCTCCATCGCCCGGTCACCGCGGAAGTTGAAGAACACCACCGCGTCGCCGTCCTCGATGGTCCCCACCGGCCCTTCATCGTCTGCGATGACGAACGGCGGCAGGAACTGGTCGCCGATGCCCGGCTCTTCGTCCCGGAAGGTCTGGATCGCCGTGCGGCAGTCTGGGAACGGGCGGGCGTCCCCCAGCACGTGGGCGCGCCAGCCCCGCTCGACGATGCTCCAGTCCGCCTCGTAGCGGTCCATCGTCACGAGCATCCGGCCGCCGCCGGAGGCCACCTTGTAGCGCCGGTCCGGCCGGGCGTCGATGGGCTCCAGCGCCGCCTCGAGGATGTCCACATAGGTCAGCGCCGATGTGGCCCCCACGTCCCGGCCGTCCAGCAACGGGTGCACGAACACTCGGCTGGCCCCTGCTAGGTTGGCCTCGCGGATCAGCGCCGTCAGGTGGTCGATGTGGCTGTGAACATTGCCGTCGCTGAGCAGCCCGATGAGATGCAAGGCGCCACCGGACGCGCAGCGCTCCATGGCCGATCGCCAGTGCGGCCCGGCGAACAGAGAGCCATCGGCCACAGCGTTCTCCACCAGCTTGGCGCCCTGGTCGAACACCCGGCCACAACCCAGGGCGTTGTGCCCCACCTCGCTGTTGCCCATGTCCTTGTCCGAAGGCATCCCCACGGCGGTCCCGTGGGCCCGCAGCGCCAACATCGGATGCTCGGCCTTCAGCCGGTCCAACACCGGTGTCCGGGCCAGGTGCACCGCGTCCCCTTCATCCCCGCGCCCCCGCCCCACGCCATCCATCACCACCACCACGACCGGTCCAGGCCGCGGTGTCCTGTCGTCCAGCTTTGTGAGTGTCCAGTCCATGGGCGAAGAATCGGTGCGCCGGGGGTAAAAGGCAAGGGATGCCCGCCGTAGACCGCTGATTCGAGCGTAAATGTTCATTACACGCGGGGCAGTACGCGATGGGTCGTCTTGGCCCCCTGGCCAGATCGGGTCGTTCAAGCGTTTGATCGGTTGGATCTGTCCGGCGCGTCAGCGCGTGAGGAGCTGCAACCGCATCGACCGGATTTTGCGGTTCAGCTCATCCGTGTCCAGGTCCTGATAGATGTCGGGGAGCAGGCGGCGGCTGGAACACTCGAAGATCGCCAGGATCGACATGTACTCCAGCATGACGGTGTCGCGGCTGGGGATGTAGTCCTCGATGGCGGTGGCCACGTCGTCGGCGGTGATGGCGACGCGGCCGTCTTCCTCGGCGATGCCGATGGCCTGGAGCAAGACGGCTTCGATCTCGGCGCCGCTCATGCCCTCGGCCATCCCGGCCAGCTTCTTGAACGACCTGATCTTGTGCTTGATCTTGTTCTTGTGCAGCAACGCCTTGAGGATGCCCAGGCGCTCGTCCTCGGTCTGGGGGAAGAAGAACGGCAGCTTGAGGTCGAAGCGGCCGGGGCGCTTCATGTCGGCGTCCAGCTTGTCCGGGCGGTTGGTCATCATGATGAAGATGATCGAACCCCGGTGGCTGGTGTCGCTCATGAACTCCTTGAGGCGGGCGGTGACCCGGCTGGACGTGCCGCCGTCCCCCTCGCCGCCGCCGCCGCCGATGGACCGATCCCCCTCGTCGATCATCACCAGGACATAGCCCATGGCCTTGATGACGCTGAGGATGCGCTCCAGGTTGCCCTCGGTGGACCCGACCCACTTCTCGCGGAAGTTCTTGAACTTGACGCAGGTCAGCTCGCACTCGTTGGCGAAGGCCTCGGCGACGAAGGTCTTGCCCGTGCCCATCGGGCCTACGAACAGGATCCCCATCGGGACCCGCTCCTTACGCCCCTTCTTGAGGTTGTCCGCCACGCGGCTCAAGACGGTCTTGGTCTGTTCCATGCCGCCGACGGCCTTGAAATCGTGGGCCGACTCGACGAACTCGATGAGCCCGAAGCACTCCTGCTCGATGATGCGGCGCTTGGCCTCGCTGACCACGTCGAAGGTGATCTTGCCGCCGGACTGGCGCACCTTGCGGAAGATGCCCTCGATCTGTACCAGCGTCAGGCCGGCGGTGATGTCCGCCAGCATCTTCTGGGAGATGCCCGGTTTGGGGTACTCGTCCTTGAGGTAGCGGATGAAGGCCAGCCGCTCCTCGGTGCCGGGCATGGGCACCTCGATGGGGGACAGCATCGGGCAATGCAGCACCTTGCGGTTGACGTCGGTCATGCTCTCGGTGAGCAAGACGATGAGGTTGTCGCTGCCCAGGATCGCCGGGTCGTTGGTCCAGCGCTGCAGGGTCACCAGCGAAGAGCGGTCTTCCGTGCCCATGAACGATAGATCCCCGGCGGGGACCACCGTTTCGACGAAGTCCATCACCAGCGCACCGTGCTGCGTGTGATCGGTGAGGTAATCCTCGAGGATGGGGAACAGGCTCAGCGGCTCCTTGGGGAAATCCTCGCCCACCTCCGAACGCCCCTGCAGGATGCGCCGGGTGTTCACCGCCATCTGGAAGCGCTGCTTCATGTTGGGCTTGGCGAAGCGTAGCCCCCGGCTGTAGTCGTAGAAGGCGACGACCTCCTTGGTACGCACCAGCATCCGCTCCAGATAACTCTGCAGGGAGGCATACCCGTCTTCGACAGGCACCAGGTCGCGCACGTTGCCGTGCAGCAGGAACAGGCTGGATTCCTCGGCCAGATAGCGTTTGCGCAGCTGTTCGGCCCAGGAGGGGGTGGGGAGTTCTCCGCTCTTGCGGGTGGGCATCGTGCCTCCCTCGGACCCGAATTACGCCGGCCAACGGCGAATGCCAGGTCAGAAAATACGACCGATATCGTTCCACGTGGCGAACACGAAGATCATCAAGATGAAGACCAGGCCCGCCCACATCAGCTTACCCTGAACTGCCTCGCTCATCCGCCGACCGCGAACCTTCTCGTACAACAAGAACATGGCATGGCCGCCATCGGTGATGGGAATGGGCAGGAAGTTGATGATGGCCAGGTTGACGCTGATCAACGCCAGCAGCAGCAACAGGTCACCGAAGCCCTGGGAGGCGGCGTCGTAGGTGACGTCCAGGATCCCCATCGGCCCGGCGATGGTGGTGGGGCTGACCCGGCCGGTGAACATGGCGCGGAAGCCCTTGAGGAATTCGTCGAACAGGGTGAACGGCTTGCGCAGCGAGGGCACGATGGCCTCGATGGGCCCCAGCCGCACGAACTCCTGCTGGTAGACGCCCATCACCCCCACCAACCCCCGGCGTTTGCCCTGGGGATCGGGGACCAGCTCGACGGCCTTGGACATGGCCCGGTCGTCGCGGATGAAATCCAGGTTGACGTAACCTTCGCCGATGGTGTTCCGCGCCAGGACCGAGTAGGTGTAGTTCCAGCTGTACGCCGGCTTCTCCACCGGCTCGCCGTCATCACCGGTGAAGGTCAGCTTGGTGACGATATCCCCGACCTGGAGCCCGGCCTCGGCCGCCGGCCCGTCTGGATCGAGCCATCCTATCCGGATCCCCGGGATCTCGACCTCCTCGGACCCGCAAGATGGGGAGACCCCCCCTTTTTCGATTTCCCGCGCGGCCCCGGGGGCACGATGGATGGCGCCGATGCCCGGCAGTCCCCACACACCGATGGCCCAGTGAGGCGCCCGCTGGGGGATCAGGGCCAGCTTGACCGGCTGCTCGTCCCGCAGGACCGTGATAGGCAGCGGGACATCCGCCTCGGCGTATTCGATGAGTATCCAGGCGTCGCGCCAGGTGGCCACGTCGACGCCGCCCACCTGCTGGAATCGATCCCCGGCCTTGAGCCCCGCCTGCGCCCCCGGGGAGTCGGGCAGTACTCCATCCACGATCGGGGGCTCGCCCGCCCCGAAACCCAGCGCCCGTGTCGGGGCCAGGTAGTCATCCGTCTCCCCCAGGGTCATCTCCAGGACCTCGACGGCCCCGGCGCTCCCGTCCTCCTCCAGCCGCTGGACACCTAGCTGGACATTCTGGCCCGCCTCCGCCGCCACCAGCGACGAAAACTGGTTCCAGGTGTCGAGCTGGATGCCGTTGACACTGACAAGAGTATCCCCGGCCTGCACCCCGGCCCGTGACGCGGCGGATTCCGCCTCGATGGCGGCGATCTGCAATCCGGTGGCCCGGTCGAAATCAGGCAGGTTGATGGGCTGGTCCGGATCCCGCAGCACGGGAATCATCAGCTCCACCAGCTCGCCATCCCGGCGGACCACCATCTGGATGTCCTGGCCCGGCTCGGCCAGGGCATAGGCCATGAACATCTCTGTCCACGACTCCACCCGGTCGCCGCCCACGCTCTCGATGACGTCGCCGGGCTTCATGCCCGCTTCCAGCGAGTCGAACCCCACCCCGCCGATCTCGTTGGGGTAGCGGTGGTACCCGAAGACGAAGGCGCCGTAGGCCAGCAGGAAGGCCAGCAGGAAGTTGGCGATCACCCCACCGGAAATGATCTGAGTGCGCGCCCACACCGACTTGCTGAGGAAGTGGCCATCGGGCAGCGCCTCCTCCTCCTCCCCCTCGGTGGGCAGGTCCTCCTGACCCAGCATCTTGACGTAGCCGCCCAGCGGGAACGCGCCGATGACGTATTCGGTCTCGCCGATGGTCTTCTTGAACAGCCGCAGGCCCCAGAAATCAAAGCCGATGGCAAAGCGCAGGACCTTCACGCCGGCCCGTTTGGCCAGCAGGAAGTGCCCCAGTTCGTGGATGAAGATCAGCCCCCCGAACCCCAGCACCACTTCGATGACGTATAAGATCTTCTCCATCCGTCTTGGACACCCTTTCTGGTGTAGGGCCAGTCTCCGTGGAAACTATGGGCATGGCCAGGGGTAAGTCAAACGCTGTGTAGTGGTATTCTCGGGGCGCCGAGTTATGCGAGTACCACCCTACGACTGCATCTTCTTAGAACCCACGAACGTCTGTAACTTCCATTGCGCCTTCTGTCCCAACGCGCGCATGGAGCGCAAGCGCGGTTTCATGGACCTGGAACTGGCGGCGCGCCTGCTGGATGAGATCGCCGACGAAAATCTCTGCCGTTACGTCAATCTGTACCTGCTCGGGGAGCCGATGATGCACCCCGAGATCGTCACCCTGGCCCAGATGGTCGTGGAGCGAGGGCTGCCCTGCCACCTGTTCACCAACTACAGCTTGCTGGACGAACAGCGCCTGGAGCCGTTGCTGACGCTGCCCCTCGACCACCTGACCCTGAGCCTGCAGACCCCCGACGAGGACAGTTATGGCCTCAAAGGCGCGGGCAGCCGCTTTTCCTGGGACGACAACCTGGCGACCCTGCGTCGCGCCGTGCTGACCAGGTTCCGCACCGGCTCTCGCACCGAGATCGCGGTGCATTTGCTGAGCACCTCCCTGGAGCGTCCGGGCGGCGTGGCCGTCCTGGAGACCGCCCGCGAGCGCCTCCGGGCCGCCCGCCGTATCCGCGGCCAGGCGGTGGAGTGGGCCCGTGAGCTGGGGCTCCCTGCGCCGCCGCCCATCTCGGCTCGGGACGCCGCCAACCTGTGGATGGGGGCCGAACGCCGGCTCCCCCTGTTGCCCGGCGTGGCGCTGTACTTCAAGCGGGCCACCATCTGGGCCAACGCCCTGCTGGTGGACGGTACCTGGGTCGAACCGCGGGATCGGGGCACCTGCCAGTTGGCGCTGGACACCCTGGCCATCCACTGGGACGGCAAGGTGACCCAGTGTTGCCTGGACTACGATGGCGTGCTGGCCTTCGGCGACGCCAGCCAGCGGAGTCTGTCGGACATCATCGGCGACGAGCGCTACCAACAGCGCCGCCGGGACTTCTCCGCCGGGCGCCTCACCGAGCCGTTCTGCCAGCAATGCCGCGGCGACATCGCCGGCCCCAACGTGCGCACCCTCGTCCCTGGCTCCCTACCCACGCTGGTGGGGGAGGGCCACAAGTACCTGCGCCGGCACGGTCTGCGGCGTACGGCCCGGCGGGTTCCTCAGGAATTGGGGCGTTACTTGCGTAGATCTCGAGGCTGATTCCGCCGTTCCCCATTCTTCGCGGTCACGGTCACGGTCACGTGCCACACGATTTTCTTATGTTCTTATGAGCGTCCGTTTTTCTGAACGTCCCATTGCTGTGTCCCGATCAAACGCAGCCCCCCCGTGATTTGACCCCGTTTGACGCGCTTTGAACCCAACCCTTGCCTACGGTCTACCCAGCTTGACAGCGGGAACCGGCGGTCGGAGTTGGCCGGTCGTCGTCCCAGGGCACGTTTTACGGGAGATCGAGAGAATGAAGAGCAAGATGGTTGCGATGGGGCTTTGCCTGTTCATGGGTTTTGTGGGAGCCCACCGTTTTTATCTGGGGTACACCCTCCAGGGGGCGATCCAGCTGTTCACCTTCGGGGGATTCGGGATCTGGTACCTCATCGATCTGGTGATGATCGCGATGGGCAAGATGACCGACGCGAAGGGCAATCCGCTGCAATGAAACCACGGGTGCCAGGCGGCGCTCGCCGGCCGGCGGGCGCTGCCTGGAGCACCTGTTCCCATACACGCCAGTGGCGCCCTTGCGCCCGGGGACGATTCCTGATTCAGTCATCGACTGTCAGGAGGCTCCCATGCGTTACGTTCCCGCCCTGTTGCTGCTCGCCCTGACCGCCATCCCGCCGGCCAATGCCCTGGGCTTCGGCCCGCAGGACGTCTGTGCGGGCGCTGCGGTGACGGACCCCCAAATGGCACCGGACGGGGCGGCGGTGGTGTTCGTGCTGCGCACCTGCGACGTGGCCACCAACAGCACCCAGATGGACCTGTGGTACGTGTCCACGGAATCCGGCGCCGAGCCGCGCCAGCTGACCACCGATCCCGGGATGGACCACAGCCCCCGCTGGTCGCCGGACGGGGCATCGCTGGCCTTTGTCAGCAGCCGGGGCGGTTCCTCGCAGATCTGGCGTTTTGACGGATTCTTCGGCGAGCCCCAGCCGGTGACCGACCACCCAGGCGGGGCGGGCGGGCCGGTCTGGACCCCCAGTGGCAATTTCCTGATCTTCAGCAGCCGTGGGCCAGGAAAGGAAGCCGACGTTCTGGCCGGGGAAGATGTGGCGGTCCACACCGACCTGCTGTACCGCAAGGGCAGCCACTGGGAGCAGGGGCGTTACCAGCACCTCTACCGGGTGGAGGCCACCGGCGGCGAAGCCACCTGCCTCACCGATTCCAACGGCGATCACGACCACTCCGAGCCGGCCATCTCCCCGGACGGCCGCTGGCTGGCCTACGTACGCGACGCCGACCATCCGGGCATCTACTCCATCGATACCAACGTGTGGATCCAGCCCCTGGCCGGTGGCGAGGCCCGCCTGGTCACCGACAACCCGGGCCCGGACGCGAGGCCGGCATTCTCCCCCGACGGCAAGACGCTGCTGACGCGCTCCATCCGCGAAGAAGGCTACGAGAGTGGCCGCCGCCGCGTGCTGCTGTGGCCGGTGGCCGGCGGGGAACCCACCGAGCTCACCGAGCAGCTCGATCGCCACATCTTCCGTCCCCGGTTCAGCGGCGACGGCAAGGGCGTGGAGTTCCTGTGGAGTGACGCGGGCAGCTGGCACCTGGCCCGCATCCCTTACAACCGGCCGGGCCGCCTGGAGCGACTCACCGGCGGCGACGCCTGGGTCTGGGACTACTCCACCTCTGCCAACGGTCGCACCACGGTGCTGCAGATCACGGACGCGGACCAGCCTGCCGAACTATGGTTGCTGGATCGCCGGGCCGCCCGCGGAGTCACCCAGCTCGGAGAAGAGGGCGCCCGCGGCCTGCGCCGGCTGACCACCTTCAACGATGACCTGGCCGCGACCCCCCTGTCCGAGCCCGTCGTGGGCTGGGTGGACGCCCCCAATGGCCGCTCCATCCAGGTGTGGTACTACCCCCCGGCGGCCGTTGCAGAGTCAGATACGCCCCCCCCAATGATCGTCACCCTGCACGGCGGCCCCCAGTGGTGCATGGGCCACCGCTGGGATCCGGAGGTCCAGGCCCTGGCCGGCGCCGGCTACGGCGTGCTGGCGGTGAACTTCACCGGGTCGATGGGCTACGGCCAGGCGTTCATGGACGCCATCTCCGGCGACTGGGGCGGCGCCCCCTACGAGGACGTGCTGGCGGCGGTGGACTGGGCAGTGGGCAAGGGCCTGGCCACGGCGGGCCGGGTGGGCATCACCGGCGGCAGCTACGGCGGCTTCCTGGCGGGGTACGCCATCGGCCAGGGGGACCAGTTCCGCGCCGCCGTGCTCTGCCGCGCGGTGATCAACCAGGTCAGCGAATACGGCACCACCGACGAACAGTTCTTCTCGGAGAGCGACATCCCCGGCACTCCCTGGGACCACCCCGAGGAGTACGCCCGCTGGTCGCCGTTGACCTACGCGCCATCGATCCACACCCCAACGATGATCATCCATTCGGACCAGGATCACCGGGTGCCAGTCGGCCAGGCCGAGGAGTTCTTCACGGCCCTGATCCGGCACGGGGTGACGGCGGAGCTGGTGCGTTTCCCGGGGGAGGGCCACGGCCTCTCCCGCAGCGGTACGCCCGTGCACCGCCGGGAACGCCTCAAGCACATGATCCGCTGGTTCGACACGCATCTCAAAGAGTTGGAGTAAACTCCCGGCATGGGGATCTTCCGCCAGATCGTGCGCACGACCCGCGGCGTGGGCCGGGCCATCAAGGATATCAACCGCCTGCGGGAGATCCTCCAGGTGTTGATGCGTCACGGTTTCGGCCACCTGGTGGGGCACGTGATGCTCAGCGGAGCCATCGCCTACGAGGCCGGGCTGGTCCCCGACGACACCACGCTGGTGCAGCGGACCCGGCGCACCATCACGCTGTTCGTCTCTTCTGCCGCGGATCTGCTGTCGTCCGTCCTGTCCGCTCTGGGGATCTGGAAGCGCACGCCACGGGTCGCCGAACCGGCGCCGATGAAGATCCGCGCTCGGCGGGTGCTGGTCGACCTGGGACCCACCTTCGTCAAGCTGGGGCAGATTTTGTCCACCCGCCCGGACCTGATCCCCGCGGACTGGTGCGACGAGTTCTCGTCGCTGCAGGATCGGGTGGATCCGCTCCCGCTGGACGTCATCGCCAAGGAGATCTCCGAGAACTTCGAGGGCAAACCCGAGAAGCTGTTCCGCGAGATCGACGACGAGCCGCTAGCCAGCGCCTCCATCGCCCAGGTCCACCGCGCGACGCTGGCCGACGGTACCCGGGTGGTGGTCAAGGTCCGCCGCCCCGGCGTGCAAAAACGCATCGAGACCGATCTGCAGATCCTGATGTTCCTGGCCCGCTCCGTGGAGTCCCAGGTGCCCGAAGCGCGGATGGTGGACCTACCCGGCATCCTCGGCGAGATCCAGAAATCCATCCGCTCCGAGACCGATTTTCTGGTGGAGGCCGGCAACCTGCGCCGCATCCGCGAGAACTTCGAGGGGTTCAAGGGGATCCGCATCCCCCAGCTCTACATGGAGCACACCAACTCGGGTGTGTTGACCATGGAGTACCTCGACGGCGTGCCCATGCGGGAGGCCCGCGCCGAAGGCCTGGACATGGCGGAGATCGGCCAGACCTACATGAACGCCGCCTTCAAGATGCTGTTCGAGGACGGCTTCTTCCACGGCGACCTGCACCCGGGCAACGTGCTGGTATGCAAGGACGGCGCCCTGGGCCTGCTGGACTTCGGCATGGTGGGCCGCCTCTCCCAGGACCACAAGGACCAGATCGTGACGCTGGTGCTGGCCCTGCAGCGGCAGAACTTCCGCACCATCGCGCGGGTCTTCTATGAGCTCGGCATCAAGGAGGTGCCGGTCAACTACCAGGAGTTCGAGCAGCTGGTGATGGAGATGATGGACCAGCTGTTCGTCGGCAAGGCGATGGCCGACATCCAGATCGGCACCTTCCTCCGAGAGCTGGCGTCCGGCTGCATGCGGTTCCGCATCCGCATGCCACCGGCCTTCACGATGCTGCTCAAGGCGCTGGTCACCACCGAGGGGCTGGCCAAGACCCTCATCCCGGAGATCAATCCGCTGGCGGAGATGGAGCCCTACATCCGCTCGCTGGCCGCCCGCCGGTTCAGCTCGGACCGTATCCAGCAGGATCTGCTGGGGACCTTCGCCGCCTTCTCCACGGTGATGAACCGGTTGCCCACCCTGGGTTCGCAGGTGATGGACGACTACCAGGCGGGCCGCCTGCAGGTGCCGGTGATCCTCCAGACCCCGCGTGAGGAACTCGATGCTCGCGAGCGCTCCGTCAATCGCGTCATCCTGGGATTGATCGTGGTGGGCCTGGTGTTGGGGTCCTCGATAGCGCTCCTGGACGAGAGCCTCCGGATATTGGGGATCCCCCTGTTCCCCATGTTCGGTTTCTCGCTGGCCTTCATAACCTGGTGCATCTTGCTCTATGGCATCTGGCGCTCCGGACGTGTCTGACAAGACCCACAGCGGCCGCCTGATCCGGCGGATCCTGCTCGCCGTCGTGTTCACCGGGATGGCCGGCTGGATCCTGGTGGATCTCGACAACAAGGCCGACCTGATGGCCCACGAATCGCTGCACATGGGCAGCGGAGGCGCCCCCCCGCGTGTGGTGCCCCCCAGCGGCATCGCCGTCGAGGGCGGCTTCACCGAAGATTTTGGTGCCCAGGACGTGTCTTTCACGGTCCAGGTGACCTCGGTCCGTAACGTCTCTGCCCCGGACGTCCGCACCTACCGCGACCGCCACCTGTGCGGCGAGACGGTCTGGCCCTATTCATCCGGGGGGGGCACCTACGGCCTCGCCGACTCCCTGGTTTGGCTGGAGGGCCCCTCCACCGGCGCCCGTTCCTACGAGACGATGACCGTCATCTCCAACAGCGGATGCTCCCTTTGGCCCCGGGTGGTGGCGGTGGGTGTGGGCACCGAGCTGACCCTCGAGAATTACATGGACAGCCCGGAAGTCTACCGGCTGTCCAAGCTGGATGGCGGCCAGTCCACCAGCTTCGATCAGATCGGGCTGAGCCGGTACTCGACCAACAACTACATGCCCCAGCAGAAGACCATCAAGCTGGATGAACCGGGCCTGATCCAGGTGCAGTCGATGATCCGCCCCTGGGAGATCGCCTTCGTGCTGGTGACGGAACACGG
Source organism: uncultured Rickettsiales bacterium (assembly GCA_964504165.1). GTDB lineage: Bacteria > Myxococcota_A > UBA796 > UBA9615 > CAYRNR01 > CAZDDH01. Next base: position 45,155 of record CAZDDH010000004.1, on the reverse strand, counting down.
CTACGCCGGCCAGAGCGACTGGGAGGGCAAGGTGTCGTTCAACGGCGTCCCCCGCGGGGAACACACGATCCACGCCTGGCACCACCTCACCGGCGAGACCACCTCGAAGGTGACCATCGACTCCAGCAGCAGCGGCCAGATCCTGCCCGTCCAGTTCCCGTGACCCAACTTGTCCTTCGGTGCTGGATCCGAACGTACTAGCCAGATACGATCACCCGATCATGGGTACCGAGCCTGCCACGTCCTATTTCATCGTCCACCGCGACAAACAGGGCACCGAATCGACCTATCCGATCCAGGCCGGCAAGGCGCTGATCGGCCGCAGCAGCAGCTCGGACATCTGCATTGCAAGCCAGTTTGTTTCCCGCCGCCACGCCTTGATCCAGAAGGACGGGGAACGGTGGCTCTACAAGGACCTGTCCAGCACTTCGGGCTCCTATCTCCACGGGATGCGCATCCGAGAGATGCCCATCCCGCTGGACACCTGGGTGCACGTGGGCGCACCGGGGGGGCACGCGGTCAAGCTCGGCCGCCGGGTCGAGACGGCGTCCGCCGGCGCCGACACGCTCAAGCCGGATCCGGGCACGCAGATCCTGCGGACCCTCGATCTGGAACAGTCCCGCTACGTGATGGGGGAGATCACCGCCCAGCGCAAGGACCTGGAGTCCGTGCGCCGGCTGGGCTGCCTGTACGAACTCACCGCCGCGCTGACGTCCAGCCGCGAACAGGAGAAGATGTACGAGCTGATCCTGGATTCGGTGGTGGACCAGCTGCCCGGTGAGCGGGCCGCGGTGATCATCAAGGAGCCGGGGGCCGAAGAGCAGGTGGCCGTGGCGGTGCGAGCCACGACGGGCAACCTGGCCTCGTTCCAGCCGTCCCGAGTCATCACCGGCCTGGTGATGCGGGATCGGGTGGGCATGGTCAGCCGGGACGCACCGCAGGACGAGCGCCTGGCCGCCGCGGAGACGCTGGCCTTCCAGGCGGTGCGGTCGGTGATGGTGGCCCCCATCACCAGCATGAAGCGCGTCTGGGGTGCCCTGTACACCGACACCTTGACCATGCGCACCCCGTACGACGACGAGATGCTGGAGTTCCTGCTGGCCGTGGGGCGCCAGCTGGGCATCGCCCTGGAGACGCTGTACCTGGTATCTGAGCAGGAGCGCATGCTCGAGAGCCTGATGGAGACCCTGGCGGCCAGCATCGACGCTCGCGACAACATGACCTCGGGCCATTCCAAACGGGTGGCCACCTACTCTCGCCGGCTGGCCGAGCGCCTTGGGCGTCCCCCGGAGGAGTGCAAGCAGATTTACTGGGCCGGGCTGCTCCACGACTACGGCAAGATCGGCGTCGACGACGCGGTGCTGCGTAAGCCGGGCAAGCTCGACGACGCCGAGTTCATGGCCATCAAGGCCCACCCGCAGCTGACCCACGACATCCTCGCGCGGATCCATTTTCCCGAGGGGATGGAGAATCTGCCGTTCATGGCCGCCACCCATCACGAGCGCCTGGACGGCAAAGGGTACCCCTTCGGCCTCTCCGCCGACGACTTCCCCGAAGCGGGCCAGATGATCGGCATCGCGGATGTTTTCGACGCCCTGACCAAGGAGCGTCATTACCGGGACCCCATGCCCCTCCAGCGGGTCATCGATATCCTCAAGGATGGCAAGCGACGGCGCTGGGATCCCGCGTTCGTGGACGAATTCCTTCGATACGTAGAAGAAGAGCTGCGCGACGAACTGGCCAAGTTCATCGCTGCGGAAGGCGGCGACCCGTGAGCGAAGACCACATCCGGGCTATCGTCACCCATCCCTTCCCCGACCTGGATGCCCTCCTGTGCATCTACCTGCTGCGGCGCTACGGAGCGCGGGACTTCCCCGGCTGCGACACATGCGAGCTGCGCTTCATGTCGCCCATGGCGGTGGAAGAAGCCGGCGGCCCGGAGGCGCTGGAAGAGCAGGGGCTGCTGGTCGTCGACCTGGGGGGCGGCCGCTTCGACAACCACCCCCGCCGGGACCGGCCGGGTAGTGGCAACCTGGACGCCGCCGCCGCCGAGCTGCTCGCCGAACACCTGGGGGTGCGCAACCTCCCCGAGCTTCGCAAGGTGCTGGCCTTCGGTTCCCGCCAGGATCTCAAGGGGCAATCGATCCGCAGCCGGGATCCCATCGACCATGCGGTGGCCCTGCCGGCCATCATCAACGGCTTCAACCAGCTGCACCCCGGGCAGGGCGAGCGGGTCTACCATGACGCCGAGCCGGTCTTCGACGCCATCGTGGCCGTGGAGCGGGCCTGGTTCCAGGCGCTGGACGATGCGGACGACGCCATCCGCAGCGAGGTCGGGGACGCCACCGTGTTGACGATGGAGAGTTCCAGCTCGGCTGCGGCACGGGCGGGCCGCTACAACGGGGCCGACCTGCTGCTGGTGCGTTACCTGCCAGAGGGGTTCGTGGCCTGTACGATGCGTCGGGAAGGCTGCCTCAAGGCCATGCGCCTCGACGGGCTGGCGTCCCGCTTCCGTCAGGCGGAGGTCGATGCCCGCGGGTTGACCATGGATGGCGGTGCCGGGGACGTGGGCATGGTGGGGGGATGGTTCCTCCACCAGTCGTACCGCATCCTCAACAAGGGCTCCCACAAGGCTCCGGACGTGGAACCCACGGTCATCGACAAGGCCGCCCTACACGAGCTGGCGGTTCAAGAGGTCAAGACGTACCTGAACAGGGCGGGGTGGAAATAGTTCGCCTGCCGGGCGCCGGATCAGAGGGCGGCTTCGAGTTCATCCAGCTGCTGGGTCAGCACCATCGAGTAGCGCAGGAAATCGGCCTCGGTGACGATGCCGATCAGGCGGCCTGACTCTCCCACCACCGGTAAGCAACCGAATCGGTTGACCAGCAGGGTCTCGGCCACCTTCATCAACGGCTGATCCAGCGTGATGGTCTTGATGTCCTTGTTCATGATCTCGCTCACCTTCACCTGGGAGAGCAGCTCCATGCGCTCGTCCTCGCCGATGTCGGCGAGGGCGCTGATGGAGGCCCTCAACAGATCGCGGTGCGTGATCAGCCCGACCAGGGCGCCGCTGCGTGTGACGGGCAGATGGCGGACACGGCCTAGACGCATCACCTGCTGCACCAGATCCAGCGTCTCATCTTCCTGCAAAGTAATGAGATCGGTGGACATCACGTCCTTGACGGTAAATTTCTTTTTCACGGTTGAAGTCCTCTCCCGATCATTGTCACCTGGAGTGAGCTATCGGGGCAAGGTGAAGGAGAATCCTGGTTCGTCGGGATGGTCGATCTCCCACTGGCGATATTCCTCTGAGACGTCCGCCGCCGTGGCCCCCGTGGCCACCGGATTCCCCTCGTCGGTGATGGCGGTCAGGGCCAACTCTTCCACGGCCGCGAGCAGGGCCTCGAGGTCCTCGGCGTGGTTTTCGTGCTGACCCAGGTGGTGCAGGATCCCGAAAACCCAGACCTGATCTTGACCGTCGGCGGAAGCCACCCGCTGGTGGGCGGTCCAGCGCCGGAGCTGCTGCTGGAACAGGCGCCGGTAGTCCTCCTCGTAGCAGGGCGCGCCGTGGGCGTCGGATCGCCCGACCTGGGCGGCGTGGGTCACCGAGATGTAAGGGGCCGACGGATCCCCCAGCAGCTCCTGCCCGTCCACCGCGCTGTCCGCCGGCCGGAAGGGGTGATGGGGATGGTGGCCCAGATAGTGCCAGGGCACCGCCTCGCGGGAGGCCCCGGCCGGGGTGTTGATGGCCGCCGACGAGAGGTCCAGCTCGAAGCCGTGGCCGGCCATCAAGGTGGCCATCTGTTCCACCGGGGCGTAGGCGGCCACGGTGGTGTTCTGCCCCGGGTCCACCAGCTCGTCCACCCAGCGCCGGTGATCCCCCCACTCTTGATCGGCCATCCCCTCGGCGAACATGTCCGCGGCCTCCCAGTCCATGTGCGCCTCGTGGTAGGTGGCCTCGATGTGCGTGCCGATCTCGTGCCCACGCTCCTGCAGCGACGTGTAATACGGCCCATCGTCCAGATTGGCGGCCCATTCGGCAAAGGGCCCGTTGAGCAGCAGCGTCAGCCGTAGGCCGTGGCTCTCCGCCAACGCCACGACCTCGTCCAGATCGCTGCGGCGCTGCCAGTAGGTCTCCTCGTCGTTGGGCGATTTGGCGTGGACCACCAGCAGGACGCGGATGGGGGGCTCGTAGCGGCTGTTCCCCGCGGCCGATTCGGTGAGGCTGACGTCGTCCACCTTCAGCACCTTGTTGTCCCCGGGGAGGTCGAGGAGGCGCAGGGCGATACCGTCCCGCGCCGGCGTCAGATCGGTCTCCAGCGTGGTCCAGCCATCGGCGGCCGGCAGATCGGTCACCCGGGAGTCGCTGCTGTCGTCCAGATCTAGCTCCAGCCGCCCAGCCCCCCCGCGGTGCCGCAGCGTGAGGCGTAGCTGACGCCCCGGGATCACGGGGATATGGGCCTGGGTCCCTGCGGCCTCGGAACCGCTGGCGCGGATGGCCAGCCGCCGGTTGCTCTGTGGCACGGTCAGTGTGGCCGAACCCTGGAGTTTCCATGCATCCCCGCCCTGAGCGGCGGTGGCGGGCCAGTGGTCGAATCCACCGTCGATGACATGCTCGATGGCTCCGGGGACAGGCTCCACGCAGCCGGACGCCGCGAGGAGTAGCGCCCCCACCAGGAGGCGGACTATCGATGATGGAGGCGGCGTCCAGCGCATGGCGTGCAGGATAGCTCAGGATTGTAACGGGCGCGTGTTCCGGTTATATGGGAACGGCTCGCCGGGCGCATCGAGACCCGTCACGACGACAAACTCGGGAGGGAATCGGCGAGCAGCGCACGTGGAGAAGGCGGCTGTATGCGAACGAGATGGACCGTGTTGGTGCCCCTGATGGGCTTGCTCGTGGGTGTGTTGCCCGCCGGATTTGCCGGTGCGGAACAGATCTGGAGCATCCCCGGCATCAAGCCCCGCAGCGTCTCCATCGAGGTGTTCGGTGGGTACCACGTGTTCTTCCAGGAGGAAGAGAACTTCGTCAACAACGGCATCTTCGGCGGCCGCTTCGGGTTCAACTTCAACGAGTACATCGCCCTGGAAGCTGCGGTGGGGTACTGCCCGACCCTGACCCACCAGACCCAGCGCAAGACCGACGTCCTGCTCCCGGGATTGAACCTGGTGTTCCACATGGGCAAGTGGCCGGCCGTGCCTTTCCTCACCATGGGCGCCGGCATGCGTTACTTCCAGATCAACCGCCAGTCCGAGGGCGAGGTGACGGACGAGCAGAACCTCCAGCCCAAGAACCCGGACACGGACTTCGCGTGGAACGCGGGGGGCGGGGTCAAGATCCTGTTCATCAGCCGGCTGGGGCTGCGCATCGACGCCCGCTACACCATGGTGCTGGGCCCCAGCACCCCGGCCGAAGCGATCCTGGTGGACGACCAGCTGCGGGACCGGTGGGACAACCTGACCATCACCGGCGCCCTTTTCGGCCTGCTGGGCGGGCCCCCGGATGATCCGGACGGCGACGGCATCCCCTCCAAGGTGGATGACTGCCCCGACGTTCCGGAGGATTTTGACGAGTTCGAGGACTGGGACGGCTGCCCGGACACGGACAACGACCGCGACGGGTTCCCCGATGACGAGGACGAATGTCCCAACCATTCGGAGGATGAGGACGGCTTCGAGGACGCGGACGGCTGCCCCGAGAAGGACAACGATCGGGACGGCGTCATGGACAAGGACGACCTGTGCCCCAACGACCCGGAGAACCCCAACGGCTTCGAGGACGAGGATGGCTGCCCGGACGAGGTTCCCCCCAACCTGCTGAGCATCGTCGGCGTGATCCGGGGCATCAACTTCAAAGTGGACAGCGACGAGCTGAAGGAGTCCAGCTTCAAGACCCTCAACGACGCAGCCGACATCCTGATGAAGTACGAGGAGATTTGTCTCGAGATCCAGGGTCATGCCAGCGCCGAGGGGGATGACAACTACAACATGGAGTTGAGCCAGCGGCGGGCCGAATCCGTGATGCGTTACCTGGTCAACAGGGGCATCTCGGAGCGGCGCCTGGTGGCCATCGGCTTCGGCGAGACCCAGCCCATCGCCGAGGATTCCCAGGACGGCCGCGTCCTCAACCGGCGCGTGGAGTTCCACATCATCACCGGCCACTGATGGCCGCATCGATCGAACAGAGCAGGAGACCTCTTGACCGAATCCAACGAGAACGAAGAAGCGAACATCGAGCAGGCCGAAACGACGCCTGAAACGGACGGAACCTTCGATACGGAGACCCGCTGGGCCGACCTGGGCCTGGGGGAGCCGTTGCTCAAGGCCATCGAAGAGATGGGATACGCACACCCGACCATCGTGCAGTCCGCGTGCATCCCCAAGCTGGTCGAGGGCAAGGACCTGCTGGTGCGCTCCAAGACCGGCTCCGGCAAGACCGCGGGGTTCGCCCTGCCCATGCTCCAGAACATCCCCGATGGCGACCGCACGCTGCGAGCCATCGTGCTGGAGCCCACCCGGGAGCTGGCGATCCAGGTCGCCGAGGAGTTCGGCAAGCTGGGGGCCAACCGGGACGTGGGCGTCACGGCCATCTACGGCGGCGTCGGGCTCGGCCCACAGACGGACGCTCTCCGAGCCGGCGTCGAGGTGGTGGTCGGGACCCCGGGCCGGGTGCTGGATCACCTGCGTCGCGGGAACATGAACCTGGACGAGTGCAAGTACGTGTGCCTGGACGAGGCGGACGAGATGCTTTCGATGGGCTTCCTCGAGGAGGTCACCGGGATCCTCGATCACGTTCCGCCCAAGCCGCAGATGTTCCTGTTCTCGGCCACCGTCGAGGCGGACCTGCGTAACCTCGTGGAGCGTTATGCGTCCGAGCCGGAGGAGATGTTCCTGTCGACGGACACGCGCACCGTCGATGGCATGGAGCACATCCTTTACGAGACGACGGGGGAATACCCCAAGCCGCGCCAGCTGATGCACATCCTCGACATCGAGGCCCCGGAATCGGGGATCATCTTCTGTCAGACGCGCCAGGATACGGCGATGCTGGGGGCCTTCCTGTCCCGCCAGGGCATCGATGCCGAACACATCAGCTCCGATCTGTCCCAGAAGGGGCGCGAACGGGTGATGGGCCGCATCAAGCGCGGTGAGATCCGGTTCCTGGTAGCCACCGATATCGCGTCCCGCGGCATCGACATCAGCGATCTTTCCCACGTGCTCAACTACTCCTTGCCCGAGGACCCGGCCAGCTACCTGCACCGGGTGGGGCGCACCGCCCGCATCGGCAAGACCGGCACCGCCATCAGCCTGATGTCCGGCCGGGAGCTGGGCTGCCGCAAGATCCTCGAGGGGACCTGGGGCATCGAGTTCCACGTCAAGCAGCTACCCTCCCGCGAGGAGGCCAAGGCCATGTGGACCGAGCGCCACGTGGGCGAGCTCAAGGAGGTCATGGAGCGGGTGGCCTGGGAGGGCTACCTGGACATGGCCAAGCAGCTCAAGGATCGCAAGGACGGCGATCGGCTCATCGCCGCGGCCTTGCGCGGGTTCTTCATCTGGTCGCGGATGGACGCGCGTCACCGGGCCGCGGAAGCCCGGGGTGAGGATCCCTACGAGCAGGATCGGGCCGACGAAGAGGCTCGCCGACGCAGCCGGCAAGGTGGCCGTGGCGGCGGCGGCGGCGGCCGTGGTGGCCGTGGCGGCGGCGGTGGCCGTGGTGGCCGTGGCGGCGGCGGTGGCCGTGGTGGCCGTGGCGGCGGCGGTGGTGGTGGTGGCCGTGGCCGCAGCGGTGGCCGGGGTCGCGGCGGCCGCGGTGGAGGCCGTGGCCGTAGTGGCGGCGGCGGTGGTGGTGGCGGCCTGATGTAGGATGCCCGACGGGGAGTCGCTAGCGACCCCGGGAGTAGATGTGAAGCCCATCGAGATCAAGAGTCCGGCCGAGATCGAGCGTATGCGCGCCACCTGTTTGCTGGCGTCGGCGACGCTGCGCATGATCGAACCCCATGTCAAACCGGGTGTCTCCACCGAGGCCCTCAACAGGCGTTGCCACGAATTCATCATGGACCACGGGGCCTACCCGGCACCGTTGAAGTACCGTGGCTTCCCCAAATCCATCTGCACCAGCGTCAACGAGGTGGTCTGCCACGGCATTCCCAGCCGCAAGCAGACCCTGCGCGACGGCGACATCATCAACGTGGACGTGACCACCCGCCTGGCGGGATTCCACGGGGATACGAGCGCCACGTTCTTGGTGGGGCGGGTCTCCGAGGAGGCCCGCGAGCTCGTCGAGCTGACCAGGCGCTGTTTGCAGGCGGGTATCGATGTGGTGCGCCCGGGCGCTCGCTTCTCCGATATCGGCAAGGCCATCGAGCCCATCGCCGTGAACGCCGGGTGCTCTGTGGTGCAGGAGTACTGCGGCCACGGGCTGGGCCGGGAGTTCCATTCGGAGCCGCAGGTGGCCCACTACTACACCGGCGACGACCTTCGGCGCATGAAGGCGGGCATGACCTTCACCATCGAGCCGATGATCAACCGCGGGGTCTGGCAGACCAAGCGGTTGCGGGACGGCTGGACCGTGCTCACCCGCGACGGGGAGTTGTCCGCTCAGTTCGAACACACCATTCTGACCACCGAGGACGGCTCGGACGTGCTCACCGACCCGGCCCGCCTGGCCGGTACGGCATACGAAGAGTACGCACCCAATCCCTGATTCTTGCAGGCTGTCTGACAGCCATTCAGCTAGACTGTCCGTCGGGGAGTACGCGACGGAGGGTTCATCATGCGCCTGCTGTGGATCATCGGATTGGCCATACCGCTGGTGGGCTGCACCCAAACGGACACGCGGTTCGATTTTGACGGCGACGGCTGGGAGGACTCCTCCGACTGCGGGCCCGAGGACGCAAGCATCTACCCGGGCGCTGACGAGGACTGCCTGGACGACGTGGACAACGACTGCGACGGGCTGGTGGACGGCTACGACGACGAGTGCCAGAGCGGCATTCAGTTCTCCGGTGAGCTGGAGTTCCCGGACACGGTGCTCGGCTGCGAGGAGATCCTCGACCTGACCCTGATCAACGACACGGACGCCACCGTCGTGGTGCTGCCGCTGGTGCTGTTGAACGATCCCGGCGCCCTCGTCGTCACCGCCTCCTCCGAGCCCCCCTGGTCCGTGGAACCGTTCAGCGGCCTGGACCTGCAGATCTCGTTCATCCCCTCGGCCGCCGACCACCACGCCGTCACGATCCAGGCCTACACCGATCACGAGGATTACCCGATCGTCGTGACCTATGCCCAGGGGTGGGGGGTCACGGCAGATTCCCACGCCGATGAATTCGTGGCGCCGCCGGAGAAGCCGGTGGACCAGCTGTGGGTCGTGGACAGCTCGGGTTCCATGTACGAGGAGCAGGAGATGCTGGCCTCGTTGGGGGCCGCGCTGATCGGTTTCTTTGATGACAACTGGGTGGACTACCACATCGGCGTGGTGACCACTTTTGACGAGTACCTCAACGGTGGCGAGCGTTTCATCGACGGCAACTCCGGCAATCCGGCGGGCGCCTACGCCACCAATGTCACCGTGGGGACGGGTGGCTTCGGCGACGAACAGCCGTTGCTGTACGGCACGGCGGCGCTACAGCCGGCGATGACCAACCCCGGCGAGTACAACGAGGGGTTCCTGCGGGATGAGGCAGCGCTTGCGGTCATCATCATGACCGACGAGGACGACCACTCGCCGGCAGACGTCCAGGACTACGTGGACCAGCTATGGGCCCTCAAGGACGACCCGGCAGACGTGAGTATCAGCGCCATCTATCCGACGGCCAACGGCTGCGACGGGGGCCTAGGGGCACCCCGCATCGCCGAGGCCATCGCGGTGACCGGCGGGGTCGATATTGCCATCTGTGACGCGGACTGGACCCCGGTCTACGAGGACGATCCCATCTACCTCACCGAGCGGGATCGCTTCGAGCTGAGCCAGCTCCCCTACCCGGGGACCATCCAGGTGACGGTGGACCAGGTGGGGTTCGTCCAGGGATGGACCTGGGTGGAGGCGGACAACGCCATCGTCTTCGAAGAGGCGTACATTCCCCAGCCGAACGCGTCGGTGGTGGTGGAGTACAACCTACCTGGGTGTTGATCGCGGGGCAGGAACGAGGCGGGTCAGGGCCCGGTCAGATGTTCTTTTTCTGAGCTTCGGCCGCCTGGGCCGCCCGCGCCTTCTTGATGGCGTCCAGCTGCTGTCGGGCCGCGGATGACGAGGCCTTCTGCTGGATCTTCTTGAGCTTGGAATCCAGGGTGGAGTCGCCAAGCTCGGCGCCGGTGTCCGCCTCGGCCTGCAGCTTGCCGATGTGCTCGCGTACGTTGCCCAGCGCCTTGATGTCGGCGTCGGTGGACAGACCGCTGAGGGTCTCCTGGATCTTGATGCGCGCCTCGGCATTTTCCATGCGGGCCAGCATCTGCTCCTTTTCCTTCTTCAGCTTCTCGATCTCGGCCTGGAAGGAGACCAGCGAGTTCTTGGCCGACTCGGCCTCCTCGGCGGTCTTGTCCATGTCGGCGTTGAGCGCGTCGATCTCGGCCGTCAGGGTGTCCTTCTTCTCGATGAGGTGGATGGCGACCTCGTCTTCGCCCTCGTCCACCGCCACCGGGATCTGCGCCGTGATCTCCTTGAGCTCGCGGGTCTTGTCCTCGAGATCTTTGGTGATCTTGTTGCGCAGATAGATGATGTTGGAGACCGCCTTCTTGAGCTGCTTGTACTGCCGGACGCGCTCGTTGATGGCTGCCTCGTAGACCGCTTCAGGGTTCTTCTTCTCGTGACCGCCGATCCACAGGCTCCAGAAGCCACTCCACAGGTTGGAGAGTCGATCGAAGAAGCCGCCGCCGTCGGATGCCATGGTGTTTCCTTTCTGCCGCGTGGGGCAGTTGCACCCCTTCTTACGGACAGGGGGGCTGGACATTTCGTCCTGACTGAATTTTCCCCGATGCGTTCAGCCTCGGGATTATAGGACGTTTGCGGGGCCACGCAAGCATAGGCGTATTCCCGCGCGCGAACGAATCCACCGTTTTTTGCGGGCACACGGAACCTTTTGACGTCCTCGCTGTCGCAGGGAGTGGAGGTACGGCATGGATCGGTTCTATCGAGCATTTCTGACAGCCCTGACAACAGCTCTCCTGGCGGTCTTCGTATTTCCGGCGGGAGCGGCGTCCAGTAACGGCATCCGGGTGGAGGTCACCGTCTGTGGTTCGTCTGCCTCCGAATATCGCCACCGGGGGACCCAGTACATCGAGGCTCGGGACGGATGTGAGTACGCCATCCGCCTGATCAACGACACTGCGGATCGGGTGGCTATCTACCTGTCGGTAGACGGCCTCAACACCATCGATGCGACCCAGACGTCTGCCTCCAAGGCGTCCAAGTGGGTGCTGGGGCCGTACCAGTCGGCCACCATTCCGGGCTGGCAGACCGCTGGCTACTCCTCCCGGAAATTCACCTTCACCACCGCAGATGCGTCCTACGCGGACTGGATGGGCAGCACCTCCGACGCCGGCTGGATCCGGGCGGTGGCCTATCGCGAGAAGAGTTACACCCCGCCACCGGTCTACTACGATCCGGGCACGGAGGAGAGCTGGCGACGGTCCGAGCGGTACGACTGGGACGGTGACTCGTCCGCCTCCCGCCAGAAAAAAAGCGGTAGTGCCGGCGCCACCGCCGAGGCCGAGTCCAGCGCCAGAGGCCGCAATGCCCCCACCAGCTACGACTACCGCCGCGAGGATGACCGGGCCGCTACCGGCATCGGCCGAGAGGTGAGCCATTCGGTGACCCACGTGGGATTCAACGCCGAGTCCCGCGCCTTCAGCCGGGTCTCCATCCGCTATGGCTATTACGACCAGCTGGTCTCCTGGGGTGTCTATCAGCCCGCCCCCTGCCCCTACCCCTGCCCCCAGTGCCGTTGCTGCAACGACGGCTATGCTCCCGATCCGTACGACGGCTGCTGGCGCTAGAGTCCGGTCACGGTCACGGTCACGGTCACGGTCACGGCCCACGGCCCACGGACCACGGATTCCCGGGGACCTGATACCCTTCCATCCCTGTGAACGAATCCCCTCCCTTGGTGCAGGTGACCGACCTGTGCGTCGAATTCCCCGGCCAGTCCGGCCCCGTGCGGGCCGTGGACGGCGTGAGCTTGACGATCCACGAGCGGGAGGCTGTGGGACTGGTGGGGGAGTCGGGCTCGGGCAAATCGGTCACGGCGTTCTCGCTGCTGGGGTTGATCCCCGCCGGCGGTTCGATCGTGGGCGGCCGTGTTCAATTCCGCGGTCGGGCACTGGCCGCCATGTCCCCGCGGGAGTTGCGGGGGATCCGTGGCAACCAGATCGGCATGGTGTTCCAGGAGCCGGCCGCCGCCCTCGACCCCGTGTTCCGCATCGGGGATCAGATCGCCGAGACCATCCGCCAGCACCGCAAGGCTGGCCGCAAGGAGGCCTGGCAGCTGGCGGTGGATGGGTTGGCCCGGGTGGGAGTGCCCGACGCAGCTCAGCGGGCCCGCGACTATCCCCACGAGCTCTCTGGAGGGCTGCGTCAGCGGGCAATGATCGCCGTCGCCCTGGCGGCCGATCCGTGCTTGCTGGTGGCGGATGAGCCCACCACGGCGCTGGACGTGACGGTGCAGGCGCAGATCCTGGATTTGTTCGCTCGCATCCGCAGGGAGCGTGAGGCCTCGCTGTTGTTGATCAGCCACGACCTGGACGTGGTGGCCCAGGTGGTCGAACGGGTCCTGGTGATGGTCTCGGGGCGGGTGGTGGAGTCGGCACCCTGCGAGGTTCTGTTCGACCGTGCCCGGCACCCTTACACTTTGGGCCTGGGGCGCCGCGGGCCCCCCCGGCCCCCGCCGCCGGCGGGGGGGGGCGGTGGCCAGTCAGCTCCGGGGCCCCGGGCGCCGTGGTCGCCCGGGGGTGCTGTTTCCAGGACCGATGCGAGTACGTCCAGGACCGCTGCCGCGACGAGGTCCCCGAGCTCCGCGGGGCCGGCACCGGGCATCAGGTCGCCTGTCTGCGGTTCGAGGAGATCTCGTGACCGGGGCGAACCCGCTGCTGGTCGTGGAGGGCCTGGTCAAGCGCTACCCGGTGCGCCGCGGCCTGTTGATGCGCACCGCCGGCTGGATCGATGCGGCCCAGGGCGTGAGCTTCTCCATCGGTACCGGCACCACCTTGGGGCTGGTGGGGGAGTCGGGTTGCGGCAAGACCACCGTGGGCCGCTGTGTGCTGCGGCTGGTGGAGCCGGACGAGGGGAGCGTCACCTTCGACGGCCTGCCGGTGCTGGCGCAGGGCGAGGGGGAGCTGCGGGCCCTGCGCCGTCGTATGCAGATGGCCTTCCAGGATCCCTACACGAGCCTCAATCCGCGGATGACCATCGGCCAGGCGCTGGCCGAGCCGCTGGTGGCCCACGGCATCGCCCGGGGCACCGAGCTGCAGGACCGGGTGGCCGCCGCCCTGAACCGGGTTGGGCTGGACCCGGCACTGGCCGGGCGTTTCCCCCACGGGTTCAGTGGCGGCCAGCGCCAGCGCATCAACATCGCCCGGGCTCTGGTGCTGGGGCCGGAGTTCCTGGTGTGCGACGAGGTGGTCAGCGCCCTGGATGTGTCCGTGCAGGCTCAGATCCTCAACCTGCTCGTTGATCTGCAGGAAGAGCACGGGCTGACCTACCTGTTCATCAGCCATGATCTGGCGGTGGTCCGACACCTGTGTACGCACGTGGCGGTGATGTACCGCGGGCGACTGGTAGAGGTCGCCCCGGCGGGCTCCCTGTTCGACGAGCCCCGCCACCCCTACACCGAGCTCCTGCTGCGCTCCGTACCGGGCCGGGGGAAGGGGGCCGCGACGCCGAACGCGCCCCGGGGCCCCGATGGGCCGGACACCGGCTGCCCATTTGCGCCGCGGTGCCCGCTCGCCGCTGACCGCTGCCATCAGGGGGACGGCCCACAACTCGAGGAGGTGGGGGCGTTGCACCACTGTGCCTGCTGGCTGCGCACGGGTGGTGGGGACCTTTGATCCGAGGATCGCTTCACCCCCGAGGATCCGCTGGCTATCATGGGGCAGCAGCGGGGGTCGCTGGCCGGAGGGCAGAAACATGAGTCGAATCTTGCACAGAGGGTCGCTGACGCTGCTGGCGTTGGCCTTGTCCCTGATGGGGGGACGGCAGGCCGCCGCCCAGGACGTCTTCGTCCCCACCGACTATCCCACCATCGAGCAGGCGCTCGCTGCCGCCAGCGCCGGGTGGCAGGTTCACGTGGAGGCGGGGGACTACTACGAGACCGGGCTGGTCGTCCCGGACGGCGTCTCCCTGATCGGAGCGGGCGCCGCATGGACGGCCATCCGGAGTCCGGATCCGGACGGCGTGGTCATCCACGCCGGTGAGTCGGTCGTCGGCGGTCTGTCGATCATCGGTGGTCAGGTGGGCATCCTGGCCGAGGGGATCCAGTCCTCCTTGTACATCGCGGAGATCTACTTCGAGGGGCTGGATTACGGCATCGCCGCCCAGAACATTCAGCCCAACCAGGTGCCTCAACTCACGATCTACAACAACGCCTTCGAGAACACCGCCAACGCGGTTGCGTTGGAGCTGTTCAGCAGCGTCACGCTGCTGTTCTCGGAGAACATCATCTACTGCCAGGCCAACGGCCTGGTCATGCAGATGACCACCAACGAGTACGACAGCAACCTCACGATCAACAACAACATCATCTGGGGCTGCAACGATACCGCCATCGAGCTGGCATTCATCGACGGCAACACTCCCAGCCCGGCCGTCGACCTGTACCACAACGTCTTTGCCTCCAATAACACGGCGTTCCGCACCACGTGCAACACCCAGGGCATGGGCTGGGTGGCCAGCCTCAACAACATCCTGCTCAACAACTCCATCGCCATGACCCACACCTATGGGTACAACCAGGACTGTCTGCCGTACTCGGTCAACAACCATGCGGGGGTGTCCAACCCGGGCGCTTACCAAGGCTACGCTCCGGGCACCGACGAGTGGACCGATTCCAGCCCGTTCACCGCCTACAATCCCAACGCTGGGAGCTATCTGGACAACGACTTCACGCTGGCCGTCGGTAGCCCCTTCATCGACAACGGGGACAGCCAGGCCATGGGGGACGACTGGGACGGCTCGTTGTGTGACATCGGCGCCTACGGCGGCAGCGATGCCATGTACATGGACTACGACGTGGACATGGATTACTACTACAACGACTGCGACGACCACGATCCTTGGCGCTCGTCCTACTATCCGGAGATGTGCGACGGCCTGGACAACGACTGTGACGGGATGCTCCCGCCCGATGAACAGGACAACGATGGCGATGGCTGGTCCAGCTGCATGGGGGACTGCAACGACACCAGCCCCGAGGTCCATCCGTACGCCGACGAGTCCGAGTGCGATCACATGGACAGCAACTGTGACGGCGAGATGCACCCCCACGAGATAGACGACGACGGGGACGGCAGCGACGAGTGTGAAGGGGACTGTGACGACAGCAACGACACCATCTGCCCCGACTGCCCGGAGATGATCTGCGACGACATCGACAACGACTGCAACGAGGACACCAAGGACCGCCCGGACGACGACGGCGACGGGTACGGGGCCTGCGAAGACGACTGCGATGACAACGACCCCGGTGTGCATCCCGACCGCGACGAGAAGTGCGACAACGGCGTGGACGACAACTGCGACGGGCTCACCGACGGCGAGGACGTGGAGTCGTGCCCCGACGGGGATGACGACGACGACGACGACAACGGCGCGGACGACGACGACAGCGGGCCGCCGGCCGGGTTCGCCTGCCGCTGCTCGGTCCCCGGCGGGCAGCCTGTCTCAGGGGCGCTGGCGTGGCTGGCTCTGGCGCTGATGGCGGCCCTGCGCGTGCGCCACCGAATCGCTCGCTGACCCCCGCCCGACCGGGACAACTTCGTCCCAGGAGTCGCCGTCGCCTTGACCCTCCCGGAAACGCACGGGGATACTCAGGAGATGGGGAGAGACGACCCATTGCGTAGACGCCGCCTTGCCATCGCGCTGATGCTGGCCACGCTGCTGGCCACCACGGCGGGCTGCAAGAAGGGGGAGGAGACCCCGACCCCGACCCCGACCCCGGCCGAAGCCGAGACGCCGGTGCGCGGCGGGAGCCTGGTCATCGGCTACCCGGCCGACGTGGATCTGTTCCACCCGCTGGTCTACAGCTCGGACCTGAGCGGGCAGCTGCTGGAACGTATGTTTCCGACGCTGATCGTCCCGCATTTCCAGTGCCAATGTATCTACGAACCGCAGCTGGCCGAACGCTGGGACTGGAGCGAGGACGGGCTGACGCTTACGTTCCACCTGCGCAAGGACGTGACCTGGAGCGACGGTGAACCGGTGGACGCCGACGACGTGTTGTTCACCTGGGATCTCGTCGCCGACGACCAGGTGGGCAGCGCCTGGGCACCCCATCTGGACAACCTGCGAAAGCAGGATCCCGTGGAGAAGCTCGATGCCCACACGGTGGCCGTGCACTTCGACCATCGCTACGACCTCGTGACGATGTTGACCCACGTGGGTAGCATCGGCGTCGTCCCCGAGCACGTGATGCGTGACTGGCCCCGGGACAACCACCGGGGAGCGCCGTTCGCCTCCGCGCCGGTGACGGCCAGTTGGTTCCGTATGGAGCGCTGGGACCGGGGGCAGCAGATCGTACTGACCCGGGACGAATCCGCCCCCTTCGAGCACCCGGCCTACCTGGATCGGGTGGTCGTCCGGATCGTGCCCGAGTACGCCACGCGCCTCATGGAGCTGGAGAACGGCACCCTGGACATGCTGCCGGGGGTTCATCTGGAGGACATGGAGCGCCTCGAGGCCGAGCACCCGGAAATCCGCCTGGAACGTCGGGGCCTGCGGTTCAACGACTACATCGCCTGGAACCTGAAGGATCCCCGCTTCGCGGATGTGCGGGTACGCCGGGCTCTGGCCCACGCCATGGACGTCGAGGTCCTCATCGATTCCATTCTCACCAGCGGCGGTGAACGCTACGGGCGCCGGGCCGTGGGCACCATCACCCCCGAGCTGTGCAGCATGCACAATGATGACATCCAACCGCTGAACCACGACCTGGAGCGGGCCAGTGCGCTGTTCGCCGAGGCCGGGTGGCACGACAGCGACGGCGATGGGTGGCTGGACCGGGACGGCCAACGCTTCACCTTCACCCTGGAGACCAACGCTGGCAACCCGCGGCGCGCATTGGCTCAGATCATCGTGCAGGAGCAGCTGCGCCAGGCCGGGATCGACGTGCAGGTGGGCACGGTCGAGGGCAACGTGTTCTTCGACAAGCTCAAGCGGCACGAGTTCGAGGCGGCCCTGGGGGGGTGGGGCTCGTCCCTGTTCGTCGATCCCTCCAACAAGTGGCTCACCGGCGGCGCGTACAACTACCCGTCCTATTCCAATCCCCAGGTGGACGAGCTGATCAACAGGGGCCTGGCCACCGCCGATCAGGACGAGGCGCGGCGCTGCTGGCAGGAGATGCAGGCACGGATCTACGAGGATCAGCCCTACGCTTTTTTGTACTGGCGGGACGAGGTGGTGGCCATCCACGAGCGCTTCCGCGACGTGCGCATCGACGTCCTGTGCCTTCTTCAAGACCTCCACAAGTGGTGGGTCCCCCTCGATCAGCAGCGGGCCGGGCGCTGACCGGATGCCCACCCCGTGCTGACCTATATCGTCCGCCGCCTGCTGCTGGCCATCCCCACCACGCTGGGGGTCTGCACCCTGCTGTTCTTCGCGCTGCACGCGGCGCCGGGTAGCCCGGCGGACCACTTCATCAACCCGGACATGCCCCCGGAGATCCGCGACACCATGGAGCGCAACCTGGGGCTGGACCAGCCCCTGGTCGTGCAGTACTTCAAGTGGCTGGGGTCGATGGCGCAGCTGGACTTCGGGCGTTCGTTCTTCCAGCAACGGCCGGTGCTGGAGATCTTGCTGGAAGCCATGCCCAACACGCTGGTGCTGTGCGGCTTCTCCCTGCTGTTGATCTTCGGGCTGGGCATCACCCTGGGTGTGGTCTCCGCGGTGTGGCGGGGATCCGTGTGGGAGACCATCTCGACGGTGGTCTCCTTGCTGTTGTATTCCATGCCGGGCTTCTGGCTGGCGCTGATGCTGCTGCTGCTGCTGGCCTACAAGTTCCCCATCTTCCCGTCGTCGGGGGCCTCGGGGATCATGGCCAGCAACCTCTCCGGGGCCGGCCAGCTCTGGGATCGCCTGATGCATCTGGTGCTTCCCTCGCTGGCCCTTGGCGTGGCACCGGCCGCCGGGGTGGCGCGGTACATGCGGGCCTCCATGCTGGAGGTGCTCTCCCAGGAGTACATCCGCGGGGCGCGGGCGCGGGGCCTGTCCGAGGCCCGGGTCGTGGGGCGCCACGCCCTGCGCAACGCCATGCTGCCCATCGTCACGCTGCTGGGGCTGTACCTGCCGTTCCTGCTGAGCGGGGCGGTACTCATCGAGACCATCTTTGGCTGGCCCGGTATGGGGCAGCTGATCTTCAACGCCATCCGCCAGCAGGATTTCCCCATCGTGCTGGGCAACACCGTGCTGTTCACCTTCGCCGTTATCGGCGGCAACCTACTGGCCGACGTGCTGTACGCCTTCGTCGACCCGAGGATCCGTTACCGATGAGGCGCTGGACCGCCCTGCTGCCGGGGATCGGCTGGATCCTGCGGGGCCGTGTGCTCCAGGGGCTGGCCCTGCTGTCGGCGTGGGTGCTGGTGCTGGTGGCGGCGGGGCGGGCGCCGGACCGGCTCGGGGGGGAGGACGGCCGCAGCGGCTGGGATGTGTGGCTGGCGCTGATCACGGTGGGGGTGGCGCTGGGCGGGCTGCACCTGGCGGCATGGTGCTGGGGTTGCTCGGGGAAGGGGGACGGGGAGCCCGCACGGACTCAGCTGGGGGAGATCTGGCGGCGAATGCGGGAACGCCGGCTGGCGATGGCCGGCCTGTGGTTCATCTCGCTGATGTACCTGGCCATGCTGCTGGCACCGCTGCTGGCACCCCACGAGCCCCAGCTGCAGCTGGACATCGTCAACAACGCCCTGCAGGCCCCGTCGTCCACCCACCTGCTGGGGACGGACCGCTACGCCCGGGACCTGTTCAGCCGGCTGATCTACGGGGCCCGCGTCTCGCTAACCATCGGGCTGCTTGTGGCGGCGCTGGCGGTGACCGTGGGGGCGCTGGTAGGAGCCGTCGCGGGGTACCTGGGGCGGTGGATCGATGGCGTCTCCATGCGCGGCGTGGACATGATGATGGCCTTCCCGCGGCTGGTGCTGCTGCTGACGTTGCTGGCGCTGGTGGAGACCCGAAGCTGGCTACTGGTGGTGCTGGTGCTCGGGCTCACCGGCTGGATGGACGTGGCCCGCCTGGTACGCGGGCAGGTGCTGTCGCTGAGGGAACAGGAGTTCGTACTGGCGGCCCGGGCGCTGGGGTTGGGGCGGGCGCGGATCATCCTGCGGCACCTGCTGCCCAACGCGCTGGCGCCGGTGCTGGTGTCCGCCACGCTGATGGTGGGCAACACGATCCTGGTGGAAGCAGGGTTGAGCTTCCTGGGGCTGGGGGTCCCCCCGCCCACACCCACCTGGGGTACCATGGTCGAGGGAGGGCGTTCGTACCTGATGACGGCGCCGTGGATCACCACCTTCCCAGGGCTGGCAATCATGCTAGCCGTGGTGTCCATCAACCTGGTCGGGGACGGGCTGCGGGACGCGCTGGATCCGAAGAGCGGGTGATCGGCTGAACGAGGGTTAACCGGGTTAGGGGGCCCGAGCTTGCGCGGTACATCCTGGATGGGGTTGATAGTGGCGTGCTGCATCGCGGGGAGCGTTGCGGCTGCGGACCTGGAGATCCTTCACACACCGACGATGTCGCCGGGTACGGACACGGCCGTAGCGGTGTCCGTCAGCGAGGACAGCGTGGCGCTGTGGGGGCGGCAGGTGACCGTGGAGCTGGCCGGCCTGGTGATGGGCAAGGCCCGCACGGACAGGCGGGGCCGGGCCATCGTCGCCTTCCACGTCTCCGCCGAGATCGAGCAAGGCCTGCAGGTGATGACCGTCCGTGCGGCCGGGGAGAGCCGGTCGCTGAAGATGCCGGTGCGCCCTTCGGTGGACGTGGTGCTGGGGGTGGACTGCTGGCCCTGTGCAGCTGGTGAGCCCGTGGCGCTGCGGGCGCTGGTGCTGGAGCGGCAGGCCCGCGTGCCGCTGGGCGGTCAGGCGTTGGCCGTGCGGGTGGAAGACGACCGGGGACACCCGCTGTGGGAGGGGGAGGCGCGGTCGGACGAGGACGGGCTGGCCGGGGTGAGCTGGTTGCCACCCGCGGGCTTGACGGGCTGGTTCCGGGTGGAGGCGACGGGGGGGGAGTACACGGCGCGCACCGAGGTGTGGCTGGACGACGGGAAGGCACCGGAGCTGATCGTCGAGCTGGGATCGTCTGCCCCGTGGCTCACCCTCGACGGGACGGCCCAGCTGCGGGTCGCGGCCCGCTATCCCGACGGCCGCCCTGTGGCGTCTGGGCAGGTGGAGCTGGTGTCCACCTCACTGGTTCGGGGGCGTGAGGTGATCCGGGAGGCGGGGGCGCTGTCCCTGACCCAGGACCGGGAGCGGTGCCTGCGGCGCAAGCTGATCAAGCGGGGCCAGGCGGACGACTACGCGCGCCAGGAGTTCATGCTGGACGGGGAGGGGGCGGGCGCGGTGCAGGTGGCCCCGCCGGCGTACCTGGCCACCCTCGACGTAGAACACCACGCCTATCTGGCGCTGACGGCCACGGTGACGGACGGGAGCGGCCGCACCGGTCAGGGCGTGCTGACGATCCCGGTGAACGACCAGGAGCTGTTGATCCGCGGATCGTGGCTGGGCTGGGACGGGCAGGCGTCCCGGCGGCAGCTCATGGTGAGCACCCAGTACCCGGACGGCACGCCTGCAGCGGCGGAGGTGCAGGGGGCGCTGGCGGCGGACTGCTGGGCGGGATCGGCGGCGGCGGAGGCGGACGGCCTGACGCGGTTCTCCGTGCCTGCGAATTGTACGGGGGAGCTGCGGCTGACGGCCCGGATAGGGGAGGCCAGCGCCGAGTGGCGGACGAACGTACCCACCTCGTATCTACTGGGAGGCAGTGGAGACGGGGATCGGCCTTTCCACCTGGCCCTCGACCGCGTGGTCCTCGAGCCGGGGGAGCCGCTGGCCGTGGAGCTGAGCACACCGTACCCGGGGGGCACGGCGGAGTTGATGGTGATGGTGGAGGGGGCCCCCATCGTCTGGCGCGACGTGCCACTGGATCGGGAACAGCAGCGGTACGAGCTCCAGATCCCGGCGGTCTGGCGTGGGCTGACCACGGTGACGGCCCGGCGGGGTTCCCGCCAGCTGGTCCAGCGGGCGGTCATCGCCGAGGACGCCGAGCTGGAGTTGCAGGTGTCCCGGGGCGAGGCGTCCGGCGGGGGGCAGCAGCTGGAGTTCACCCGTGCCGGGGCCGGGGGAGCGGCGGCGGTGACCGTGTCCCGTCCGGGGGCCCGGCTGTGGGATGACGGCCAACACCGCTGGAGCGGGGCGATCCCCCCTCTGGCGGGGATGCCGCCGGCGGCGTCGCCCGGCGGGGCGGCCGGAGCCGACGGGCTGGAATACTGGCTGGCCTCCATGGGAGGCCCCAGGCTGTTGCCGCGGACGACCACCCACCGCCCGCGGCCCAATGCGCAGGGGCCCCATTTGCTGGTGCAGTTCACCCGCGTCTTCCACCCGTGGTTCGGCCGCATCCCATCGCCGGAGCGCGATCGTTTCGTGGTGTTCCAGGGCGCCTTGCTGGCGCTCGTGCTGGGGGTCTGCTGGCTGGTTCGGCGGCGTGCCGGTGCCCGGCCACTGGCCATCGGCACGGGGGCGGTGCTGCTGATCGGCATGACGATCTGGCCAGCGCTGCCATGGGCTCGGGGGCCCCAGAACACCATCGGTGTGCACGGCGCCGAGTTGGACGAGCAGGGACCACGAAGCCTGTTGTCCCGGCATTACCCGGGGCTGGCGCCGGGCATGGAGGCGGTACCGCGTTTCGGCTACCAGGATTGGATCGCCTCGTCCACCGGCGTGATACTCGAGGTCACCCGCGATGGGGTGCGGGTCAACGGCGAACACGTCGTGACCGCCTACAACTACGAGTTCGACCGCAGCATCAAGCGGGGCACGTTGATCACGCCATTGTACGACAGACTCCAGGCCATCGCCGACGACCACAAGGCGCTGGCGGCGCGGTTCCCTGACCAGCCGTTCCGCGGGGACTGCCTGATGATGGTGGAGGATGAGATTCCCTTCGTCATGTTGCGGGAGGTGATGTACACGGCGGGGCAGGCCCAGTTCGGGGATTTCCGGTTCACAGGGCTGGGTATCGCGCGGCCGGTGGCGCCCCAGGGCCCCGGGCCGGCCCGGCACCCGTGGCTGTACGGCGCGATGCTGGCCGCGGTGCTGGCGGCGCTGGTGATGCGTCGCAGCCCGGTGCCGACCTACCTGGCCTACGGGGTGGTCGCCCTGTACACCGCCGCCCACGCGCTCAACAAGATATATCCGATGGCCACCAGCTTGATGTCGGACCGGGGGGCCTTCCCGCTGGAGGAGGTGATACTGGGGCTGCACCTGCCGGTGGTGCTGGTGGTGCTGGTGGCCGTGGCCTGGGAGACCTTCCGCGCCCGCCGGACCCCGTCCCTGGGGCTGGCCGGGTTGGCCCTGGTCGTAGTGATGCTGTCGGTCCCCACCGGCCGGGACTACCGCATGTACTGGGAGATGCCCTCCATCTCGGAGTCGAACACCGGGTACGCACGCACCGTCGCCAGCTGGGATCGGGCCCGAGCCTGGGAGCCCGGTGACGGGGACGGCCTGGAGCGATACCTGTCCAGGCGTTGGCCGGCGCCGGAGATCGAGCTGGCAAGGTATTTCCCCACCGCCGGGCACCGGGCGCCGGTGGTCATCACCGATGGGGACGGGCGCGGGAAGTTGCGGGTGCGGTTTGGGAGCCTGGCGGGCGCCGTCTATGGCGTGGTGGACACAGGCGGCCGTTGGGGTGTGGCGCCGCCGTTGTCCTCCGGGCAGATCCCCGCCGGGTCGGAGGCTGCAGCTTCGGAATCCGTGACCCTGCCGTACAGCCCCGTCCGCCTCTCCCGTCGCCTGCCGGGCAATCGCTGGCTGGGGCCGACGGGCGCCGTGCGGCCGTGGAGCACCGGCTTTGCCGGTGTTGGCGTTGTGGAGCCCCTCGGCATCGGCGTCGACGGCGGCGGCCTGGCGACCCTCATCGGGACGACGGGGAGTTCGTCCAG
Source organism: uncultured Rickettsiales bacterium (assembly GCA_964504165.1). GTDB lineage: Bacteria > Myxococcota_A > UBA796 > UBA9615 > CAYRNR01 > CAZDDH01. The sequence goes on along the minus strand of CAZDDH010000004.1, from coordinate 21,813 downwards.
CGGGGATGCCGTGGCCGATCTGCTGGCGGACGGCGGCAGCCTGTCCGCGGAGCTGGACGCGGCGCTGGCCACGGCGACGGGGATCAAGGTGGCCCGGTCCGGGGCGGGGAACCGGGCGCAGGAGCCCGCCACCCCGAGCCCACCGCCGCTGCGGGCCAGGGTCACCATGACCATCGACGCGGCGCTGCACGACGACCCGTCGGCGGTGGTCGCGGCCATCCGCGATCAAGAAGATCAGCTGCAGACCTGTTGCCAGGCGTTGGCCAGCAGGGGGAGGCAGCCGGAGGACGGCGACGTGGTCTTGAACCTCCTGATGACCCGGGCCGGTGTGGTGGACCAGGTGGAGATCCAGTTCGGTAGCTATACGATCTGGGAGCTGGAGGGTTGCCTCCGCAGGACCGCCCAGCGCTGGGCCCTGCCGCCGGACCAGGACGACGAGTTCATCCCCGTGGAGATCAGCTTGGAGTACCGTTTTGAGTGATCACGATCCCACCCTGCCCGGCATCCCGGCCGGCCTGCAGAAGCTGCTGCGCCTGGCCTCGGTGGACGGGGCCTTCCGCCAGCAGCTCGTCGAGCGGCGCGGGCAGGTCGCCCGGGCCGCCGGTATCGCGCTGACCGCCAACGAAGAGCGCATCCTGCAGTCCATCCCCGACCAGCAGATCCGCGTCCTCGCCGAGGGCATGCCCCCCCCGGCCCCCCAGCGCCGGGAGTTCCTCCGCCAGACCGCGGCCACCGCCGTCGTGTTGCTTGGGGGAGCCGTGCTCAGCCAGTCTCTCACCGGCTGCCGCGAGACCCAGATCCAGGCCGCCGATCCGGCCGCCCAGCCCGAGCCCGTTCCCGTCTCCGGGGATGCGGAGCAGCCCTCCCCGGAGGAGGCCCCGGAGCAGGGGGACGAGGTGGACGAGAACAAGATCCGGCGTACGTCGTTGCCGGCCATCGGGGGGTGCCGGGCGGATGTGCCGGGGGGCTATCCTTGTACGGAAGAGGACGATTGAGATTGACTCGGTTGGACGCTCCCCGGAGCTGGGGTGCGCAGCGGCCTCTTCCCCTGGACTTCCGGCTCCAACTCGAAGGCTGTGAGGGCCTGCCTCTGGGGCCGCGTGATCAGCCCAATCCCACATCGCTCTGCGCCGTCGCGTTCCGCTGGATGCCGTCGGGAGCCGTTGAATTCTGGGCGGACAGGGTCTACCGAAACCACCCCACCCTGACGCTCGCTGACACCGACAACGGCACCTTGCTGTGGGTTCCGGGGGAGCCCATCGAGCGGATCGGACACGGTGCCGACGCGCACCAGACCGTGGCCGAGCACGTCTACGCGCGCACACCGTCGGCGGTCGTGCTCGTACCCGCTGACCGCTGGACCGCCCAGGATCTCGTCTCGCTGTGCCTGGCGTCCTGGGGTGCCATCGGCGCGAGCCGTTCCTCACCACGGGGGGAGTTCACCTGTTACGTGAGCGAGTCCGTGCCCGTGTTCCCGGTAGGGAACCCGGCACAGCGCTACCAACCCGATCGTTTCGTGCAGGATGAGTGGTTCCTCGGGGGCCTTCTCAAGGAGCGAGCCCATCGATGCCACTACAGCGCCCTCGAGATGGAACCAACCACCACGGGGAGCATGACCGTGGGCTTCTCCTTCGGTGCCGAGAATGGCCAGCTATTGCCCCGGCTGGCCGCCAGCACCCTCGACAACCCGGAGATGGAGTCGTGCGTCCTCGAGACGATGGAGCTGCGTATCCGTCACCCGGGGCGGTCGAATCCGCGCCCCGTGTCCGTGACCATGCATTTCCCGTTGCCCGACGAGCTGACGAATTCCATGTTGGACGAGTGGGAGATTTGGGGTGTCGTGATCAAACGCGCCAGTTTCCAACCCTGTTTCGAGGAGGCGCTGCTACGCAAACCAAATCTCTCAGGTGGGATACAGTTCCGCTACCGGCACGAGGCTGACGGCATACCGCGAGTAACAGAGATCGTGCGTAGCTCCCTGGACGATCCCATCATGGAACGCTGCATCACCCGGCAGTTCGAACGTCATCGATTCGGGAGGAGCGCGAGCGGCGGAGGCGGAGGCGGTGGGATGAGCATCACGTTCGTTCGATAGGTTGAACAGACCGTTCGATCACCTACATCGATCGTGGCGCGGGCACAGGTCGTCCAGGGCGTGGTCCCTGTCCGCCGTCAACTCGCCGGTGGAGATGTCGTAGAAAAAGCAAAAACACTCCCCCCCCGTACATCCCGCCGGGCAGTCTCCCCATCCGTGCCAGAACACCACCTTCCGCAGGTCGCCCTCTTCGAAGTACAGGATGTCTGCTGTCGCATTGCCGCCGTATCCGGGGGGAGCGGAAGGCAGCCTCGACAGGGCTGGGTGCTCGGTGACAATCCTGTGCAGCACGCCGTCGATCTCACGGGCCTTGCGCATTCGTGCGAATCCCGTGCTCTCCGTCCGTCCGGCGAGATTGGTGGCATCCGGGTTGGCAAACCATAGCCACACGTAGCCGGGGATTCCGGAGATGAACAACAACAAGAGCAGGCCGGCGAACCCCGCCAGCGCGGCCCAGCGATTCCTGTGATGGCTAGGTTTTGTTGTGGCCACGGATCGACCCACTCCATACCCGCGTATCGAGAAAGCGGCGGATGTACTCGCGACTCATTCTCGATCGCTTCGCAAGTTCGTCCAAGCGATCGTTCCAGCCTAACCCTTGTAGAACCGCATCTGAGCCGACCCCGAGTGGGCCGCCAGCCCCTCCAGTTCGGCCAGCCGGGCGGCATCGCGGGTCTGGCCGGACGCAGCCTCGGCGTTGTCCACGCGCAGCCAGGTGCGCACACGCAGGAAATCCATCACCGAAAGGCCCCCGCGGTTGCGGGCGGTGCCGCCGGTGGGGAGGGTGTGGTTGGGCCCGGCGCCGTAGTCCCCCAGCACCTCGGCGGCGCCGGAGCCGATGAACAGGGCGCCGTAGTGGCTGAGCAGGGGGGCGACGGTCTGGGCATCGGCCAGGTGCAGGGCCAAGTGCTCGGGGGCGAGGCGGTCGCAGATGGTCACAGCGGTGGCCACGTCCGGCACGACCACGGCGACCCCAGCGTCGGCGGAGCTGCGGGCGACCTCGGCGGTGGCGATGCCCGTGAGCTGGCGGTCCAGTTCGGCTTCCACGGCGGCGACGAGCGCTTCGTCCAGGGCCACGAGGACGATCTGGGCCTGGGGATCGTGTTCGGCCTGGGCCAGGAGATCGGCGGCCACCAGGGCCGGGTCGGCGTCCCCGTCCGCCAGCACGGTCAGCTCGGAGGGGCCGGCTAACATGTCGATGCGCACGGAGTCGGTGACCAGGTGCTTGGCGGCGGTGACCACGGCGCTGCCCGGCCCCACCACCACGTCACAGCGGGGCACCCCCGCGCCAAAAGCCAGGGCGGCGATGGCCTGGGCCCCGCCCACCGCCAGCAGCCCATCGGCGCCGGCGATGGCGGCGGCAGCCAGGGTGATGGGGGCGGGCCGCGGGGAGGCCACCCAGACCTCGGCGACGCCCGCCGCCCGGGCCGTGATGGCGGTCATCAATACGGACGAGGGGAGGGGATAACGGCCCCCGGGGGCGTAACAACCGGCCCGCTCCACCGGGACGATGGTGTGCCCGGCGGTGCCGCCCGGGATGGGGGTCTCCATATCCTGGATGGATTTGCGCTGGGCGTCAGCGAAGATGCCGATGCGGCCGGCTACCCGCTCCAGCAGGCGGCGGTCCTCGTCGGGGAGCTCCTCGAGGGCCCAGGCCATCTCGTCCCGTCCCCGGACCAGGGTATCGCCGGGGGCCAGGTCACCGAACATCTCCCCATAGTCCCGCACCGCCGCTTCTCCACCAGCGCGGACCCGTCCGACGATCTGGCGCGCCGTCTCCAGGGCACCTTCGGTGAGGGGCCGCCGCGGGGCGTCGACGATCTCCGTGGGGGTCAGACGTTTGAGCTTGAACGGGGTCACGATTTTTCCTCCGATCCAGGCTTGGCATCACCTGATCGTCGCGTGATCAGGCGCTCTCTCCGGTCCAGCTGCCGTTCCACCGCAGACAGGTCTACACCGGCTCGGGTCATCGCTACAAATCCGAAGTAAAAAAGATCGGCGGCTTCCCAGGCGACGTCGTCTTTTCGGAGGGGGTCTGCTCCGGCCAGCTCCCGCGCTTCCTCCACCAGCTTGGCCGCAAGCAGTTGTGGTTCGTCCAGCAGGCGGCGGGTGTAGGAGCCAGGGGGCGCCGAGGCCCTCCGCTCGGCCAGCCGGCGCTGTAGCCGGCCCAGCCCCCGATCGTCCCCCCAGCAGGTCCAGCGGTCCTCGTGGCAGAAGCCCGCACCCTGCTGCCGCACGGTGAAACGGATGGCATCACGGTCGCAGTCCAGGTCGACGGCCAGCAGTTGCTGGCGGGCCCCGGACGACGCTCCCTTGCGCCACAGACCGCGTTTTCGGGAGCGGTAAACGCCGCTGCGCGTGCGCACGGCCTCGGCCACGCTCTCCCCATCGGACCAGGCCAGCCCCAGCGCGCGCCCCAGCTCGTCCACCACCACGGTAGCCCACAGGCCGTCCGAGCGGTCGCTGCGCAGGGGGGCGACGATGGCGTCGGCCAGCGCCAGCTTGTGCGTGTACAGCGCCATCCCCACCTGACAGTCGGCGCCCAGCCGGTCGATGGCGGCAACCTCTTCGCCGGTGGTTACCCCACCGGCGCCGGTCACCCGGGCCGGCCCGGCGGCCTCCACCCCCCGCGCCACCTGCGCCCCGTCGATGCCGCCCCGCCGCCCCTCCCGTTCGACCCAGGTCACCAGGAATCCGCCGACGTGGTCCCGCAGCTCGGCGATGCGTGGCATCAGCTCTCGGCCGGTGCCCCGCTGCCAGCCTTCCACCACCACCTCACCGTGGAGGGCGTCCAGGGCGGCAACGACCCGCTCCGGCGGCAGCTGGCTCAGCAGCTCGGGTTCGGCGGCGGTGCCCACGATCACCTTCTCGGCCCCGGCATCCAGCCAGCGGATGGCGGCCTCCCGATCCCGGATCCCGCCGCCTACCCGGCAGCGGTGGGCGCGCACCAGGTCCTCGATGTCCGCCCGGTTGTCACCGCGCCCCAGGGCGGCGTCCAGATCGATGACGGCCAGCTCACCGGCCAGGGCAAAACGCTCGGCGATGGGCCGCGGGTCGCCGGCCTCGACGGCCAGCGTCTCGCCGCCGATGAGCTGGACCGCCTGCCCCTGCTGCATGTCGATGGATGGAATGATCATGGCCTCACCTCCACGCCCTCGAGGGCGAGTGATTGTTTGAGCTGGGCGACGGTGGTCTGGCCGTCATGGAAGATGGAGGCCGCCAATACGGCGCTGGCGCCGGCCTCGATGGCGGCGGCCATGTGACCGGCGCCGGCAGCCCCGCCGGAGGCGACGATGGGCACCCGCACCTGCTCCGCGACGGCGGCGATGAGTGCCAGGTCGTAGCCGTCCCGTGTGCCGTCCCGGTCCCAGGAGGTGAGCAGCACCTCGCCGGCTCCCCGCTGCTCCGCCTCCCGCGCCCAGGACACGGCGTCGATGCCGGTCCTCTCTCGCCCTGCGTGGGTGACCACCTGGTAGCCACCGTCGTCGAGGCAGGCATCCACGGACACCACCGTGCACTGGCAGCCGAACCGCGCGGCCAGCTCGTCCAGCAACGCCGGCCGCTCCACGGCGGCCGTGTTCACACCCACCTTGTCCGCTCCGGCTTCCAGCAGCGCGGCGGCGTCGTCCGCCCGGCGCACGCCCCCCCCGACCGTCAGGGGCAGCGCCAGCTGGCGCCGCACCCGGGCGATGGTCTCCAGGCTCGCGGCACGCCCCTCGGCGGTGGCCGAGACATCCAGCAGGCATAGCTCGTCAGCCCCCTGGCCTTCATAGGCGGCGGCCAGCTCGTCCGGCGAACCCGCGTCCCGCAGACCCTGGAAGCGGACTCCCTTGACCACTCGCCCATCGCGGACGTCCAGGCAGGGGATGATCCTGGTGGTCAGCATGATGCACCTCCCCCATCCACGCCGGCCTCGAACCAGCGCCGCAGTAGCCCCATACCAAAGGATCCAGAGAGCTCCGGGTGGAACTGGCAGGCCAGCACCGGTCCCCGCTCCACCGCGGCCACGAAAGGCCCGCCGTAGTCGGCCAGCGCGACGCGCCAGCCTGGAGGCGGCTCGGCCAGCCGGTAGGAGTTGGCGAAGTAGGCGTGGCCGTCTTGCAGCAGGCGGCAACCCGAGCGGGCCGAGATGCCGTTCCAGCCGAGCTGGGGCACGCGCAGCCCGGAGCCGGCGCCGTTGCTGAAGCGGGTGGCCCGGCCGGGGATGATCCCCAGGCCGCGTTCCCCGGGGCTCTCGTCGCTGGCTTCGCAGAGCATCTGCAGCCCCAGGCAGATGGCCAGGGTCGGCCGCCCTTGCTCCACCCGCCGTCGCAGCGCCCGGTCCAGGCCGTTGGCCCGCAGCTGGGCCATGGCAGCCGCCAGGGTGCCCACGCCGGGCAACACCAGCTTGGCGGCCCGGTCCACGTCCGCCGCGTCCTCGCTGAGACGAGCCCGGGCACCGATGCGTTCCAGGCCCGCCAGCACCGACGCCAGGTTGGCCGTCCCGGTGCGCACCACCACAACATCCGTGCGGTCCATCACAGCACCCCCTTCGTGCTGGGGATCTGGTCGTTGCCCTCCCGGGCGACCGCCATACGCAGAGCCAGGGCCAGGGCCTTGAAGGCCGCCTCGGCCCGGTGGTGGTCGTTGCCACCACGCAAGACGTCCAGGTGGACCGTGGCCCTGGCCGTCGTGGCCAGCGACTGCACCACGTGGCCCACCATCTCGCAGCTCAGCTCCCCCAGCCGTTCCCGGCGCAGCCCCAGCTCGACGACGGCGCTGGGCCGCCCTGACAGGTCTACCGCCGCCCGGGCCAGGGCGTCGTCCAGCGGTGCCATGGCCCAGCCGAAGCGGGCGATGCCGCGGCGTTCGTCCAGGGCGCCGTCCAGGGCGCTGCCCAGCACCAGGGCGCAGTCCTCGGCCGTGTGGTGGTCGTCCACCCGCAGGTCACCACGGCAGCGAAGACGTAGGTCGAAGCGGGCGTGCCGCCCCAGGGTGATCAGCAGGTGGTCCAGGAAGCCGATGCCCGTCTCCACGTCCGTGCGTCCGCTGCCGTCCAGATCCAGCGTCAGACGGACATCGGTCTCTCCGGTCTTGCGTTCCAGTTCGAAGGTTCGTGAGGTCATGGCAACAGCTCCTCGAGTTCATCGATGTCTTGCAGGACACGGGCGCACCCTGCGGCAATCAGCTCCGGCGCTACCCGCCCCCGATCGTCCAGCGGGGGCACCACCCCCAGTGGGACCACGCCGGCGTTGCGGGCGGCCCTTACGTCGTCTGGCGTGTCCCCCACGAGCCAGGCGCGGCGCGCCCCTAGCTGGCTCAGCGCACGCTGCACCGGGGCCGGATCGGGCTTGAGGGGGGCGTCGTCGCGGGTCACGACGGTGGCGAACAGGCCGGCGAGCCCTTGCTCCTCCAGGCACCGTAGCGCGTCGGCGCGGGGGCGCCCGGTGACGATGCCCAGGGGGAATCGATCCGCCAGCTGGCGCAGCCGCTCCCGGTCCACCAGCAGCGTCTCGTGCCGCCGCATGCCGGGCCGAGCCGAGGCCCCCTGGTAAAGCGCCTCGAAGCGCTCGGTGACCTCGGCCAGGGGGCGGTCCACGCCCCGTCCGGCCAGCAGTCGGCGGGTCAGCGCCCAGTCATCGTTCGCGTCGCCGGCCGCCTTGGCGTCCCCGATCTCCCCCTGACTCAGGGTGACCCCGTAGGACGCCGCCGTGGCCGCGATGGCCTGACGGTACGAGCGGCTGGTGTCCACCAGCGTGTCATCGAGGTCGAACAGCAGGGCCTGTGGGGCCAGCACCGTCTCCAACCCCGCGGTCAGCCGGGCGAAGGTCTCCCGGTCCCCCGGAGTGGTGATACGCAGGGCATCCTCCAGCATGGGGCGGCCGGGGAAGGCCCGCACGGCCACTCCAAGGCCGGCCAGCCCGTCCCGCACCCAGCCCGGATCGTCGAATCGCCCCAACACGAAGTTGCCCCAGGAGGGGCCGGCGCTGGCCCCCAGGCGGCGGAGCAGGGCCACGAGCTGTCCCCGCTCCTCCCGCACCCGGCGGACGAATCGGTCTACCTCGTCGCCGCCGGTGCCCAGCCGCTGGACGGCCAGCTCCAGGGAGGTGGATGCCACCGCATAGGGGTGGCCGGCGGCACGCATCCACTCCAGGACCTCCGGGGGGCCCGCGGCCCAACCCACCCTCAGCCCCGCCAGGCCCCAGGCCTTGGAGAGGGTGCGGGTGACCACGGCGTTGGGGAGCGACAGCGCGGCGGCGGTCAGATCCTCGTCCGCGAATTCCACGTAGGCCAGGTCAACCAGCAGCAGGGCCCCGGGGGCGGCCTCCGAAAGCCGGCGCAGCTCCTCCGCCGTGGCGGCCAGCCCGGTGGGGCTGTTGGGGGTGACCACGGCGATCATGGCGGTGCGCTCGGTGACGGCCTCCAGCAGGGCGTCAACAGGCAACGGCCCTTCCAGCCAGGGGATGCCGTTCACCTGCGCCCCGGCCAGCCGCGCGTAACGCTCGATCATGCCGAAGGTGGGCACGGGCAGCACCAGTTCCCGGCCGGGGGCCAGCACCGCCCGGATGGCCCGCTCCAGTGCGTCGTCTGCGCCGGCGGTCACGAGTACCTGATCCGGCTGGATACCGGCCCGGCGGGCCAGCAGCGCCTGAAGGGGGCCCGTGTCCGGGTAGCGGCGCAGGGCACGCGGATCGGTCTGACGCATCGATTCCAGCAGGGCGGCTGGAGGGCAGGGGCCCTCGTTGCCGTCCAGCTGCAGATCCGTGGGGGTCGCAGCACGGGGCGGCCGGTAGGCGCTCACGCGCTCCAACAGGGGGGAGGGTTGGATGGATATCGTCATGGTCCGCTCCTCAGGGCACGATCTGCGCAAGGTTGGTCACCACCAGGTCGGTGCCGCCCCGTCGTTTGATCTCGGGGATCACGGTGGGCAGCTGCTCCCGGGGCACGGCGGCCTTGACGGCAAAGCCCGCGTCGCCGGAGAGGGGCGAGAGGGTGGGCTCCCGCATGCACGGCAGGGCCTCGATCACCTGCTCCAGCCGGTCGGCGGGCACGTTGACCTCCACCATCACTCGCCTCCGCGCCTCCAGCACCGACTCCAGCACAAGCGCCAGGCAGCGGATGCGCTCCGCCCGTCCGGTGTCCGCCATCGCCTTGGGGCTGGCAAACAGGCGGGTGGATGAGCACATCAGCTCGTCCACAACCACCAGATCATTGGCTCGCAGCGTGTCCCCGCTGGCCGCCACATCGACGATCAGGTCCGCGTCCTCGGGGGGGAAGACCTCGGTGGCGCCGCGGGAGCGCACCACCCGGGCGTCCAGGCCTCGCCGGGTGATCCAGGTGCGGGCCAGACGCTCGTATTCGGTGGCCACGAGCAGGGGGCGTGCGGGCAGCCGGCCGTCCACCAGCAGTTCCTTGGGGGCTGCCGCCACCACTCGCACCGGATCCAGGCCCAGGTCCAGCAACTCCTCGAGCGGGAGCTCCAGCTCCGCCACCCAGTCCGCGCCGGCGAAGCCCAGATCCCGTGAACCGATGTCCAACATCTCGATGATGTTCTGCGGCTTGAGGGTTTTGGCCTCGATCCCGGCCAGGGAGACCGCCGGCCGGTAGCCCCGGCTGCTGGCCCGTACGCGGATTCCCGCGTCGGCCAGCAGGGCCAGCACGCCCTCTTGCATGCGGCCCTTGGGCAGGGCCAGCCGTAGGTTGGATTCTTCCGAAAACATCGCCATGTCGTTCTCCCGGCCGGCCCCGGGGTGGCGATGCGGGTTCCCAGAACCAACAACGCCAGCCCTTGGGCCGGCGTTGTTGGTGTGTTGCGGTACCGCGGATTACACCATCAGCCAGCCCCTCCGGGGTGGTGATGGTGATGATGCTGGGTGCGCGTCACGTTCATGATGGCTGGACTGTGCCATCGGGGGGGAGGGGTGTCAACTCCCGCATTTGAACATTCGTCATCCCCCCGGTCACGGTCACGGTCACGGTCCTCACGGTCCACGATCTTCCGTTCACGATCTTCACACTTCCGTGATCGTGGATCGTGTCCCGTGACCGTAACCGTGACCGGGGGGGAATCTGGGTTTCACCAACAAACTTGACCCCGCGGCCCCACAGGAAAAGAATCCGCCCACGGAGGTCCAACATGATTCGCGACGAGATCCAGAAGATGTCCAAGGACGCGCTCAAGGCTCGCGACAAGGAGACCCGCTCGCTGCTCACCAGCGTGCTGGGCAAGTTCATCGAGGAGGAGAAGAGCGGCAAGTTCGAAGAGTGGACGGACCAGCGGCAGCAGGAGATCGTCGCCAAGCACGTCAAGGGCTTGCGCCAGGGCGTTGAGCAGATGAAGACCGGCCCCATCGTCGAGGGGTACCACAAGGAGATCGCCCTGCTGGAGCCGTTCCTGCCCCAGATGCTGGACGAGGCAGCCACCCGGGCGCTGGTGGAGCCGCTGGCGGGCAACGCCCGCAACATCGGCATGTTCATGGGCATGGTGATGAAGCAGCACAAGGGCAAGGTCGATCCGGCGCTGGTGCGGCGCATCGGCGAGGAGCTGGGGCTCAAGTGACTCCACGGTTCCTCGCACCGGCTGTCCGCCGCTCGGCCTGTCTGATCGTGGCCCTGGCTGTTTGGCTGGCGGACCCCGCGCAGGCCCTGGCTGGCGTGGATCCGGTGGCCGACTACGAGGCCGCTCGTGCCCTGCAGATGACCGCCCTGCGCAAGGGTAAAACCGCCGACTGGAAGAAGGCGGCCGACGCCTTCGGGGATTTTGTGAAGCAGCACGAATCCCACCGGCTGGTCTTCGAGGCGCGCTTCGGGCTGGCCGAGTGCCTGCTAGCGGCCGGCGAGGCGGAGCAGTCCTGGAAGGTCTACCGGGAGTTGAGGGAGACCGAGCCGGACCGCCGGGTCGGAGATCTGCTCAGCGGGGAGGCCTTCGTGCTGCTGGCGATGATGGAGACCAGCGGCGATCCGGAGCTGGAGGAGATGTTTCACGAGCGGGTTGCAGATTTGCAGGAGGAGGCCTCCCGCCACGATCGGCTACAGCCGCTGCTCTTGGCGTCGGCTCACCTGCACCGGCAGGCCGGCCGCCGGGAAGAGGCCATCGCGGCGCTGATGCTCGTGGTGGCCAGCTGGCCGGACGACCCGGCGGCCGAGGATGCCTGGGACGATCTGGGTGCCCTGCGTTTCGAGACGGAGGACTGGGCCGGCGCCATCCGCGCGTATCGCGGATACCTGCGCAACTTCCCCACCGGTGAGCGGGCCAACGACATCCGTTGCCTCACCGCGTTCGTCTATCTCCAGCAGGGAAAGCTGGATGACACGATCTCCGCTTCCGAGTCGTTGCTCGAACGGCTCAAGCCCAAACGGAATGCCGCGGACGCTCGGCTGTGGAACGAGACCGTCAAGATTCTCGCCGCGGCCCGGGCGCCGGGGGTGGACGACCTGGACGAGCTGTTTGCCCGGCTGGGTTCGGCGGAGCGCCCCTGGGCGGTGGACGTGGCGATGGGGATCCTGGGCGTCAAGGCCGCCGGCGGGGAGCCCCAGCTGGCCCTCGACGGGCTGGAGCGCATGAAAGACGAGCAATTACTGGACCTGAGCAAGGCCACCGGCACCCTGCGCGAGCAGTTGGTGGGGTGCTGCATGGCGCTGCGAGACGCCCGCCCGGACGACGAGGAGGTCCAGCGCTGGCTGCTGGTCGCTGCACTGCAGCTGGACGAGCTGGAGCGGAGCTCGGAGGCCAGCTCGTTGCTACAATGGGTGCGGACCCAGACCCACAATCCATCCATCCGCCGTGAGGCCAGGGAATTACAGCTCCGTACCGATTGAGCCGGATTCAATTTTGCCAGTACAGGCACATTTTACCAGTGAGTGGTTAAACCTCTTAACCAATGGCAAAGAAAACGCTGTAAAAACAAACACTTGACTGATATACAGGCTGTGGGTAAGGTTGCGGCGTTCGCTGGGAGGGCGGCGGAGAGCCTGGGCTAGGCCCGGAAAAGCAGGAACGGAGAGGGAAATCATGTCCATCGCACTATCCGAAAAAGTCGCGGCGGCACAGAGAATTCAAACCCGGAGACCGGACAATCCGATCTTCGACAAGTGCGTGCAGTTCACCGAGGCGGACGAGGTCAAGGCCGCCGGTATGTACCCCTATTTCTTCCCCATCGAGAAGAGCGAGGGCACCGAGGTCCTCATCGAGGGCAGGAAGATGGTGATGTTGGGGTCCAACAACTACCTGGGCCTCACCATGCACCCCAAGGTTCGTGAGAAGGCCATCCAGACCCTGGAGCGTTTTGGCACCTCCTGCTCCGGCTCCCGCTTTCTCAATGGCACCACCGTGCTGCACGAAGAACTGGAAGAGAAGCTCGCGGCCTTCCTGGGCAAGGAATCGGCCACGGTCCTGACCACCGGCTATACGACCAACCTGGCCCTCAGCTGCCTGCTGGGACGCAACGAGATCGCCCTGATGGACGCCAGCAATCACGCCAGCTTGTACCAGGCGGTGATGAACGGCTTCTGCAAGCTCAAGCGGTACAACCATTGTGACGCCGCCGACCTGGAGCGCCGCCTGGAACACATGGACGAGAAGCGTTCCAAGCTGCTGCTCACCGACGGCGTGTTCAGCATGGAAGGCGACCTGGCGCCGCTGCCGGAGCTGGTGGAGATCAAGAAAGAATACGGCTTCCCCATCGTCGTGGACGATGCCCACGGGCTGGGCGTGCTGGGCGAGAACGGCCGTGGCACCTGCGAGATGATGGGCGTCGAGGACGACATCGACATCGTCACCGGCACCTTCTCCAAATCCTTCGCCTCCCTGGGTGGTGTGGTCGCCGGCCCCCGTGCCGTGATCAACTTCATCAAGCACCACGGTTCGGCGATGGTCTACGCCGCGTCGATGGCCCCCCCGGCCGTAGGCGCAGCCCTGGCCTCCCTCGAGGTGATGCAGGAAGAGAGCTGGCGCCGCAAGCGGGTGGTGCACAACGCCCACGCCCTGCGCAACGGCCTGGCGGACCTGGGATTCAACGTCAGCAAGGCGGAGAGCCCGGTCGTGGCGGTCTACCCCGGTGGCGAGCCCCAGGCCTTCGTGCTGTGGAAGGCGCTGTTCGACAAGGGCCTGTTCACCAACCTGGCCATCCCGCCGGGCGTGCCGCCGCACAAGTCCCTGATCCGCAACAGCCTGATGGCCACCCACACGGACGAGCACATCGAGCAGGCCCTCGAGATCTACGCCAAGATCGGCAAGGAGCAGGGCCTGATCTAGGCCCCTGGTCCGGCTACTCTTCGAAGAATCTACGCGCCGCCGGATGCGCCGGGATGGCGATCCCGTCCTGGGCCCGGTCTCGGTTGATCTGGTACCCCCGCAAGCTGTCCTGACCCAGTTGATCCACGTTTCCGAATAGCGTGCCCAGCAGAGCCTCGACCTGTGTGTCCGATAGCCCCCGGTGGGCCACCAGGGTGGCGGTGACTCCCACCGTGGCCACGTCCCCGGGCTGGCCCGGGTAGGTGCGTGCCGGCAGCGTCAGGGCGACGTAGACGGGGTTGTCGGCCACGAGCTGCCCGATGACCAGCGGCGGCAGGGCGACGACCTGCAGCTCTCCGTCCCCGGTGGCCGCGCTCACCGCGGCGAAGGGATAGGCGCCGGTGAGGAATACCGCCTCCACCCGTCCAACCAGCAGATCGTCGATGGCGGCGGCTGTCGCCTTGCCCTGGGTACGCCCCAGATCGGCCAGCGTCATTCCTCCGGCCGCCAACACCTCGGTGGCGTTGACCCGGATCCCCGAGCCGTCCGGGCCCACATCGACGGCCCGTCCAGCCAGGTCCTCCATCGACTGGACCGCGCCACCCCGGCGCACGAGCAGCTGCACCGCCTCGGGATACAACGAGCACAGGGTCTGGAGGTTGGTCATCGGCAGGCGGCCCTCGGACAGGCCGGTCCCACGCCGGGCCATCTGGGCGATGTCGTTCTGGGCGAAGGCCACGTCCGCCTCACCCGCGTCCACCAGCGCACAGTTGTCCAGGCTGCCTCCGCTGGGCACCAGGTGGACCGCACCGCCCGTCTCCTCGATGACCCGTGCCAGGCCGTGGCCCAGCGCCGCGTAGTCTCCACCGCTGGCACCGGTGGCAAGGATCAGCGCCCCGTCCTTGCGGGCCAGCTTGCGGCCCATCTGCTCGGTCACCGAGTCCAGCTGACGGTGCAGCTCGTCGCGGGCCACCGCGTCGCCCTGGCCCTGTAGGGTGCCGTCGATGGCCTCCAGCCGGTCCAGGCGGGTGCGGGTCGGGTCCGGGCTGCCCCCGTCGTCTTCGGCCGCAGGTTCCGGCTCGGCGGCGAACACCTCGCCCTCCACCGGTTGCCAGTCTCCATCGCCCCGGGCAAAAGCGATGGAACCGCGCACCAGCAGCTCGTCGCCCGTCCGGTTCCCGTCGGCGGAGACGCCGGTGACGCCGCGGGGTGTGGCCCCCAACACGGCGATCAGCGACCCCATCCCGAGGGAGTCCCAGTCGGTGAGCTGCCGTTCCCGCTGGAAGCCCAGCCGGGCATCGTAGTACACAAGCATCCGCTCCCGGTCGTCGCCCTCCACCGAGTAGGGATAGCTGCCGCGCCGCTTGAAGGACGTCACCTCGAACAGGCCGCTCTCGAACTCCTGGTCCAGGCGCTGGGCCAGGAGCTGTTCCAGATCGGCGCGTGACGGACCCCGGCTGCAACCGGGTGCCAGCATCGCCAGCATCAGCAGGATCGGGATCGTGGTTCTCATCCGTATCCTCCTAACGCACGAAGGGCAGCGCGAAGTACAGCTGGATCACCAGCGCGTTGGCGATGTCGATGAAGAACGCGCCGACCATCGGCACGATCAAGAACGCGGTGGGCGAGGGCCCGTATTTGGACACCAGCGCCTCCATGTTGGCCACGGCGGTGGGGGTGGCTCCCAATCCGAAGCCGCAATGCCCCCCGGCGATGATCGCCGCGTCGTAGTCCTTGCCCATCACCCGGAAGGTGATGAAGTAGGCGAACAGCGCCATCACCACGGTCTGGGCCGCCAGGATCAGCAAGATCGGCCCGGCCAGGTTGACTAGCTCCCACAGGCGCAGGGACATCAGTGCCATGGCCAAAAATACGGTCAGCGAGATCGTGCCCCAGAGATCGATCGTCTCGGGGTTGATGCGGTAGACCTTCGTCAGGTCCAGCACATTGGTGACGATCAGCCCCAGGAACAGCGAGCAGATGAACGACGGAACGGTGACACCCCGGTCCAGGAAGAACCGGTACAGCACGTCCCCCAGCACCATGCACACGGTGATGATGGCCATCGTCTGCAGCATCATCCGCGGGGTGACCTTGTCCTGATCGTCCACGTTGTAGGTGACCGTCTCCGCATCCTCCAGGTTCACCTCGCCTGGATCGAGCTTGTATCGATCCAGCAGGCGGCGGGTCACCGGGCCACCGATGAGGCCCCCCAGCACCAGCCCGAAGGTGGCACAGGCCATGGCCAGCTCCATGGTGCCCTGCAGGTTGTGCTCGTCGGCGAAGATGTCGGCGTAGGTCACCCCGGTACCGTGCCCGCCGGACAGGGTGATGGACCCGGCCAGCAATCCCAGCAGGGGGTGCATGTCGGTGGCCAGTGCCAAGGTCACGCCGGTGGCGTTTTGCACGATCAGGTACAGGGTCGCCACCCCCAGGAACAGCAGCACCTTGGGTCCGCCACGGATCAGCAACTTGAGGCTGGCGTTGAGCCCGACGGTGGTGAAGAAGACCAGCATCAGCGGGGTCTTGAGGGTCATGTCCAGCTGGAAGGAGACGTCGAACTGGGCGTACAGCACGGTGGTGATGACGGCAAAGGCGATGCCGCCGACCACCGGCTCGGGGATGTTGTTGACCCGCAGGAACGGCACCAGCCGGTTGAGCAGGGTCCCCAGTAGCAACACCCCCAAGGCCAGCGCGCCGGTCTGGATCAGCCCCAGCTGGATCGTCATCGGTCCTCCCTCGAAGGTCGCGAACGCAAACATCCATGGTCCCGGACCCCGGTCCCCAGGTCAACCGGCCCGGAATCGGCCGGCCGGCGTGCGACTCGCGCGCGGGTTCCATACGGCGTCGCCGATTCTGCTATCCTCGCGCCCACTCGAATTTCAATCGCTGGAGCAACGCCATGAACACACCGCTATGGACCCCTTCCGCCGACCGTATCGAGGGGGCCAACCTCACCCGCTTCATTCGGTTCGTCAACGAGCGCTACGGCTTCGATTTCCAGGACTACGACGCCCTGTACGAATGGTCCGTCGAGCACCGGGAGTCTTTCTGGAGCGACATGTGGGACTTCGGCGGCATCATCGCCTCGGCCAAGGGGGAGCGCATCGCCGTCGATCCGGATCAGATGACCGGGACGCAATGGTTCCCCGATGCCCGGCTCAACTTTGCCGAGAACCTGCTGCGTTTCGACGACGACCGCACAGCCCTGGTGTTCCAGGGGGAGGACAAGGTCTCCCGCGAGATGACCTACGCCCAGCTGCACGACGAGGTGGCGCGGGTGGCAGCGGCCCTCCGCGCCGAGGGGGTCCAGCAGGGGGACCGGGTCGCCGGCTTCATGCCCAACCTCATCGAGTCCATCGTCGGCATGCTGGCCGCCACATCCATGGGGGCCGTGTGGTCTTCTTGCTCGCCGGACTTCGGCATCAAGGGGGTGCTGGACCGCTTCGGCCAGATCGAACCCAAGGTCCTGCTGTGCGCCAACGGCTACTACTACAACGGCAAGGCCTTCGATTCCCTGGAACGGGTGGCGTCGATCCTGCAGGATCTGCCCTCCATCCAGAGGGTGGTGGTGGTGCCTTACACCGAGGAACAGCCGGCCATCGACCACGTGCCCAACGCCGTGCACTACGCCGACTTCCGTGGCAGCGGCGAGGCCCCAGCCCTGTCCTTCGAGCAGCTGCCCTTCGACCACCCGCTGTACATCATGTATTCGTCCGGCACGACCGGTATCCCCAAGTGCATCGTGCACGGGGCCGGCGGCACGCTGATCCAGCACCTCAAGGAGCTGGGGCTGCATACGGACGTCACCCGGGACAGCAAGCTGTTCTACTTCACCACCTGCGGCTGGATGATGTGGAACTGGCTGGTCAGCGGCCTGGCCCTGGGGGCCACGGTGCTGCTGTTCGACGGCTCGCCGTTCTACCCGGACCCGGGGGTGCTGTGGCGTTTTGCCGAGGAGCAGCGCATGACGGTCTTCGGCACCTCGGCCAAGTACGTCGCGGCGCTGGAGAAAGCTGGCTACAAGCCGCGGGAGTCCGTCGACCTGTCGGCGTTGCGCGGCATCTGCTCCACCGGCTCGCCCCTGGTGCCCGAGAGCTTCGAGTACATTTACCGGGACGTGAAGGAGGACCTCTGCCTCTCCTCCATCTCCGGCGGCACCGACATCATCTCCTGCTTCGCCCTGGGGAATCCCATCGGGCCGGTGTGGATCAGCGAGCTGCAGGTGAGGGGACTGGGTATGGCGGTGGCGGCCTTCGACAGCAACGCCCAGCCGGTGGTGGGGCGCAAGGCCGAGCTGGTGTGCACGAAGTCCTTCCCTTCCATGCCGATCTACTTCTGGAAGGATCCGGGGGACGCCAAGTACTCCAAGGCCTACTTCGAGGTCTACGACAACGTCTGGCACCACGGCGACTTCATGGAGCTGACGGAGCACGGCGGGGTGATCATGTACGGCCGCTCCGACGCCACCCTCAATCCCGGTGGCGTGCGCATCGGAACCGCCGAGATCTACCGCGTGGTGGAGGCCATGGACGAAGTGCTGGACAGCATCGTCGTGGGCCAGGACTGGGACAACGACGTGCGGGTGGTGCTGTTCGTCAAGCTGGCGCCCGGTGTCGAGCTGGACGAGGCGCTGGTCAAGAAGATCAAGACCAACGTCCGCACCAACACCACGCCGCGTCACGTGCCGGGCAAGATCCTGGCGGTGGACGACATCCCCTACACCATCAGCGGCAAGAAGGTGGAACTGGCCGTGCGCCAGACGGTCCACGGCCAGGAGGTGCTCAACAAGGACGCCCTGGCCAACCCGCAGGTGCTGGACCTGTTCGCGGGTCTGGACGAGCTGAACTCCTGAGACCCAATCCGTGACACGACGCCGACTTGCCATTGCTGCCGCTGGACTCGCGGCACTCGCCGTGGTGGCTGGCGTCGTGCTGCTTTCCCGCGGGGGCCTGGAGGGCCAGCTGCGCCAGCGCTTGGTGCAGGAGCTGGAGGGCCGGCTCGGGGGCCACGTGGAGCTAGGGGAGCTGCACCTGGTCAGCAGCGAGGAGCTGGTGCTGGAGGCGCTGGTCTGGACGCCGGCCGGCGGACCCATCGCCAGGGCCTCCGTGGAACGGCTGGAGCTGCGGGTCGATGCGGCCACCCTGCTGGACGGCGAGCCGGTCATCGAAGGGGCCAAGGTGGTGTCACCGCACCTGGAGATGGCCGCCGCAGCCGAGGCGGACGAACCGGTGGCAGATGGCGGCGAGACCGTGGCGGAAGAGGGGGCGGCCGCCGGGCCCTCGAGGGGAACCGAGGCGCTGCGTACGGCGGTGGCCTTGACCGCCAAGCCGCTCCCCGATGATCTGGACGGTCAGCTGGCGCGCCTGCTGGCCAGGCTCTCCCCGGACGGGGTCTACCGGATCGAGGGCGGGGGTATCGTGGGCCTGCCCGGCGGGCATGGGCTGGCGGAGCTGGACGGGACGATCCTGACGAGCAGCGAGAATCTCTCCATCGACCTCGCAGGTGTGCTGGACTCGGGGGGGACGGTCTCCCTGGCCCTGGACCTGAGCGTGGGTCTGCCCCCCTCTGGGCGTCTCGATGTACAGGGTGCCTCAGCCAGCCTGCTGACCTCGGCCCTGCCGCGCGCCCGGCAGATCCGGCTGGAAGGGGGCGCCGCTGACCTGACCCTCACCAGCCGCCCGGACGGGCGCACCGGCAGCGTGCTGTGGACCGCCACCCTGGCCCTGGTGGGCGTCACTGCTCACACTCCCGCTTTCCCCGACCTGCCGTGGCCCATCGAGACGCGGCATCGCCTGGAAATCGCCCCGGACGCCGAGGGAGAACGGGTGGACCTGCGGGACTGGCGGTGGAGCTTCAACGGCGTCTCGGGCACCAGCAGCGGCAAGGTGCTGCAGCTGTCCCAGCAGCCGGAGATTCGGCTGGTCGTCGGCCTGGACGCCGTGCCCTACACCGATCTGATCCGGGCCCTACCGCCGGGGACCATCCCCGATGAGTGGGGGATCTACATGGGGGGTACCCTGGATCTGACGCTCCGCTTCGGCGGGCCGCTGCAGGATCGCAGCGCCTGGGACCTGGGCTGGAAGGGGGATTGGTCCCGTGCCAGCCTGCAAGGCATGCAGATCGGGGAGTCGATCCTGAGGCTGCGCGACAACTTCCCATACACCATCGTCGTGGACGAGGAGACGGTCCTGCACCGCACGATGGGGCCGTCGGATCCCCACTTCATCGGCCACCGGCTGATCAACGCCGACATCATCTCTGCGGTGGTGGTCAGCGAGGACGCCAGCTTCTACAAGCACCACGGCTTCGACGAGCGGGAGCTGCGCGAAGCGCTGCTGCAAAACGTGCGCGAAGGGGAGGGGCGCGGCGCCTCCACCATCACCCAGCAGGTGGTCAAGAATCTGTTCTTGAGCGGCGAACGTACGCTGACGCGCAAGGTGCGCGAGGCGGTGTTGACCTTCAGCTTGGAGCAGGTGCTGGACAAGGGGCGGATCATGGAGATCTACCTCAACCTGGCGGAGTTCGGCCCGGGCATCTACGGCGTGCGGGACGCGGCCCACCACTACTTCGGTACCAGCTCGGGTCGCCTCAACACCATGGAGTGCGTCTTCATCGCCACCCTGCTGCCCTCTCCCGTCCGGTACCATGACTACTATCACCCCAAGGGAGGCGTCAGCTCGCGCTGGGACGAACACATGCACCAGGTACTGGACCGAATGCACAGCCAGACCTACCTCGTGGACCATCGTTACGAGGTGGCCCGCACCCAGCTGTTGCGGTTCGTCCCCTGTGACGGAGGCCACGGGCCGTGAATCCCCTCATCGGCACCAATCTGGGGCACTACAAGATCATGGGGCACCTGGCTTCCGGATCGATGGGGGACGTCTACCTGGCCTATGACGAGGAACTGCAGATCCATGTGGCGGTCAAGGTGCTCACCGAGGCGATCCTCAAGCGCCCCGAGGCCGTGGACCGGTTCAAGCACGAGGCCCGCGCCGCCGCCCGGCTCAACCACTCCAACGTGGCCCGGGTCATCTTCTTCAACTTCCACGGCAAGACGCCGTACTTTGCCATGGAGCTCATCGAAGGGGACTCCCTGGCCGATGTGGTGGAGCGACGGCTGCACTTCACCCTCAAGCAGTACCTGGATATCTTCGAGCAGGCCGGCCGCGGGCTGCGGGCAGCAGCGGTGCGCGGCATCACCCACAGGGACATCAAGCCGGGCAACCTGATGGTGGGGCGGGACGGCCTGGTCAAGGTGGTGGATTTTGGCCTGGCCAAGATCGGCAACGAGAATGTGCTGACCCAGACCGGGGCGATGATGGGGACGCCGTTCTACCTGTCCCCCGAGGCCATCCGCGGAGACGCCCGGGACGTGCGCAGCGACATGTATTCCCTGGGCGCGACCATGTTCCACGTGCTGGTGGGCTATCCACCCTTCGACGGCGAGACGCCCTACGTGGTGTTGATGAAGCACGCCTCCCACCCGGTCCCGGAAGCACACAAACTCAACGATCAGTTCCCCCGTCCGCTGAGCGACCTGATCACCAATTTGTTGGCCAAGGAGGCGGACGACCGGTTGCCCAACTACGAGGCCTTCCTCAACGCCCTGGCCTCGGTACGGGAGCAGATCGCCAACCGCCTGGGGGACGAGGTCGCCTTCTGCAGCGACTGCGATGTCAACACCGTGGTCGCAGGCGAGGGCTGTTCGCGCTGCAAGCACACCCACGCCAGCCGTGAACGTCCCCAGTCTTACGATCTGGTGTTGCTCGCCTACCGGGACAGCCGGGCCGAGGCGCGGTGCGTGGAGTACATCAGCAAGGCGGTGGGGCGCCGCACCGAGGTGGTGCGTAAGACCCTGGCCTCCCTGCCATTCAAGATCGGTCATCGGTTGGACCACACAGCGGCCAAGGACATGCTGCGGGAGTTTTACGAGCTTGGCGCCGACGTGGAGATGCGCCCGGTCCGCGAAGCGGAAGCAGAGTCCTCCAGCGCCCAGCTGGAGTTCGAGTCGATCGCGGCGGCGGGAACCGCCAGCATCATCGCGCCGGTCCCCCTCAAGACCACGCCGCTGAAGCGCCGCCGCCGGTGGCAACCGGCTCACGTGGCCATCGGGGTGCTGGTGGCACTGGTGATGCTGCTGGGGGGGATCGTGCTGGGGCAGTGGGCGGGGGACTCGGGGGAGGAGACGCCGACGCCTGCACAGGGGCTGGATGCCTCGAGCCAGCTGGAGGAGGGCCGTAGCCCCGGTGAGGGGATGCCGGAGGAGGAGATCACCGGCGCGGAGGCGACGCCCGCGGGGGGGCCCCAGCTCGGGGGGCCCCGGGGGCGGGGCGGGGGGGGGGACGAAACCCGGAGCCCCCCCCGGGGCGACGGACGCTCCTCAAGACCGTGGAGTCGGCCCTAGGACACGGCATCGGGGCTTTAGTCGTTTCGGCCCTGGTGTGCAGGTTGGTGGCGGTGAAGCTGGGGGTCCGGCTGGCTCATGTGGAAGCAGGGCTGC
>CAZDDH010000003.1:0-108504 GCA_964504165.1 uncultured Rickettsiales bacterium | reverse complement strand
AGTGGTGACCACAACATGTAGGGGGTGGAGGCGCTAACCGTCTACCCCCCTTTGCCGAATTCGTCGCCGGCTGAGGGGCTGGCGGTCTGGGATTGGGTTAGCTCCATGGCGGCGGATCATACCAAGCTCCACCCCCGTACCTGTCAAACATGTCCGGCGGATGGTGATGGACAGCTAAACGATCCCGCGGCACGATGGTTGCAGCGGAGGACGAAGGAGGATCGTGCGTCACCTACCTACCCATCCCCGTTTCCTGATTGGCCGCATGTGCGGCTGGGGGCTCGTTCTTGCCCTGCTCCTGTCCGCGCTACCGGCCCAGGCCGAGGGGGCGCGTTACCTGATCATCTGCCCCGAGGAATTCTGCGAGGCCACCGAACCGCTGGCCGAATGGAAGACCCGCAAGGGCATGCTCGCCAAGGTGGTGCCCACCTCCGAGACGGGGTACTCGTCCTCCGAGATCGTCGACTACATCACCGACGCCGCCAACAGCTGGGATCCGGCGCCGGAGTACATCTTGCTGGCGGGAGACATGGGGGAGATCCCCATGCACTGGGAGAACTTCGCGGACGGGTACAGCGATGTCCCCTACGGCAGCATCGACGCGGACGATTTCCTGGAGATCCACGTGGGCCGCTTCCCCGGCCGCTACTCCTCCGAGATCGAGACGATGGTGGCCAAGACCCTGGCCTACGAGCGGGAGCCCGTGGACGACGACGACGTCTACCTCAATGGCGCCATGCTGATCCGTGAGGACTGGGACGACGACGACTGGTTGCACTACTACGGGGACGCCAACTGGGCCGCCGGGCTGATGGTCGACTCGGGATTCGACCAGGTCCCGGTCATCACCGCAGGCACCACCCAGAACCCCACCGGGGAGGCGCGGGACCTGCTGGAAGGCGGCGCGTCCTACATGGCCTACCACGGCGTGGTCTCCGGCTCGTGTGGTTGGCCCGACTTCTACTTGGAAGCCGATGACCTGGACAATGGCCCCACGCTGCCGGTGGTGGTCTCCTACACCTGCCAGACGATGGCGGCCTCGGGCTACGAGTGCGCCGGCGAGGAGTGGATGCGGGCCGGCTCCGAGCACACCCCCAGGGGTGGCGTGGCCTACGTGGGGATGGCGGTCAGCTGCTACGCCTGCGCCCACTGGCGATCGGCCCTGCGGCGCGGGTTCTGGGGCTACCTCTTCGAGGACACGGGCGAGCGGGACATCTGCCGGCTGGCCGAGGCTGCCGAGGCTGGCCGCCTGGTGTACTACGCCGAGTTCAATTCCACCTCCCAGTACCTGGGATCGCTGGTCTACGGCGACCCGGAGCTCAACTTGTGGACCGCCGTGCCCCGGACCATGCAGTTCAGCCACCCGCCGGTCATCCCCCAGGAGGCCCAGACGCTGACCTTCACCGCGACCCTCGACGGCGCGGCCCGTCCGGACGTCGAGGTCTGCCTGATGGGGGACGCGGGCACCTACCTCACCGCCACTACCGACGAGTCGGGCAAGGTCGTCTTCGAGGTGGAACCGTCCGCGGAAACGCAGCTGTACGTCACGGCCACGGGGCGCAACCTGGTGCCCTACGAGGGGGCCATCGGCGTGGGCGAGCCCATCCCCGAAGATGGGGATGACGACGATGACTCGGCCGCGGGCGACGACGACGACACCGGGCTGAACTGGGTGGATCCCAAGGGGCCCTGCGAGTGCCGCAGCGCGGGCGGGGGGGCATCGACGGCCTTGTGGCCGCTACTGCTGGCCGCCGCGGTTGTGCTTCGTCGGCGGGCCTGATTCCCGACCGATGTGGATGTGGAAGAGCACGAGGTAGGGTGTCACCGACCCGGTGTAAAACCCCGAGTAGTCCGCGGTCTTGAGGCTCAGGCAGCGTATTGCCAGGCCGCTTTCGATCTGTGCACCCCAGCCGTTTTCCGAGGGCGGCGTCGCAACACCGATCCGCAGACCCACGGTAAAGCCTGGCACCAGCGGTCTGTTGCGGACGGTCACTCGATCGCCCATGTAATGTTCGTTGACGGCCCAGTCCACGAGCCCCATCTGGCCGTCCAGCACAACCAGCAATCCCGGATGAAGGATACGGGAGGCCCGATGGACCACGTCCAGTCCAGCGCCGATCAGCGCCATCGCCTGCGGCAGCTCGGTATCGAAATGACGCGGATGGTCCGAGGGACCGGGCATCCACTGCGAGCCCAGGTACTGAGCAATACCCGCCTGAACGACCAGGTGAGAGGCCACCCTCGGGGCATCAGCCAACCGCCAACCCAGGCCGACCGTGGCCGCGAACTTCGGCTCCACGCCATAGCCGATCAAGCCGGTCTCCACGAGCAAGGATGTGCTGCCGCCAAGACCCCCGCTGAAGCGGACGTGACCCGTGACGGCGTAGCCCGGGAAGGCGATGGCGCCGAGGGATCCCACGCTCAGCTGAACGACCCCCGGATCGACGGGGCCGGCGCGCATGTGCATCCCGACCTCTCGGTCCGCCGCCGCAGCACCGTG
Organism: uncultured Rickettsiales bacterium; assembly: GCA_964504165.1. Lineage (GTDB taxonomy): Bacteria > Myxococcota_A > UBA796 > UBA9615 > CAYRNR01 > CAZDDH01. The sequence continues at coordinate 106,004 of CAZDDH010000003.1, read as the reverse complement.
CGCCACAATCCAGCCGAGGAGAAGGGCGGTCGTGAGTAACGCCTGGCGGGTCAAAACCGGTCCCCCAGCGGGGCGCAGAACCCCTCCTTTTCGGTGATCCACTCCTCCGAATTCGAATCGGGAAGCATCACCGGGATCCCCTTGAGGAGATGGCCGGCGGTGAGATGCCAGGCCATCGCGGTCTCGTCCCCGTCGAGCCCCTGCCCGCCGTCATGCCAGACCACGGCCCACAGATCGATGTCTTCGTCGTCGCGGAACCAGTCCGTGAACTGCACCTGCTCGCCGGCGTACAGGACCTCTTCGTCGCCGATGGGGTAGCAGATGGTCTCGGAACCGCACCCGTCGGACTGCTCCCCGACCCATACGAGCGAGACCGTCGCGTCGGCCCAATACTCCTCCGGTGCTTCCAGGATCACCACCACCTCGTAGCGGTCCTCGTAATACGTGCACTGGATCAAGCCGGGTGCGATCAGCGCGGACAGCAACAACACTCCGATCGCCTCGCGGACCGTGCGCCAAGGGCTACGGTAAATCTCTCCCATGGGAGCGACGCTACCAGATGGGCGAGGATCCCGGTACAGGCGTCAAAATGCCCGTCACGTTTTTGGATGGGGCCGGGGAACCCTCACCGTGGCAACGACTGCCGCCCCTCTCGCGCCATACGCTCTGCGAACCCCTCGTAGCCGTCATCCTTGATGGCCTGGATGCAGGCCGCCCGGTTGGAGCTGAATAGGAACGCGAAGATCTTGGACATGAAGTTGTCGAACAGCTTGCACTCGGTCGGATCCGCGTACTCCTGGCAATCGGCGCAGCTGCGGTAGTCGTGTTCGGCGCAGCACGTGCGGATCTTGCACCAGCTGGCCTTGTCGTTGCCGGCGCAGCCGGGGCACTTGCCCTTTTTGTGCTTGCCGCAAGCGCCGCAGTACAGCCCGCAGCGGGCGATGAGAGCGGGATCGGCCTTCAGCGCGGCCGTCATCGGTCTTTCCACGCCGGCAGCTGGGCCATCATGCCCGCCGCTGCGTCCTTGGCCGCCGACTCGTCGATGCCCTGGGAGCGGACCATGAACTGGGTCATGCCCACCAGCACCTCGTCGTAGTCGCGCATCGAGCCGTCTTCGCGGGCGCAATGGAAGCAAAATGCCTTGGCCGTGTCGCCGGAGGCGTGCTCCTCGGGCTTGTTCATCGGCATGCCACACGCGATGCAGGTCTTATCCATGACTCTCTCCTAACGGGGCCAAGCCCTATGGGGCCAGCAACCCCATGTAATGGTCGAGCAGCTCTCCGCCGTGGCGGGCGAGTGCCGACTCGTTGGGTGCGAACAGTTCCTGGTTGACCAGGTAGTGGTGGATCAATCCCAGCCAGGTGTTGAACAGCAGGTGCTGGGGCATGGGCCGCAGCTCGCCGGCCTCCCGGCCCTTCTCCGCGGCGGCGTACAGGTGGTGGGAGACCACGGACTGGATGGCCAGCATCGTCGTGCGGGCCCCCCGGGGCAGCATGGGCCCCTCCGTCACCAGGTGGGCATACAGCCCCTCGTGCTCGATGAGGCCCTCGAGGTGGGCGGCCAGCACCTCCCGCACGTCCGCTCCCCGGTCGTTGAGTTCGTTGAGGCGGCCGATGAGCTGCTCGGCGAAGGCCTCGATGACCGCGGTGACCAGATCGTCGCGGGTGGGGAAGTGGGCGAACACCGTGCCGTGGGCCACCCCCGCTGCCCGGGCCACGTCCACGGTGCGGGTCGCCCCGATGCCCCGCTCGGCAAAACGCTCCAGCGCCACCTCGATGAGGCGCTGGCGGGTGCGGCGTTTTTGCTCCTCGCGGGTGGCCACCGTGGAGTCTCCAGTTCGTTGAGTTGTAACTCATTGAGTTTATACTCAACGAAACGAGTGCCGTCAAGTTCGGAATACGAACGAGTGTTCGGCCCTTGTAAGGGCGTGCGTCCGAAGTGGAGGAAGAGATGGCCCTCGCACCCACATGACCGAAGCCAGCGACTGAGTCCCCAGCGGTCCGCATCGTGCGGACCACACAACCACTAACCGTCTACCTTCAGGAGGGAGACCCCATGGGTCATCTCGTCGAATTCTTCACCTTGGGTGGGCCGTTCATGTACGGGATCTTGGGCGTGTGGATCATCGCCATGGCGACCATCATCGAACGGTTCTACTTCGTATTCTTCCGCTACAACATCAACGGCGCCTCGTTCATGGCCCAGATCCAAAAACTGATCATGGCCAACAACGTGGACCGCGCCATCAAGCTGTGCAACGCCGAGTCCAATTCAGCCCTGGGCCGGGTGCTCAAGGCGGGGCTCACCCGGGCCAACCGCACCCCCGAGGAGGTGCAGGACGCCCTGGACGTGGCCTCCCTGGAGATCATCCCCCAGGTGACCAAGCGCACCCCCATGCTGGGCATGTGGGCCAACATCGCCACGCTGACGGGCCTGCTGGGCACCATCTCGGGGCTGGTCATCGCCTTCAAGGCCGTCGCCCACGCCGCCCCCGAACAGAAACAGGCCCTGCTGGCGTCGGGCATCTCCATCGCCATGTACACCACCATGTTCGGCCTGATGGTGGCCATCCCCACGATGGTCTTCCACGCCCTGCTACAGGGCCGCACGGCCAAGCTGATCGACGACGTAGACCACTACTCGGTCAAGCTCTACCAGCTGCTCAAGGCCCGCTCGCGGGGGGTGCTGGGGGAGGTGGAGACGTCGGGGTAGCGGGGTTCCGAGAGACAGCCGTGTGACGGCTGGCACCGGATCCGGGCTCGTTTGTTCCCGGGCGGGAGCGCGGCACGAGGTCGTAGGATGGGTGACCAACATGTGGTCACTCATCCCCCGGCTGCTGCGCTCCCTCCTCGTGGGTCTGATCGCGGGTCTGGTGTTCTTCACGGCGGGTTGCAAGGTCTGCTGGAGCATCGATGGAGAGGGTGGGGTCGGGGGGCCCAGTGACTGTGACGAACCGGGGGAGCCAGCGACCCCACCGGTGCCGGCAGCCTACAGGCACGGTTTCTGGCTGGAGATCGAGGGCGGAGAGATGGGGGGTGGCGGCCTCGTCTCTGTGACGACAACCATCTACCTACATGACTATTTCGAGCAAGACATCTGCTCTCAAACGATCCAGTTCGACGCGGACTACGTCTACGGTGCGGGCCTGTCGGCAGACCACTGGCATGGCACCGACGAGGTGGTGACGTGGGAAGGGGAAGGGACCGTCGTCGGGAATGAGTGTGAGTGGGAGCCTGAGGAGACGCTCGAGGAGAGCTGGGACGACCACCTCTCGTGGAGCCTCAATCCGCTGGCCTTCGTCAGCTGTGAAGCCGTGGCAGCGGACGTCGGTCTGGCGTCGCTGGAGGTGGGCCCGGATCCCCTGGATTCCGTCCCCGGCGTGTTGACGCTCGGGGAGCTGTGTGAACAGGTCGCTCCGGTTGTGTGTGAGGCCAATTACGGATCCTTCGAATCGATCTGGCTGTTTGGAACCACGGATCCCGACCTGTTCCCCGGGTACACCTGCTTGCAGCCGGAGAACTCCGAACACGTCGACTGCTGGATCTTCGGCGGCTACCTCTGCCGTTTTGCTCCCGAGACCGAGGAGAGCATTGGGCTGAATGGTACGTACCTCACCGTGACCCCGTGGATATGGCAATGAGGGCGGACAACAAGACCGTCTGGCTCGCCTTGCTGATAGCTGGCGTGTTGCCGGCCTGTGCCGTACACGAGGAGCGGTGCGAGCTGTCCATCGATATCGAGCTGATGGACACCCCCCCTGATAAGGACCTGCGTTACAGCCTGGCCCTCTACATGTGGAGCGAGCGCGAAGACATCAACGAGTTTGACTCATACCCGGAGACGAGCTGCGAGATCCTGGATCAGATCTGGGTGGAGCACCCCGGGTCCATTCAGATGGCGGGAGAGGCTTCCTGTAACGAAAGCGCGACGTTCCACCTTTCCGCCTTCCGCGACGACCAGCCGGACGAGGAGTTCGGTGAAGGAAACCGGGAGGGATGGACCGAGCCCTTCTGTGTGCACCACCTGGGTAATGATGTCAGCTGGGATGGGCCGATCCTGGTGCAGCTCAACGAGAGCGAGTATTCCGCGGATGTGGGATGCCCGGCCTACCCATGATGTGTGTTGCCCCAACTCGAACGCACCGGGGACTCGCCACGCTGCTGGGTCTGATCCTGTTGACCACCGCGTGGCGCTGTGAGGCAAAATCCGGTGTGGCGGTGGCCAGCGCTGCAGACCGGGGCCAGCTGGGGATTGTGGTGGCCTTCCACCATCTGTCGGACGAGCGCGAAAACCTCATCGCGGCCCCGATCACCCGGCCAGGTATCGGCGGGAGACTGGTGATCGGGCTCCCAGGCGCCCTCGATTTGCACGCACAGGGTCGGTTTGGTCTTCGGCTCGGCGCGACCCCTTCGGCCTGCCCCGAATGGGATGCGATGGCTGGGCTGAGGCTGGCGCCCGCACCGCTGGAGCGCCCCGTCCGATTCGAACTATTGCTCGGCGGTGGGATGCGCTCCGTGCCCGGCTACGACGGCTGGCGGGAAGGGATGTACATGGGCTACGGGCATCGCTCGGCCAGCCCATCCGTGGGGGTTGCGCGGCTGGACAGCCTGCTCGCCCTCCAGCCCCACCCCGGTAAGCCCGCCTTGCTGGGCCGCTTCCGTTACGAAAACCACTGGATCGCGCTGGTGACCTCCGAACGGTCGGCCGAACCCAAGCGCTGCACGCAGGGGGTGCTGGCCTCCCACCTGTGGGAGTTCCGGCTGGGTCTATTGCTCTCCCCTGAAAAGATGAACTCGTTCATCGTGGAGTGCGGCGCCTACTTCTATCACCCCCAGCGGGATGATCAGATGGACATCCACTCGGGTCTCGTGCTGCGGATGGGGGTGGCCTCGGGGAGCGGGAGGCCCCAGCCCTAATCCCGCAACTTCTCCGGCGGATCCGGATCGTAGAACCGCGCCGTGAACACCACCAGGCCATTCACCACGTCGAAGCTGGCGATGTCCGCCCCCTCCCGGTCCACGGTCACCAGCGCCCGCACCGGGCCGCCGAGGATGGGGGCGCGCAAGATGGCGCTGGCGCCGTTCCAGTACACGTAGCGGTCATCCACGACGATCTGCTCCAGGTTGCTCCGGTGGCCGCGGCTGCCGTAGGAGCGGCCCAGCTCCATCACCGGCCCGCCGGCCTTGTTGACCTTGCGCACGGCCCGGCCTTCGTCGGTGATGACGACCCAGTACACGTTGTGTTCGTCGGTGGTGATCATCTGCGGTAGCGGCTGCTCGGTGGCCAGGGTGACGGGCTCGGTCCCGCCGCTGGTGAGCATACGTACGGCCCCGTGCTCGCCCATCGTGCCCTCACCCCAGCTGAGCCAGTAGGCGCCGTCGCCGTCGATGGCGGCGGCACCGGGCCGCAGCTCGTCGCGGGCCAGCACCCGGGGATTTCCGCCCCCCAGGGAGATGGCCATCACGTCGCTCTTCGACCTGCCCGAGTGGGCCGGCTGGGCCCAGATCGCCATGCCATCCCCCACCCCCACCTGGAACAGGTCGCTGTCGGTGTGCAGCGTCTTGGCCGGGGAGCCGTCCGTGGGGATGACCGCCAGCATCTCCTCGGTGGCTACCACCAGCTGGTCGCCGGCCAGCTCCATGTGGCGGATGCGGCCGCCCACCCAGTCGATCTTCTTGGTCAGATCCCAGCGGTTCTCCATCGTCAGGCCCTCCATCCGCACTGCGGAGATGGAGGAGAACGAGATGCGGCCGTCCCAGTACAGGTGGGTCTCGTCGGCGACGATGCGGCCCAGGAAGGCGGAGTCGCCGGTGAGGGTCCTCACCTCGCCCCCCTCGGCGGGGACGGCGGCGATGAGGTTGCAGCCGTGCTCGTTGGCCTCGGGGTAGGTGAGGGCGGGCGGCGGCGGGTAGGAGAAGACGCTCCGTAGGGCGCGGGCGTCCGCCTGCCGTAGAGCGCTGCTCTCGAACCCGCCCCGCATCTCGTCGCTGGCCGAGATCAGGCCATAGCCCTCCGCCAGCCGGACGTCACCGTTGGCCAGCACCTCCGGGTAGGGCTCCATGATGGGGTCGCTGGTGGCGCAGTCCCAGGCTTCGGTGGCCACCGTCTCCAGCCCCTCGATCAGCAGTTCGGTGAACTCCCGTTCCGGGGGTGGGTAGGCGTCCACCTCGGTCCGTTTGCAGTCCAGCCGCAGATTCGACACGGCCGTGGTGGCCTCGGGGTACGGCAGGTCGCCGTACCGGGGCTGCTGGGTCCGGGAGGTCTCGACGACCTTCATCTGGACCATCAGCGACTCGCCGCTGAGCACCGCCTGGCCCCGCCAACGCTGGCGCTGCTTCTCCCGCCGCTCGCTGAAATCCCGCTCCCCCTGTTTGTAGCTGCCCAGCGACGGCCCGAAGATGATCAGCTTGTGCGTTTCCAGGCTCAGCTCCGCCGCCCCGTCGGCGCCCACGTCCAGGGTCAGCAGGCCGCTGAAGCTCGTGTTTTCGAAGGATCGGGAGCAGCCGTGTTCCCGGCCGATGTCGAAGATCAGGTGGGCGGTGAGGGGCAGCTCGGCGGCGGTCGCAGGGCCGCATAGACAGATGACGAACGACAGAACCGGGGCCCAACTGTGCTTCAACGGCTCCTCCGGAGGTCTGACACCATGGAACGCCATGGGATTCCATCGGACTCAGGCTGCCGCGCTCCCCCAGCCGCGATGAGATCGCCAATCAGCCTGCCCATCTGGCACCCGGATTGCAAAGGTCCACAGCGGGCACGGCGGACAGATGGGAGGCCTCATGTTCCGCCCTGTTTGGTTGGTCACCGCGTTGATACCAGCGCTGTGTGTGGGGATCTGTGGCTGCTTCGCCAGCCCAGAAGGCGAATCCGGAAACAACGGCATAGCTGGCTTTAGCACCGATCTGCTCGGAACGGACGAGGACTGGCCGATGGTCGCGGAGGGATCGTCGTTCCACATCTCGGTCGATGTCGTTGGAGGCTGCTGGGGCCGGCCCTTCGCCCTCACCTCCACCGACCCCGATATCGTCGAGATGACAGCAACCCATAGTCAAAGTGACGAGGGGTGCTACGCCGACGTCTGTGGCGAGGCCACGGCGAGGAAACGTGGAACGACCACGATCCAGCTGCGCTGCCCCAGCCTCTTCGACGACGATTCGGCCGGCGACGACGACGACTCGGCCGGCGATGACGACGACTCGGCCGGCGACGACGACGACTCGGCCAATGACGCCGATGACGCCCCCGACGACGACGAGCCCACGTACCCCGATGACGTGAACCAGTGGGAGATCATCGACTCCATCGATCTGATCGTGGGGCAGCCGGTCTCGCTCTCGTTGCTCCACGGCCACCCCGAAGACCGCGAGAGGCGTTGGATCCATGAACCCGTGGCGCTGGTCGCCGGTACCGAGTCCACGCTGTACTTGCGGGTCAAGACGTCGTTTGGGACGGAGATGGGGTTCGACGCAGTCGACGTGGACTGGAGCGAGGATGGGGGGCAGATTTCCCGAGCGGTCAGCGAAGACGTCGTGACGATCACAGCTGTCGAGGAGGGGGCGACCGATCAGCTGCAGCTGAGGTTCGGAGACGTCGAGCGGACGCTGGACGTGAGCACCGTCTGCGATGTGCACCGCCTCGCGGTCCTGCCGGAGCGACTGGAAGAACGGCATTTCATCATCTACATCGCCGCCGTCACCGAAGAGGGCGTCCCGATCCTCGATCCGCCGTATCGCCCCATCGTACGCTCGGGCAACCCGACCCTCGTCGCCGAACCGACGCTGGTCATGGCGGACACCTGGGATACGTTCACGCCGGTAGTCATCGACTTCAAAGCAGGAACAGCAGAAGCCAAACTCCACCTGCGCTCCGACGCCCAAACGTACGGTAGCTGGGAGGCTGCACTGAGCATGGCTCGACGGCAGAACCAGCCTTCGACCTGCGCCATGGCGCCGGGCACCCGCCCCGATTCCGTCCCTGTTGTGCTGGGGCTGTTCGCGCTGATTTGCCTTTTTGCGCGCCGTATCCGTCGGGCGTGAACAGCCCGTTCGCCCATCACATATAGTACGTAGATAATCACCACGAGGTTCCCATGAGCGAGCGAGGCTCAAGCGAACAGGCCCGGGTGCTGTTCATCGACGACGACGCCACCGGGCGGGAGGTGGCGGCGTACCAGCTCCAGCAGGCTGGCTTCCGGGTGGATCTGGCCGCGGACGGTGAGGCCGGGCTGGCCGCCTTCGACCCGGATCAACACGCCGTCGTGGTCACGGATCTGAAGATGCCCCGGGTCGGGGGGATGGAGGTCCTGCGGCGGATCCGGGAGCAGGCGCCGGAGGTGCCGGTGCTGGTGGTCACCGCCTTCGGCTCCATGGAGGTGGGGGTCGATGCCATGCGTCAGGGGGCCTACGACGTGCTGGCCAAGCCGTTCCAGGCGGATCAGCTGCAGCTGATCGTGGCCCGGGCCGCTGAACGCAGCCGGTTGGCCCGGGAGAATCGCCGCCTGCGGCGCCAGCTCAGCGGAGTGGAGCGGCCCATCGTCTGTGGATCGCCGGAGATGACCGAGCTGCTGGCCACCGTGGACCGCGTGGCCCGCTCCGAGGCCACGATCCTGGTCACTGGCGAGAGCGGCACGGGCAAGGAGCTCGTCGCCCGCCGGCTCCACGCCCGCAGCCCGCGGGCCGAGGGGCCATTCGTGGCGGTCAACTGCGCTGCCGTGCCCCGGGAGCTGCTGGAGGCCGAGCTGTTCGGCCACGACAAGGGGGCCTTCACCGGCGCCACCCGGGCCCGCAAGGGGCGCTTCCGGCAAGCCCAGGGGGGCACCCTGTTCCTCGACGAGGTGGGGGAGCTCCCCGCGGAGCTGCAGGCCAAGCTGCTGCGGGTCCTACAGGAACGGCTGGTGGACGTGGTGGGGCGGGACGAACCGGTCCCGGTGGACATCCGGCTGGTGGCCGCGAGCAACCGCGATCTTCGGGACGCGGCAACCCGGGGTGCCCTGCGCGAGGATCTGTACTACCGCCTGGCCGTCGTCGAGCTGGCCGTCCCGTCGTTGCGGGAGCGCCCGGGGGATATCGAGCCGCTGGCCCGGCACTTCGTCCAGCGCGCGGCGGGCGACCGTCACCTCGAGCTGCCCGCGGAGGTGCTGACGGAGCTGCAGCGGCGCCCCTGGCCTGGCAACGTCCGCGAGCTGGAAAACGCCTGCGAGCGCATGGCGATCCTGGCGCCAGCGAACGAGGTCCGCGTCGCCGATCTCCCGCCCCTACCCGGCGAGCAACGCGCCGGCAACGACGGCTGGCTGGAACGGCTCCCCGAGGGCATCACGCTGGTGGATCTGGAGAAGCAAGCCATCGAGTTCGCCCTGCGGCGGGCCGGCGGCAATGTCTCGGCGGCGGCCCGCACGCTGGGTGTCCCACGTCACATCCTCGTCTACCGCATCGAGAAGTACGGGATCCGCGCGGGGAACCGGTCCGATGGCTAACCCGGGAGTCCGGCCCTGGCGACGCCTGCTCGAGTGGCGGGTCATCGCCGGTGTGTGGGTGCCCATCGCCCTGGTCACCGCTGTACACTTCGGCACACCGGCAGAACACCACTGGGTCCACGACGTGGCCCGCCGGTTGTACTACCTGCCCATCATCCTGGCCGCCTTCTGGGCCGGCACCCGCGGCAGCCTGACCGCTGCCATCGTCGCGTCGGGCGCCTACATCCCCCACGCCTTCACCCACCTGCACCACATGGACCCGGGCAGCACGCTGGAGAAGTTCCTCGAGGTGGTGCTGTACCTGGTAGTGGGGCTGGTTGGGGGCCTACTGGCCGACCGGGAACGCACGGAGCGCTACCGGCAGCAAGAGCTGGCCCACCAGCTGCAACGCACCCTCGATGACCTCAAGGAGACCGAGCAGCAGCTGGTACGCAGCGGACGGCTGGGGGCGCTGGGGGAGCTGACGGTGGGCCTGGCCCACGAGATCAAGAACCCCCTGCACGCCATGCGGGGTACGGCCGAGATCTTCGGCAAGGCCATCGACGAGGAGCGCCCGGAGCGGCGCATGGTGGACCTGCACCTGCAAGAGATCGACCGCTTGACCGGGGTGTTGGAGCGCTTCTTGGCCTTTGCCCGGCCCCAGGTGACCCGGCGTGATCGGGTGGATCTCGTGGAGATCGTCCAGCGCGTGCAGGAACTCACCGCCGCCCAGGCCAGCAAGGCCGAGGTGGCCTTCGAGGTGGCGTCCCACGAGGGGCCGGCCCCGGTCCACGGCGACCCCGAGCAGCTGGTGCAGGTCCTGCTGTCCATCGTCATCAACGGCCTCGACGCGCTGCGGGGCCAGGGTGACCGATGGCTGAAGATCGGCCTGGGTACGGCTCGCCACGGCTCGCGGCGGTACCAGGTGATCGAGGTCAGCAACGCCGGCCCGCCCATCCCCTCCGACCTGCTGGAGCGCATCTTCGACCCCTTCGTGACCACCAAGGACGAGGGCACGGGCCTGGGCCTTAGCATCGCGGCGCGCATCGTCGATGACCACGAGGGCCACATCGAGGCGGGCAACCTCGACGACGGCGTGATGTTCCGCATCCGGCTCCCCGCGACTGAAGAATAGTCTTCAACCGGGTGCACACTATTGTGCAGCGCCCCCGTCCCTGACCGCCGACCATCCCCGCTGATCCAAGGATTCCAGCCGAATACCGCCCCTCGCGGGAGTTGGCCCGCAGATTGCTTCATGACCTACCAAGATCCCAATCGATGGGCGTCAACCGCACACCGAGGAGAACACCATGATCAAGCACGCAACTCGGATGGCCCCCATCGCGGCGGCGGACCAGCCGGCGGAAGGCTAGCGGACCTTGCGACGCCACCTGCCCCTCCTGCTGCTGGTCCTTGGCGTTGCCCGCGGTGCCACCGCGGATGACGCCGAGGTTTTGGTCCACCAGGCCCTGGAGGCCAACCCGACGCTGGAGTCGTTGCAGCAACGGGTCGACGCCCTGCAGAGCCGCACGCTCCAGGCCGGCGCGCGGCCGGAGCCGATGGTGGGCGTGGAGTACTCCAACATGCCGGTAACCGCCCCGGTGCCGGGGAACCACGCCATGAGCGGGCTACAACTCAGGCTCCAGCAGACACTGCTGTTCCCCGGCACGGTGCCGCGGCGCGTGGCAGCGGCCGAGTCGCGGGTGCGCATCGGCGAGGCGTCCTACGAGGAGGGACGCGTGGCCCTGGCCGCGGCGGTCCGGCGAGCCTACCTCCAGCTGTCCTTGAGCCGGCAGCTGCGGTCCGTCACCGAGGCACACCTGGCCGAGCTGGACCGGCTCATCGAGGCGGTCCGCGCCGGCTACGAGGTGGGCCAGGCCGGCCAGCACGATCTGCTCAACCTCCAGCTGCTGCGCGACCGCCTGGACGACGACCTGCGTGACTACGAACGGACGGAGCGGGAGCTCCTGGCCGCCCTCACCGCTTCCGTGCACGCCGACGCGCCGCTGGTGGTCCCGACGCCGCAGCGCACGGAGGCTCCGCCCACACCCGGCTCCCTGGAGGAGCTGTTCGAACGGGCGCGGGCCGCCAACCCTTCCCTGGACCGGCTGAACGCCACCGAATCGGCCGAACTCGCCGCGGCGGACGCAGCCCGCCGCGAAGCCTGGCCGGACATGACGGTGTGGGCCGGCTACCGGGTGCGGGCCGCCGTGGGTGATGCGGACGACGGCATCAACCAGGCGTCCGTGGGCCTGTCGGTCCCCCTGCCTACCGCCTCGGCTCGACGGTACGGCGGGCGCCAGTCCGAACACCAGGCGCTGGCCCGCGCGGCCCGCTCTTCGGTCCACTCGACCGAGGCCGACATCCGGGCCGATCTGGATGGCTCCGTGGCCCGCTGGCAACGGGCCCAGGGCAAGGCCGACACCTATCGCGGCCAGCTCATACCCGACGCCCGCACCACGTTGGACGCCACCCTCTCCGCCTACCAGGTGGGCCGGGCCGACTATGCGACGTTGTTCCACGCGCAGGTCCAGCTGTTGGACCTGGAGCGGGCCCTGCGGGTGGCAGAGGCCGGGGCGGCTTTGGCCGAGGTGGACGTGGCCGAGCTGCTGGGTACGGCAGAGAGATCCCCGAAGGGAGAAGAGCGATGAGCACCCCAAGGCCCCGGATCTTATGGACGGCCCTGGCTGCGGCGCTGGTGGCACTGGGCACCACAGGTTGTGGATTGACAGCGACCGAGCCCGCGCCAGAGGCGGCCGAAGAGACGCAGCTTTACACCTGCGGCATGTGCCCCCAGGTGGTCAACGAGGGGCCGGGGAGTTGCCCTATCTGCGGGATGGATCTGACGCCGATGAAACCCTCCACCGCTGGCGCGAAGGACGACGCCGAAGATGCTCCTGGAGGCTCAACTGCCATCGGAACCGTGGTCACCATCGACCCGGTGGTGGTGCAGAACATGGGCGTGCGCGTGGCACAGGTGACGCGGGGCGACCTGCTGCGACGGGTGCGTACCATCGGCGAGATCGAGGTGGCCGAGGACAGCCTGTCGGTGGTGAACCTGCGCTACTCGGGCTGGATCGAGCGGATCTACGTGGAGGAGACGGGGGCGGAGGTGCGCCCGGGCCAGCCCCTGTTCGGCATCTACAGCCCGGAGCTGGTGTCGGCCCAGGACGAATACCTGCTGGCCTTGCGGACGGGCGGCCCCGACGATGCGCTGACGCTTTCCGCTCGCAAACGCCTGGAGCTGTGGGATCTGTCCGCCCCCCAGATCGAGGCCATCGCTGCGGCCGGTGAAGCCCGCCGCACGGTCACGATCCATGCACCGCGTGGCGGCTACGTCTTGCATAAAAACGCCGTCGAGGGTGCGCGTGTGAGCGCGGGCCAGGACCTGTACCGCATCGGCGACCTGACCTCCATCTGGGTCCTGGCAGAAGTCTACGAGTTCGACGCGCCGTGGATCGGGGAGGGCCAGGGGGCGACCATGGAACTCTCGTTCGCGCCGGGGGAGACCTACGCCGGCCGCGTCTCCTACGTCTACCCCACCTTGCGAGAGGCCAGCCGCACGCTGCCGGTGCGCCTGGAGTTCGACAACCCGGGCCTGGCGCTACGGCCGGGCATGTCAGCCACGGTGTGGATCGAAGCCCAGCAGAGAGAGGGCGTGCTGCAGGTTCCCACCGAGGCGATCCTCCGGGGAGCCGACGAGCAGACGGTCTTCGTGGCCGAGGGAGAGGGTCGTTACCGATCCCAGACCCTCACCACGGGCCTCGCCGGGACCAGCTGTTGCGGGACACAACGCCGCACCGAGGTCCTCTCCGGCCTGGACGAGGGGGAGCAGGTTGTGGTCTCCGGCCAGTTCCTGCTGGACTCGGAGAGCCAGCTACAAGAGGCGGTGGCCAAGCTTCTGGACTCCCGGCTGGAGGCGGCGCACGTCCATTGACCACCCCTCCCCCAACCTCACTGGTCGCCCGGGTCATCGAGGCCAGCGTTCGCAACCGCGTGATGGTGCTCATCGTCGCGGCGATGTTGATGGCCGCTGGGATCTGGGCTGCGCTGACCACCCCCGTGGACGCCATCCCCGACCTCAGCGACGTGCAGGTCATCGTGTTCACCGAGTTCCCCGGCCAGGAACCCCAGGTGGTCGAGGACCAGGTCACCTACCCCCTCTCCACCGCCATGCTGTCCGTGCCGCACGCACGCGATGTACGTGGGTACTCGTTCTTCGGCTTCTCGATGGTCTACATCATCTTCGAGGACGGCACGGACCTGTACTGGGCCCGCTCCCGGGTGCTGGAGTATCTCAACTTCGTCCAGGGGCGCCTGCCCGCCGGCGTCGCTCCCCAGCTGGGGCCGGACGCCACGGGAGTGGGTTGGGTCTACGAGTACTCGCTCACCAGCGACCGCCACGACCTGCAGCAGCTGCGGTCCATCCAGGACTGGTACCTGCGCTACGAGCTGATGGCCCTCGAGGGGGTGGCTGAGGTGGCCTCGGTTGGGGGCTTCGTCAAGCAGTACCAGGTAGAGGTCGACCCTGAGAAGATGCGGGCCCACGGGGTGACGCTGGGGGAGGTCAAGCGGGCCATCCAGCGTAGCAACACCGATGTGGGCGGCCGGCTGATCGAGATGGCCGAGACCGAGTTCATGGTGCGGGGAGAGGGGTACCTGCAGTCCATCGAGGACCTGGAGCTGGTGCCGGTGGGCCTGGACCACGCGACCCACACCCCGATCCTGCTACGCCAGGTGGCACACATCCACATCGGCCCCGAGCTGCGCCGCGGTCTGGTGGAGATGAACGGCGAGGGGGAGGTGGTCAGCGGCGTGGTTGTGATCCGCTTCGGCGAAAACGCCCTGGAGGTCATCGACCGGGTCGAAGAGCGCCTCGACGAGCTGAAGGCCGGCCTCCCGCCCGGGGTCCAGGTGCACGTCTCCTACGATCGCTCCCACCTCATCGAGCGCGCCATTCGCACCCTGGAGCACAAGCTGCTGGAGGAGATGGCGGTGGTGGCACTGATCATCGTCCTGTTCTTGCTGCACCTGAGGTCGTCGCTGGTCCCTATCCTGGCCATCCCCATCGGGGTGTTGCTGAGCCTGTTGGTGATGCGGTTGCTGGGTCTCAACGCCAACATCATGAGCCTGGGGGGCATCGCCATCGCCATCGGGGTGATGGTGGACGCCTCGGTGGTGATGGTGGAGAACCTCCACAAGCACAAGGAGCGCGATACCGGCTCGAGCCACCTGGAGCTGGTCATCCGCTCGGCCCGGGAGGTCGGGCCGGCCCTGTTCTTCTCGCTGCTGATCATCACCGTGAGCTTCCTGCCCGTGTTCACCCTGCAGCAACAGGAAGGGCGGCTGTTCACGCCGCTGGCGTACACCAAGACCTTTGCCATGGCGTCGTCGGCCCTGCTGGCGATCACCCTCGTGCCGGTGCTGATGGTGTACTTCGTCCGCGGCGAAATCCGGCCGGAACGCAAGAACCCCATCAGCCGGCTGTTCATCGCCCTGTACCGACCGATCATCGGCCTGGTGCTACGTTTCCCCGTCACCACGGTGCTCGGTGCGGTGCTGGTCTGTGCCCTGACCCTCGTGCCGGTGACCAGGCTCGGCAACGAGTTCATGCCCCCGCTCAACGAGGGGGACCTGCTGTACATGCCCACCACGCCGCCGGGGATCTCCATCACCAAGGCCAAGGAGCTGCTGCAACAGACCGACAAGATCATCGCCCAGCACCCCCAGGTGGTGCACGTGCTGGGCAAGGTGGGCCGCGCCGAGACCGCCACCGACCCGGCCCCCCTGTCGATGATCGAGACGACGATCATCCTGGCACCGCAGGATCAGTGGCCGCCGGGCAAGACCATCGAGGACATCATCGGTGAACTGGACGAGATGGTTCAGTTCCCCGGTCTGACCAACGCCTGGACCATGCCCATCAAGACCCGCATCGACATGCTGGCGACGGGCATCAAGACCCCCATTGGCATCAAGCTGATGGGGGATGATCTGACCCAGCTGAGCGCCATCGGCGAACAGATCGAGGCCGCGCTGCGGGGCCACCCGGACACGCTGTCGGTGTACTCGGAGCGGGTGGTGGGCGGCCACTACGTGGACATCGAGGTACGGCGGGAGGATGCGGCCCGGTTCGGCCTCGCCGTCGAGGATGTGCAGGACGTCATCCGGTCCGCCATCGGCGGCATGAACGTCACGTGGACCGTGGAGGGGTTGGAGCGCTACCCGGTCAACGTGCGTTTCCCCCGGGACCTGCGCAATGACCTCCAGGCCCTGCAGCGGATCGCCGTCCCCACCCCCACGGGTCACACGGTGCCCCTGGCCCAGGTGGCGGATATCGGCATCAGCGAAGGTCCGCCGGCGATCAAGAGCGAGAACGCCAAACGCACCGCTTGGATCTACGTCGACCTGGAGACATCGGACATCGGCGGCTACGTGGTGGACGCCAAGCAGATCGTGGCGGACCAGATCGACATCCCCCCGGGAGTGTCCATCGTGTGGTCGGGCCAGTACGAATACATGCAGCGCGCCAACAAGCGCCTGGCGCTGATGGTGCCGCTGACGCTGGCGCTGATCTTCTTGCTGCTGTACGCGCACTTCCGCAGCGTCGCCGAGAGCTCCATCGTGATGATGTCGTTGCCCTTCGCCCTGGTGGGCGGGGTCTGGCTGCTGTACGCGTTCGGCTACAACCTCTCCGTGGCCGTGGGGGTGGGCTTCATCGCCCTGGCCGGCCTGGCCGCCGAGACCGGCGTGGTGATGCTGGTGTACCTCGACGAAGCGCTGGAGCGCTTCCGGCGGGAGGGGCGGCTGAACTCCGTGAGGGATCTGAAGGCCGCCATCGTCGAGGGCGCGGTGGGCAGGGTGCGCCCCAAGCTGATGACCGTGGCCACCACCACCTTGGGCCTGCTGCCGGTGATGGTCGGCACGGAAGCCGGCACCCGGGTGATGAAGCGCATCGCTGCGCCGATGGTGGGCGGGCTGGTCAGCTCGACGGTGCTGACGCTGGTGATCTTGCCCGCGGTCTACCTGCTGTGGCGCCGCCTGGCGCACTCCAGAGAGCTATCCGCGGGGGGGGCGCCGAGGTAAACTGACCTCTGGTTCGTGGAATCTTCCGGTGGGGGAATGAGGGTCTCGAGATGAGGGAGCGGGGCGATTTGCCGCCCGAGATCGGATTCGCCGGTCTCGACTCGTTGCCGTATTACGTCGCGTTGATCACCGAAGATCACCACGTGTTGTGGTGCAACGAGGTGTTCGCCAGCGCGGTGGGCAAATCCAGGGCCGCCTGCCACGGCGAATACTGCCCGAGCCTGGTCCACGGGACGGCGGAGCCGTTCGAGGGGTGCCCGCTGGAGGAGGCGATCATCCGCGATGAGACCGTCGAGCGGGACCTCTACGATGGTCGTATCGACGCCTGGATCCGCGCAGCGGCCTATCCCACGGGCAAGGTTCACGACGGCAAACGGGTCTTCCTCCACACCGCCCGCGACGTCACCGCAGAGATGAAGGAACGGGAACGCACCGATCAGCTGCAGGAGCAGCGGGATCAGCTCCAGAAGATCGAAGCGGCGGGCTCCCTGTCCGCCGGCATCGTGCACGACCTCAACAACCTGCTGGCGGTGACCCTGATGAACGCCAGCCTCATCCACGATCTGTATCACCCGAACGACAAGACGCGCAGATGCGCCCGAGAGATCCTCGACGTGACCGAGCGCAGCTCAGCGCTGACGCACCGGTTCCTGTTCCTCAACCGCACCCGCCCGCCCGTCCCGTCGGTCGTGGACGTGGCCCGGCTGATCCGCGACACCCGGCCGCTGTTGCGGAGCTTGATGGGGCCCGAGATCCAGCTCGAGCTGGATATCCGGGCGGGGCTGGAACCCATCTTGGTGGATGTGACCGGACTCGAGCAGGCGATCTACAACCTGGCGATCAACGCCCGGGACGCCATCGAGGGCGCCGGTGGGGTCCGCATCTCGGCGCAGACCGTCACCCTCTCTGCCGGCGAAGCCCAGTCCCGCGACCTACTCCCCGGCACCTACACCACCGTACGCTTCTCCGACACCGGCTCCGGCATGAATGAGGACGTCCTGAGCCACGTGTTCGAGCCGTTCTACACCACCAAACAGACCGGCACCGGCCTGGGGCTGAAGGTCGTCCACGACGTCGTCCACTCGGCCAGCGGGACCGTGGGCATCCAGTCCACGGCGGGGGAAGGCACGACCATCGAGCTGGTTTTCCCGGCCACGAACGAGGAGTTCAAACGACAGTCACTGGATGAAGACCCGGTGGCCCACAGCAGCGGGGGGGGGACCGTCCTCATCGTCACGGACCTGCCCGAGCTGGGCCAGGCCATGGAGCGCACGCTGGCCGGGGCCGGGTATCGCTCGATCGTCACGACGGGGTTCCGGGACGTCATCGAACGGGCGTCATTGATCCACGGGCCGATCAGCCTGGCGATCCTCGATGGTGAGTCTCCCCGCCCCTGCCGGGAGGTCGCCCAGCAGCTCAGCCGCTTGCGGCCGGAAACCCGCTGGATGTTCCTGATCAATCCGGTGTCGGCCCATAGCAGTCTGCTCGATCTGCTGGCAGAGTTCTCCCACACCTCGCTGCGCAAGCCCTTCTCTCGCGAGGAGCTGCTGCGCAACGTGTACACCTGCTTGCAAGACGACTGATCCGGGTCGCCTGGAGCCCAAGGTGGCATGGCACCGGATAGAGACGGTTCTTAGATGACTCCCATGATCACCGCCAGCTGGGACATCCTGCTCGAGCTCGCCCCGTGGCTGCTGCTGGGCATGGCCGTGGCCGGGGTACTGCACGCGGTGGTGCCAGGCGACCTGATCCAGCGGCATCTGCGGGGGCGGGCGGGGGTGCTCAAGGCGGTGGTGCTGGGGGTACCGCTACCCCTGTGCTCCTGCGGCGTGATCCCCGCCGGGCTGGGCCTCAAGAAGGACGGGGCCAGCGACGGAGCGGCGGTGGGCTTCCTCATCGCCACGCCCCAGACCGGGGTGGACTCGATCTTCGTCAGCGCCAGCTTCCTGGGCTGGCCCTTTGCCCTGTTCAAGGTGGGCGCCGCCCTGGCCACCGGGCTTGTCGGGGGATGGGTCACCGACGCCGCAGGCAGCCGGGGCGAGGCTGCCGAGATCGAGGCCGTGGCCACCAAATCGGGCGGCGGCGTCCGCGGCGCCGTGGACCACGCCATGGAGATCCTGTCGGGCATCTGGCGCTGGCTGGTGTTCGGCGTGGTGGTGTCCGCAGCCCTGACCGTCTACCTGCCCGACGGCTCGCTGGGGTCGCTGGTGGCCTTCGGCGCCCTGGGCACCACGTTGGCGGTGCTGGCCGTGTCCGTGCCGCTGTACGTCTGCGCCACCGCGTCGGTACCCATCGCAGCAGCGCTGGTCGCCGGCGGCATGCCCACCGGCGCGGCGCTGATCTTCTTGATGGCCGGGCCGGCCACCAACCTGGCCACCATCGGCGCCATCTACCGCGGCCTGGGCGGCCGGGCGCTGGCGGTCTACCTGGCCACCATCATCGGCGGCAGCGCCGGCTTCGCGCTGGCCTTCGACTTCCTGCTGGAGG
This sequence comes from uncultured Rickettsiales bacterium, assembly GCA_964504165.1. GTDB lineage: Bacteria > Myxococcota_A > UBA796 > UBA9615 > CAYRNR01 > CAZDDH01. The sequence continues at coordinate 86,980 of CAZDDH010000003.1, read as the reverse complement.
CCGGGCCGGCCGGGGCGATGCACCACCACGAGCATGCCACCTGGTGGGCCATGGCCAGCGCGGTGGCGTTGCTGGGGCTGTTGGGCTGGTTCGCGGTGCGGGACACGCGGCTGTGGGTCAAGGGCCTGCTCGCCGCCCGCGCGGAGGGCCCCCGGCTGGAGGTCGGCGTGGGGGGCCTGGGCTGCAACAACTGCGTCGTCAAGCTCACCGGCATCCTGGAAAACCAGGACGGCGTCGAATCGGTCGTGATCAGCCTCGAGGAGGAGCGCGCCGTCATCCGGGGGGACATCGACCCCGATCGGGTCCACAAGACCATCCGCGAGGCCGGCTACCAGGTGTTGCCCGACTGATCAGATCATCGCCACGCCCAGGAACGCGGCGTGGAGCGAGACCACCATCACCAAAAAGACGATGCGGGCCGCCTCCGGGCCCAGGCCTGGCAGCCAGTAGCGCATCGCCCCGTTGTGGCAGGTGCGCACGCAGTCGCCACACAGGGTGCAGGCGCCGGACGGTCGGCCGGCGGCGATATCGTCCTCGCTCAGGGCGTTGTAGCGGCACACGGTGGCGCAGGCTCCGCATCGGTCGCAGCCGTCCGCCAGCCGCATCCGAAACGGCGAGATGCGGCCCATCAGCGTCACCAGGGCGCCCAGCGGGCAGTAGGCCACGCAATGGACCATCACCCCCATCCGCCGCGACCACCACAGCATCACTCCCACCCCCGCCGCACCGAAGCCCACCCCCAGCCAGGTGGCGGTCAGCGGCGCCACGCCAGCGAGGTTCAGCCCCAAGGCGACCGCCGGGACGAGCACCAGCGCGCCGAGCTGCACCGCCCGGGGACGGGGCAACCGGGCACGCGGCTTGCGCACCCGCGACGCCAGCAGGCCGTCCCAGGCGCCGAAGTAGCACAGGTGGCTACACCACGCCGGCCCCACCAGCAGCAGCGAGGCGGACAGCACCACCAGCATGAACGTCAGCTCCCCGCGGTAGATGGGCCCGGCGAGCACCATCGCCGGGACGGGCAGGTGCAGCTCGCCGCTCATCAAGAAGTGTTCAGCGCCGGCGAGACCGAGCCCTAGCTGGAGGAAGAACGCGATGGAGAACAGCAGCCAGACCCGCAGGCGCCAGATGGGTTGACGGGCAGGGTCGGCCATGGCCCGCACCACAGCGGCGGCGTAGACCGCCAGCAAGGCGATCTCGACCCAACCAGCGCCGGGCACGAAACGCTCGGCCAGGAGCATCGGCCGGGACGCCTTGAGCTGGACAACCGTCAGCAATCCGGCGGTCAGAGCGGCCGTCGCGATCATGGGGACGATGGGGAGTCGGGAGCTGGGTGTCACGGTTTGGATCGATCCGTCCGGTTGGGACGATTCTCCGTGCTCGTGCGGTCTAGGTCCACTCTTCGGACAAGATCTCACCTTGCAGGCCGACGACGATCTGCTTGACCGGCACCTTGCGCTGGGCCCGGTTGACGGCCTCCTTGGCCAGGTAGCCGAGGCCACCGCAGCACGGCACCTGCATGATCATCACCGTCAGGGTGTTGATCTTGGCGTCGTCGATCATCGACACCAGCTTGGTCAGGTAGGCCTCCTGCCCTTCGTCGAGCTTGGGGCAGGCGATGGCCAGGGCGCGGCCCTTGAGGTGGTCCCGATGGAAGTCGGCCACGGCAAAGGGCACGCAGTCGGCGCACAGCAGCACGTCCGCACCCTGGAAATAGGGCGCAACCGGGGAGACCAGGTGCAGCTGGACCGGCCACTGACGCAGCTGGGAGGTGCGGGTGCCGGCCTCGTCGTCGCCGCCGCCCCCGGCGCCGGGATCCTGGAAGGACATCGCCCGGGATCCGGGGCACCCCCCGGCCGGTGGGCCCGCGTGCAGGCCCAGCCCGGCGGGGGGGGCAGATGCCTGGGCGGCCGGCTGGCCGGCGCCCTCGTCCTTGAGGCGGCCCAGGTGTTCCTGGACCTGTTCGTCGTCGAACTCGTCGGCCTCGCGGGTCTCGATGGTCAGGGCCCCCTCCGGGCAATCGCCCAGGCAGGCGCCCAGCCCGTCACACAGGGCGTCTTTGACCAGCTTGGCCTTGCCGTCGATGATCTGGATCGCGCCTTCGGCGCAGGAGGGCACGCAGTCGCCGCAGCCGTTACAGAGGTCCTCGTCGATCTGGATAATCTGTCGCTTCATGGTTCCGTCTCCAGGGTGCGTTGCTTCTATATCGGTATTGTAATACCTAAATACTTTTTTGCAACCCCAGAGCGTGAAAACCTTCCTCGGGATGCTCGTCACCACTTGTTGTGGGAGGGTGGGACGTTCTCGAAGCCACGGCACCCTCCAGGGTTTTCACTCCTGAACGAGGACTTCCCGCACAGCCTCGAGCAGATCGGGCAAGGCATAGGGTTTGTGCAAGAAGCGGTAGCCCTTGTCCTGGATGCTCTGCCAGCGAGACTTCTCACCGGTGTAGCCGCTGCACAGCAGGATCCGGATGTCCGAACGCAGGGAAAGGATCTGCTCGACGAGCTCGATGCCGGTGCGGCCCGGCATGACGACATCGCTGAAAACGAGATCGAATGCCCCCTCGTGACGCTCGAAGCAGTCCATCGCTTCGTCCGCGTCGCCGGCCTCGATGACCTCGTAGCCGTGCTTGCCCAGGGCGGCCGCCGTGTACCTGCGCACCCCGCCGTCGTCCTCCACCAGCAAGATCTTCTCGCCTCGCCCGCGCGGCAGTTCTGCCGGGACATGCCCAAACGTCTCGGTCATGGCCTCGCATGCAGTCGCCTGGAAGTAGACCGCGAACGTCGTGCCGCGGCCCGGAGTGCTCGTAACGTCGATCCAGCCCTTGTGCTGCTTGAGGATTCCGAACACGACGGAGAGGCCGAGGCCCGTGCCCACGCCCACTTCTTTGGTGGTGAAGAACGGCTCGAAGATGTGCCCGAGCGTGGTGTCGTCCATCCCGATGCCGGTGTCGCGGACCGAGAGCCGGACGGCCGGGCCCGGTCGGGCACCCCCGATCTCCCCTGCAGCCTGCTCGTCGAGCAACACGTTTTCCGTCCGAATGGTGAGGTGGCCGCCATCGGGCATGGCGTCACGCGCGTTCACCACCAGGTTCATCAGGACCTGCTCCAGGTTACCGGGATCAGCCAGGACCGCCGACAGCCCGGGCTCCAGCACGGTCTCGATGGTGATGTCCTCGCGGATGAACCGGCGGAGCATGTGGGACATGTCGCCGATGGTCTCGTTCAAGCCCAGCGGTACCAGGTTCACGGGCTGCTTCCTGCTGAACAGGAGTAGCTGCCGGGTGACCTCGACCGAGCGGGCGGAGGCGCGCTGGATGTTCCTGAGATCCAAGTAGAGGGGGCTGGACGGGTCGACCTCCGACATCACGAGCTGTGCGTATCCCTGGATCGAGGTCAGCTGGTTGTTCAGATCGTGCGCGATCCCGCCGGCGAGCGTGCCGATGGCCTCCATCTTCTGGGACTGCAGGAGCTGTGCGTTGGTCTTTTGCAACGCGACGGTGCGTTCGTCGACGAGCTCCTCGAGGCGGTCCTTGTGCCTCTCGAGCTCGTTGCCCAGGCGGATAGAATCGGACACGTCCCAGATGTGACACCGGGTTCCCGCCGGCTGGCCCTCCTCCTCGATGGGCGTCGCCACCACCTCCAGGTGGATCACGGCCCCGTCCTTCCTGCGCGCCCGGAAGACGTATCTGTCGGGTGAATCCATCCCTTCCAGTCGCTGCTCGTGGAATCCCATCACCCGCTCCACGTCGTCCGGGTGTACGAGCTGGCCGATGGACTGGGATTGCATCTCCTCCGCGGTGTATCCGAACAGCCCGAGGAACTGCTGGTTGAAGTACCTGAAGTTGCCGTCCACGTCATCGATCAGGACCGCGATGCCGGCCTGCTCGACCAGCGTTCGGTAGCGCTCCTCGGACTCCTTGAGCGCTGCGATGGCATGCTTCTCCTCGCTGACGTCCCGATAGATGGCGTACACCGCAACCTGCCGGTCGTCGATGACGATCGGTGAGGCGAGGATGGACACATCGATGTGCGTCCCGTCCTTGCGCCGGCGGGAGGTCTCGGTGGCCTGGTTCCGCCCTCCGGCGGCGGCTCGGGTGATGGCGAACGCCTCTTCCTTGAGGTGTTCCGGGGCGATGAGCTCGTCCAGATTGCGCCCGACGACCTCGTCCGGCTCGTACCCGAAGAGGCGGGTGAACTCCGGGTTGACCCTCAGCACGCGCCCGTCGTTTTGCGCCATCACGATCGCTTCCTGCGCGCTGTGGAAGAGGCTCTCGAGGTAGGCCCGCTCGACGGTCAGGGCTTCCTCGTTCCTCCGTCGCTCGCTGGTATCCCGGGTCACAGCGATGAACGCCCGAGGCTCGCCGCTGTCCTCCCGGACCAGCGAGGCATCGATGGCCGCCACGAAGGTGGAGCCGTCTCCCCTGAGCAACCTGTAGTCCGACTCCTCCCGGATCTGCTGCTCTCGGATCACCGCCTGCAGGCCGGCGGCACCCCGCTCGCGATCCTCCGGGTGGATGAATTCGATGACGCGCCTACCCAGCAGCTGATCCTCGCTGTCGTACCCGTGCAGATCCAGGATCCCCTGGGAGACCGCGATGATCCGTCCCTCGAGGTCCGCGACGGTGACCGCGCTGGGATTCGCCCGCACGAGCGAACGGCATAGCTGCGCCCAGCGTTGGTCTTGCTCGGCTGCGGGTTTTCCGCTGGCTGGAGTCCCGGCGTCCGCCATTGTCTCCCCGGTTGGGCGATTCCAGGACGAATCCCCCCTAAAAATTATGCAGGGAAAGGCCCGTACACGCTAGAGAAGGGGTGAGCGCGGTACGTTCCCGGCCGAAGGGGTTGGCAAATGACATCATCCGTGCACCGCCGGCGCATGCAGGTTGGCCTGTTCATTGGCCTGACGCTGGCATTGAGCTTCGCTCTGGAAGCGTTTGTCATCGTTCGCTACGGAGGAATCCTGGGGCCCGGCATTCTCGCGGTTTCCGCCGTGATGTGGTTGCCGGGGCTCCTGTCCATCGCCCTACGGCTCGTGCAGCGCGATGGGTTTCGCGATGTCGGATGGAGGGCCGGCAAGCTGCGGTACTGGGGCCTCGCGTTCGTGGTCCCGGTCTCCTGTGCCGCGTTCACGTACGGCGTGTCCTGGGTTCTGGGTGTCGTCGAATTCACGCCCCCCGCGGCGGACGCGGGTCTCGAATCGCCTGTGACCAAGTGGATCATCAACTCCACCATCGGCGCGGCCTTCGGCATGGTCATCGCTAGCGTGCTCGCCCTCGGCGAGGAGCTCGGCTGGCGGGGCTACCTGATCACCCGAATGGTGGAAGGGAAGCTGCCCTTCGCGCTCCTGCTCGCCGGACTGGTCTGGTCCGTCTGGCACGTTCCGCTCATCCTCTGGGGCGACTACGCTACCAGCGTCCAGCCATGGGTCTCCGCGCTGCAGTTTGTCGGGACCGTGACCGTGGCGGCCGTCTTCTTCGGGTGGCTCCGCCTCGCCAGCGGGAGCATCTGGCCTCCGGTCATCGCCCACGCCGCCCACAACATCTACTACCAGAGCACCTGCGATCGATGGTTTGCGGGCGAACTCGAACCCTACCTCGCCGGCGAGCAAGGCCTGTTCTCCATGCTCGCCTACGGCCTCGTCGCCCTGTTCCTCTTGCGGACGGGACGCCTCGAGCGAGCCGTGCGTGAACCCGTGCTCTACGCGGTTGGGCGGAACAAAAGGTAGGCCCACGACGCAGGGCGCGGTGTCAGACACCTGCCCTGCCTCCAAGCTCGGCCTCCCAGTTTGAACTGTCTTTGATACAAGCATTTGCCCTCTTTGGGCTTGCAACAATACAAACCATGCGGCCACAATGTCTGACAATGATACAAACAAGGGTGTTTGATGTTCCCCCGAACGATCCTTGAAACCCTCCGCCGCTGGGCCATCGCGCCCCGCACAAAGCCCATTGTTCTCAGAGGCGCACGGCAGGTTGGCAAGACCACGGCGGTCAAGCTGCTCGGCGAGGAGTTCGACCAGTTCATCATGCTGGACCTCGAGGTTCCGGGAGACGCGGGCCTGTTCCAGCGGGGCCTCGGCATCCGCGATCTGTTCCAGGCAATCCTCCTGAGCCGGGGGTTACGTCGCTCAAAAGGACGTACGCTGTTGTTCCTCGATGAGATCCAGGAGTCGCCGGAGGCCATCGCTTCCCTGCGCCACTTTCACGATGCCATGCCAGATCTCCACGTCATTGCAGCGGTATCTCTCCTGGAAGCCGTGCTGGCCCGGGGAGACGTGACCTTCCCCGTCGGCCGGGTCCGCCACCTGTTCATGCACCCCCTCACCTTCCAGGAGTTCCTCTCGGCCCTCGGGGATGACGGAGCGCTGGAGGCACTGAACACCGTCCCCTGTCCCGCCGTCGCCCATCCACACCTGCTTGCGAGATTCCACCGGTACACGTTGGTCGGCGGCATGCCCGAGATCGTCGCGGCCTTCGTGGAGTCCCGAGACGTCACGATCCTCGACAGGCTCTACAGCTCCCTGCTGACCTCCTACCTGGACGACGTCAGCAAGTACGCCAGGAATCAAACCCTCGACCTGGTGATCCGGCACGCCATCGAGGCGGCGCCGCTGGAGGCCGGGGCCCGGATCAAGTTCGCCGGCTTCGGTCGCTCCAACTACCGGTCCCGGGAGATGGGCGAGGCGCTGCGGACATTGGAACGGGCGATGCTGCTGTTCCTCCTCTACCCGACCACCTCCACCTCGCTCCCCATCACGCCGGATCTCCGCAAATCTCCCCGTCTGCAATTCCTGGACACCGGATTGCTGAACTTCGCCCTGGGGCTCCAGGCGCAGTACTTCGAGTACGACGATCTCCACGCATTCCATCGGGGCCGCTTGGCCGAACACATCGTTGGTCAGGAGCTGCTGGCCAGCAGCTCCGACGTACACCACAAACCCTGCTTGTGGGTCCGCGAGAAGCGCCAGTCCATCGCCGAGGTCGACTTCGTCCTACAGCACCAAAACCGGGTCATCCCAGTGGAGGTCAAGGCGGGCAAGAGCGGCACACTCCGCAGCCTGCACCAGTTCATGGACCGCTGCGACCACGGCCTCGCCGTCCGCCTACACAGCGGCCCCCTCGGCCGGCAGCAGGTCCGGACCGCGGCCGGTACGGAGTTCACCTTGTTGGATTTGCCGTACTTCCTGGCTTCCCGGATTCATGAGCACGTGGAGTCGATGATCACAAACCGTGGGTGACCGCCAGCGCCTCCTCACGGGTCGGCGTTGGCAAGATCCTCGGCAGCTGTTGCGCGAGCGCGGGCTTCCCGGTGCCATGCGGCCCGGTCAGCATCAGGTTGTGGCCCCCGGCGGCCGCCACCTCCAGCGCCGGGCCACGGAATTTGGCCAGGTTGTCAACGACACGGAATCAGACACCCGAAATGGGAGGACGAGATCATGTTGAGAGCCTGGACAGCGGCCAGACCGGGCCGGCCCTCCTCGGGCGGTGTGCCCACGGATGCGAGGCTGGAGAGCCCAGCGAGGCTGCCCAGGTCGCCGTTTGGGGACCAGAACAGACAATCATCTGATTTGATCCCTTTTCCCTCATCCACTAGCGACTACCCTGCGAATATCTCAGGCAGATGCGTGTATTTGATTATCGCCGCAATCACCGACCAGGTTGTGATGATCACACCGGGAGCTTTCCAGACGCTCTTTCCGAGAAATGGCAAGGTTGGATCCGTATACAGCTTCCTGTCTTCCTTCAGGCGGGACAGCGATCGAATATATCGACGACGTAATAAATGCGCATTCAAGATCAGTGCACTGATCAGCCATAAAACTACCAGCACCGGTCCGGCCCCGAGTAACAGGTACCAGGGGTTGGACGTTTCGTATCCCACCACGAGCAACTCGATCCACAAGATAGCCGGTACGCCCGCCGTAAAGACGATGATAGCGGTCCACTTATGCACCATTGACATGTAGTGGTGCGCCGCATGTTCTTCGGCCAGCCAAGCAGCGCGCTGCTCCTTGTCGGTCAGGTCTAGTCGTGGAACGAGCCCTCTCTGCACGGTCCCTGATCCGAGAGCCAGGGGATAGACTACTCCTAAAGATGCCACCAGATTGACGAGCGGATCGTGAAAGAGCCAAGCTTTCCAATTAACGCAGTAGGAACTCCAAGCGTGAGTTTTTTGAGGAGCAAGAGCAAATAGTGTCTGCGAGAATGATAGAGTGACGAACCCCAGAGTCGCACCTAGGATCTTCCAGTAGTTCCTCCGGGCAACCTTGAACACCTTTTTGACTGACAAACCAGCCTTGACAGCATCCAGCAGCATCCGTCGGGCACAGATCCAGTATAGACAGAACGAGAAAGTCAACAATATCAATACCCAGGTCGTGCCCTTGACCGCTTCCTTCGTATTATTTTTGAAATCCCATTCATTCAGATGTGCCAGCGACCGTTCCTTGTTCTCGACGATCTCCCGTTCAGCTACGAGAAGCTCCCTCGCTGAACTAAAATCGGCCGAATCCGGATTCGTCATAATTGATTTGAACTGTTTGGCCCGTGTTTTTGCAGTCTCCAGATCCTCTCGTTCCTTGATTTCGTAGATCCTCAAACTGTCAATCTGACTGGCACACAATCCCTCGGTAAACCCAGGTGTTGGTGCCCGACCTGGATCGCTAAACGACGCAATCACTATCGAAATGCCAAACCCGGCCAGCCCAACGACAGCAGCAGAGAAGAACAGCCGCACGCCCCACTCACGTTTCTTCCACGGCTCAACGGGGGACCACCATGCGGCATCAACGGTATCCTTCTTTTTTCTCATATCAATACTTCTCTGACTCAACGAATGATGGCCATCCGCTCATACGGATGATTGGAGCAATCCTCGAATGCCGACAGGACGAGTCCGAAACTGGTGCGCCTTGGTCAGCCTCGTCCGATTTTACGACAGGGAGGACGCGTCTGTCGCATTGGCTGAGCTACACCCTATGCTTTATTGACAGCCTACCCCCGCCAGAGAACCCCCGTCAGACACCCCAGCGCCCCCGCCGCCTTGATGTACTCGGACACGTCCGCCTCCAGCACCTCCACCCCCTCGGCCTCGAGCTTCCCACGGGTCTCGGGGCAGCCGGTGGGCATCAGCACCTTGCGCGGGGCCAGGGTGACGAAGTTGTTGGAGCGGCCCAGCAGCAGCTCGTCGTCGGGGGGCAGCTCGATGAGCTTCACGCCGCGCTGGGTGAGCAGCTCCCGCAGCTCGTCGGAGGTCTTGTCGCTGTGGAGTACGGCCAGGTCGGTGTCAGCGTAGGTGACCATGCCCAGCAGGTGCTGGACGCCGCCGGTGGGCATGGGCACGGACAGCACGTCCACGCCCATGGGCTCGAGGGCGTCGCGCAGCTGCTCGAGCGCCTCTTCATTGGTGCGCAGGCCCACGCCCACGAGCACGGTGTGGTCATCCAGCCACAGGGCGTCGGCGCCTTCGAAGGTGGCTACGCCGCGCAGGGTGCGCACGATGGGGACGCCGGCGGCGGCGATGGCCTCGGCGGCGTAGGCCTCCTCGCCGGCCCGCTGGACGGCGGCCGGGCGGCCCAGGATGGCCCCTTCGGGGGTCATCAGGAACAGGTCGCGCATGAAGATCAGGTTGGGAGGCGAGGGCTTGTCCGAGCGGTAGAGGTGCACGTCCACGCCCAGGTCCAGGTATGTCTGCACCAGCTCGTCGCACTGGCGCTCGATGGCCGCCACGTCTACCGGGGCCAGCATCAGCATCTCGTCCGGATCGTCGATGGCCCCCAGCTCCTCGCCGGGCTTGGCCAGCAGCACCGCCCGCAGCGTAGCCACCTCGGAGTTGACCCGGTAGGGGCTCCACAGGGCTCCCTCGGCCACCTCCTGGCCGTGGGTCTTGATACGGGGTACCCAGCCGGCGCCCCCGTGGGTGGCGGCGGCGTCCAAGGTGTCGCGATCAGGTCCAGGTTTCCGGGTCGAGGTCATAGCCTAGTCGCTCCAGGATGGACAGGGTTGCGGGATCGTGGATCACCGGGTCGAGCAGCTCCGCGCGGTCGAACCACCGCCGCAGGCGGGGCCGCGAGGTGGCCATGATGGGGGGCAGGCCGGTCTCCACCAGCCGGCCCAGCTCGTCGCCCAGCGGGATGCCCAGCCAGTCGGTGAGGGCTCCGATGGCCCGGCGGCGGGCGTCGATCTCCCCCACCATGTCCTCGAAGCGCAGCTGGATCGATGGGACATCGTGGCGGGCCAGGTAGTCCAGCGTGGCGGTGTGGGCGGCCCGCCACTGGAAGCCGCAGACCTCCACCAGCGAGCGGTGGGTCCAGTCCTCCCACCCCGGCGGCAGGTCGAACTTCCACCAGTCACCGCCCCATTGGGGCCACTGGTCGCTGTAGCCGTCGATGGCCAGCCGGCCGGGCAGCGGGTGGGCAAAGAAGCCCCGGAAGCGCCAGCCGTCGTGCAGGCCGTTGATGGAAGCGGCGGCGTTGCGGGTGAGGTGGAAGATGCGGAATCGAGCCGACGGGAACAACGCCCGCAAGAACGGCAGCCGGTAGACGTTCGAGGGGGTCTTGATGATCAGCGGGCGGTGCAAATCCGCCTCGGTGACCGTCTGCCACGGGCTGATGGTGACGAACGGCGGCTCCTCGAAGACCAGGGCGGACGGCGGAGCCGACGACGGCTCGGCGTCGGGGCAATGGCCGCGGATCAGGTCGGGCCGGATGTCGTAGTACCAGGGATTCACCGCCGGGTGGCCGGTGCGCACGCGGCACAGCAGCAGGGTGTGGAACAACTGGGCGTCCTCGAAGGCGTCCGCGGCCCATCCGTGGTCCCGCCGCAGCTCGGCGAGGGTCTCGCGGGTCCAGAAGTGGGCCTGCTCCATGTCGAAGTGCTCGTCGGGCCACTGGGCGGAGAGCCGCCAGTGCAGCTGATCGGCGAAGCGCTCCACCGACTCCTCGTCCGGCAGCCCGTCGGCGTGGTGGCCCATGTCGAAGGCCAGTAACCGATCCAGCAGGTCGGGGTCGGTGAGCTGCTCGGCCCCCAGGGCGTCGCTCCCCGTGCCGCCGTCGGGGAAGGCGTGCCCGGACAGCACGAAGAACAGGTTCACCTCGGCGCGGAAGTGCAGCAGGTCGTTGCTGTGGCGCAGGATCTCCGACACCACCGACGAGCCGCCCCGGGACGACGAGGCCAGCACGACGACGTCGCGGATCTTGTGGCGCAGGCCGGCCACCGGCGGATCGAGCCCCAGTAGCGGTTCGACGATACGCGCGCGGGCTTGTTGAGCGGCGGTGGACACGGGCGCCCCTAACCGGGCTTGCGCACCGAGAAGATGCACCAGCGCCACAGGTCGAGGATCTCGCCGGACGGCAGGATCTCGAAGGGGTGGATGTTGCGCGCTTCCTGGGGTGCGTTGGCGAACAGGTCGCGGATCTCGTGGCGGTGCAAGGTGGTGGTCTCGTGGGTGTCGATCCAGGTGTCGATGGACTCCCACAGGCAGTACTCGTTCATCTTGAGATCGACGAAGCCGGCCCCCAGCAACAGCTCGCGGAAGTCCTCTTCTTGGAACATGTTGAAGATCAGCGGCTGCTTCTTCTTGAAGACCCGGTACATCCACGGGCCGTCCTCGGCGCCGTAGGGCAGGATCTGGCCGGTGATGAACTGCCCGCCGGGCTTGAGCACCCGGAAGATCTCCGACACGGGCTTCTCGGGCCACGGCAGGATGTGCAGCACCTCGCGGGTGCACACGATGTCGTAGGACTCGTCCTCAAAGGGGATGTCGTAGACCGTGCCCTGCACCACCTTGTCCAAACGGGTGCTGGCGTGCTTGACCATCTGCGGCGTCAGGTCCAACCCGGTCTTGTGGGCCACCCGGTCGGTAAACGCGGCGCTGACCACGCCGGTGCCGCAGCACACGTCCAGCATCTTGGCGTCCGGGCCCACCTCGGTCATGGCCGCATGGTGTTCCAGCAACTCGTCGTCGGTGATCCACACCGCCGAGTCGTGCCAGTTCTCCGAGCGGATGCCGAACTGCTTGGTGTAGACCTCCTCGTTGACCACCGTATCGACGTTGGTGAAGCGCGCCCGGTCCGACGCCCGGCGGGCCGCCAGGCGGGCCCGTGAGGCCTCCAGCGCCCGGCCCACCACCTGCATGGCCATGCGGGAGTCGGCGCGCAGCAGCTCGCTGAAGCGCTCCCGCACGACGCGCTGCATCTGGATCTTGGTCTTGCGCACGGTGAGGCGGGTCTTGGTCTGCCCCTCGAAGCGGGGGTCGGCCATCTTGATGGACAGCACGGCCGTGAGCCCCTCGACGATGTCGAAGGTGGTGATGCGTTCGCCGTTGTCCGCGGAGATCATCTTGGTCTCGACGGCGTAGTCGTTGATGGTGCGGGTCAGGGCGGTCTTGAGCCCGGAGACGTGGGTGCCGCCGTAGACGGTGTTGATGGAGTTGACGTAGCTGTGCAGGTGCTCGCCGTAGTCGGCGGTCCATTGCAGGGCCAGGTCGATCTCCAGCTCGTCGTCGGTGTGCTGGATGTGGATCGGTGCCTCGTGCAACGGGGTGCGGCTCTCGTTGAGGCGGGCGATGTACCCCAGGATGCCGCTGTCGTACTGGTATACCTGCTCGGTTTTGCGCCGCTGGTCGTCGAAGCGGATGGTGACGCCGGGGTGCAAGAAGGCCAGCTCCTCCAGGCGCCGGGCCAGCACGTCGTGGGCGAACTCGGTGGTCTCCTCGAAGATCTGCGGATCGGGGGAAAACTGCACCCGGGTGCCCTGGACGTCGCTGTTGCCGTTGCGGACCAGCTCCGTGCGCGGCACGCCCCGCTCGTAGGACTGGCTGTAGTGGGCGCCGTCCCGCCATATATCCAGCTGGAGGGACGATGACAGGGCGTTGACGCAGGACACACCCACGCCGTGGAGCCCGGCGGGGCGGAAGTACGAGCCCTTGCCGAACTTGCCGCCGGCGTGCAGCCGGGTGAGCACCAGCTCGGCGGCGGGGATGCCCTCCTCTTCGTGGAGGTCCACGGGGATGCCGCGGCCGCTGTCCTCCACGGTGCACGAACCATCCGCTCCCAGGGTCACCTCGATGCGGGTGCAGTGGCCGGCGAGGGTTTCGTCGATGGAGTTGTCCACCACCTCGTACACCAGCTGGTGGATGCCCTCCAGATCGGTGGAGCCGATGTACATCGACGGGTTTTGACGTACGGCTTCGAGGCCAGGCAACACCGTGATCGAGCCGGCGTTGTAGTCGCGGCTGGCGGGGCCATTGGCGGGGCCTTGGGTAGGATCGGTCAACGGCCCTCCTCCTCGCCCGGCAACGACTGCATCTGCTGCACGGCCTGCTTGAGGGTCACCACGTGCGCCCGCTTGAGCTTGGTCAGGGTCTCGAACCAGCTGGCCACGTCGGTGAATCCATCTGCCCGGGCCTGGGCGGCCATGGCCGGATAGAGCTCGGTGTACTCGTAGGTCTCGGAGATGATGGCAGCGGCCAGGTTGCGGTCGGTCTCGCCGATGGGCAGGTCGGTGGCCGGGTCCCCCACCTGCTTGAGGTAGTCCAGGTTGCCGTGGGTGTTGTGCAAGCCTCCTTCAGCCAGGTCACGGAACAGCTGGGCCACGTCCGGGTAGCCCTCGATGTCGGCGATCTTGGCGAAGTACTGGTACCGCTGCACGGTCCCCGCTTCGCCGGAAAACGCCTTCTTGAGGTGTTCGTGCGTGTCCAGGCCCTTGAAATCAGCCATGTGCAAAGTCCCTTGGCGAAAGGGCATTCTACTGTTTTATCGCGCGCGATCCAGATTAGTTGCAGAGCTATGGTCCCATGCACTCACGGGCCAGGCGGATTCGTTTGGCTCCGCTGATGGCGGTGGTGGCGCCGGTCTGATGGGCACGTTCCGAACCACAGGCCTCGAGCGTGTAGCGCTCCGAGCCAGGCGCCAGCGGCGGTCCCGCTGAAGCAAATTCAGTGCGCCAGCCGGTACCGGCATAGTCGATGGAGGTCTGCTTGCCGTCGTCCGGATTGGGATCGAAGTACTCGAAGTGCTCCGGCCAGTGCTCGAAGTCCATCACCGGGCCCGGCTGGTAGGCGTCGTACATGCGCTTGTACGCATCCCGCATCACCTGCTCGGGCAGGCCGTTGACGTTGAGGAACTCGTCCTCCCTCAGGGACTGCTCGGTGGACAGCCAGTTGAGGTGATCCAGCTCCGACTTGATCAGGCCGCTGTTCAACAGGTCGTGGTAGACGGGCGTGCCCGGCAGCGCCGAGAGGTACTTGACCCGCACCATGTGATGGAACTCCTCGGCGAAGCTGCACATATGCTCCAGCCCCTCCTCGGTCTCGCCGGGCAGGCCGACGATGAGCAGCGTGCCGAAGCGGATGCCCGCCTCGAAGGTGCGATGCATCGCTCGCAGGGAGATGTTCTCGGTGGTGGGCTTGTGGACCTCCCGCAGGGCGGACGTACCCAGCGACTCCACGCCGTACAGGATGACATCGCAGCCGGCGGCCTTCATGGCGTCCAGGCGCTCCTTGTCGGCGTCGGCGCAGCGGCACATGGAGGTGAAGCGCAGGTCGTGGTCGCCCAGCACCTCGCACATCTCCCGAGTCTGGCGCGTGTCGGCGTTGAAGGTCAGGTCGCACATGAACAGGAAGTTGGTGCCGTACTGCTGCTTGAGCCAGTCCAGCTCCTCGTTGAACTTCTCGGGGGATTTGGAGGACACCGTCGGTGTGGTGCGGAAGCAGAAGCTGCAGTCCATCTTACAGCCGCGGCTGAACGAGGTGATGATCTGGGGCTGGAGCCCCAACGGGCCGCGGGCCTGGGGCCACAGCTCCAGCCTCATGCGGGGCACGGAGTTCAGGTCGGGCATCTGGCCGCGGGGGGTAGTGCGCTGCACCTGGCCGTCGTCGCCGCGGTACCAGATGCCGTGGATATCCGGCAGATCCGTCCCCAGGCTGCCGTTGGCATAGCTCCCCAGCAACTCCTGGATGGTGAGTTCCCCCTCGGAGATGACCGCGATGTCGGTGCGGGTGTGCTCCATGAACAGATGGGGCACGGACGTCACCAGGGAGCCGCCACAGATCACCGGCATGTCCGGGGCGTCATCCTTCACCGCGTCGATGATCTCGCGCACGAAGGGGAAGTTGTCCTCGAAGGTGGCCACACCGAGGATGTCCGTACCCTCCATGATCTGCTGGTAGGCGTCCTTGAGGGGGTCGGGGCTGAAGCGCACGTCCACGATGCGCGTGGGGTAGCCGGCGTTGTGGGCCACCGAGGCGATGATGGCCGGCCCCTCGAAGGGGGTGGTCAGGTAATACTCCCAGCCCCGGGGCATGGTGAACGGCGAGGGGCCGATCAGCAGCGTAAACCGGGGTAGCGCACGATCGGTGCCCACCGGCGTCAGATCCTGGCCGCGCATGCGGTCCATCAGCGCACGATCGGTGTCCGATGCAGCCAGACCGTAGAGTTCGGGAGCCAGGGCTCGTTTTCTTGCCATGATGCCGTCCGTCGGCGCGCTCAGCGGATCGTGCCCGGCGTGGGCCGCCCGCCGCAGGCCACCGGTGATACTATTCCGAAACCCGCGTGAGACCAAAACAAACGGCGGAAACGATGCTCGGCGATCCCATCTTCATCATCGGCACCGAGCGCTCCGGGTCCAACCTGCTGCGGCTGGTGCTCAACGCCCACTCCCGCATTGCCGTGCCCCACCCGCCCCACATCCTGCATTACTTCGCCGATCTGGAGGGGGCCTACGGGCCGCTGGCCGACGACGCCAACCTGGAACGTCTGGTGGACGACGTGCTGGGGCTGCTGAAGGTCCACATCCACCCCTGGGAGATGGCCGTGGACCGCGACCGGGTCCTGGCCGAGGCCACCCCGCGGGACCTGTTCGGGGTGTTCTACGCCCTGTACGACCAGTTCCGGGAGTCCGAGGGCAAGGCCCGCTGGGGCAACAAGAGCACCTTCGTGATCCACCACGTGGCGCGCATCCGCGAGGCCTACCCCGGGGCTCGTTTCGTGTGGCTGGTGCGGGATCCGCGGGACGTGGCGGCGTCGTCGCGGCGGTCCGTGTTCAGCCCATTCCACCCGTGGTTCACCGCCGAGCTGTGGCGACGGCAACAGGAGCTGGGGATACGCCACGAGCGGGAGCTGCCCCCCGGATCGCTGCTGCGCCTGCGCTACGAGGACCTGCTGGCCGATCCCCCCGGGGCCGTGCGGCATCTGGCGGCCTTCCTCGGCGAGCCTTTCGAAGAGGGCATGCTGGCCTACCACCGCACCGATGCGGCTCGCACCGCCTCCACCCTGTCCCAGGACTGGGTGAACACCGCCTCGCCGGTGCTACGGCACAACGCCGGCAAATACCGCAAGCAACTGAGCCCGGCCCAGGTCCGATGGGTCGAGTCCAGCTGCGGCCCGCTGATGAGGGAACTGGGGTACGCCCCGGACACCGACGCCGATCCGTCGTGGCGGCCCTCGCCCCGTCAGCGCGCGGCCTTCGCGGCCTGGGATGCCCGCTGGCGGGATCAGGTCGACCGGCGCTCCGAACGCACGGACCGGAACCACGGGCGGCGTCTGGCCCGGGATGCGGCGATGGCGCGGCTGCGGCGGCGGCGGCGCTGACCGTTTTTTCCGTCCATCCCCCCGTAAAACAGCCACTAAAGAGACAGACGTGGTTCGAGCGGGGAAGAACGGAAGCTCCCAATTGCGTCTGTCCACAGCTTGTGTGCCTTACCTGGTCGTCCTGTGCGGAGTCGCCGCCTTCACCAGCTTGCGGGATGAACCGAACATCGGAAGTGCGACCGCGTCCGCTGCGCCAGAACCGCCGGCAGTAACGCTGGAGGACGTGGAGTGGAAGGATCCCGCGGCCGAGGCGGAACCGACGGATGCCCCCCCCGAGGACCCCACGGCTGAATCCCCAGAACACGGCTCACCAACCCCACAGGAGCGCTAGACAAGCTCCTGGATTCCATCTGAGTTAGACTCGTGCAGCCGGAAGGGGCCGGCTCCATTCGGGAAGCACGATGAAAGATGACTCGCGTGGCTGGATGCGGTGGCTGGGGCTCGTTCTTTTGGTCAGCACGGTGGCGGTGGTGGGCTGGTTGGCGTTGCGCCCACCTCCCCCGGAGGCCCCGCCAGAAGTTACGCCTGCCGCGCAGCCTCCCCCCCAGCGCCAGCAATCACAACGGCTGCCGCACACGCTGGTGGAGCCCACTCGCCTGGTCTCGAAGGATCCACGCCCGATCGAGGATTTCAATTATCACCCCCTACCGCCCCCGTGCGTGTCCTACGGCTACGTGACCTGGGACGACGGCGAGCCGGCCGAGGGAGCACAGCTGCAGCTCCTGCTGGTGCAACGCCAGGAGGAGATGGAGCGCCGCTGGATCGACGCCGGCACCCGGACCGATGCCCAGGGGTACTACGAGCTGGAGCGGCGGGAGGTGTGCCCGCTGCGGCTGGCGGCCCAGGTCCCGGGTCGCGGGCGGGGGGAGGAGACCGCGGCCCCCCTCGGTCCAGATGAAGAGATCCCGTTCCGGATCCGGAGGGATCTGGTGCTGGACAAGGCGTTGGCCGTACACGGAATCGTGTGGGACGAGCGGGGTTCGACCATCGGACATGGCACGATCGAGGCGACGCCGAGGATGAAGCACGCGAGGGATTCCAGGGGCCTGCCCATCCTCGGGGATACGGATGGCCGTGACGAACAGATGGCGCGGCTCGGCGCCTATCAGGCAGCCATCCGTGCGGACGGAACGTTCGAGTTCCCCGCAATGGACATCAACCACTGGACGTTCAGGGCCAAGTGTGAGGGCTATCAGGACTCCAGGGAACGGATCAGCCAGGAGACCATCCTCAGCGAGCAGCTCATCGAGATCACGGTCAAGGATCCCCAGTGCGTGGACGTATTCGTGGTCGATACGCAGGGCCAGGGAGTCCCGGCCGAGGTGAAGCATGGCGCCTGGGCGATCATGGTCGGGCCGGACGACGTCTACCCCACAGACGCCAACGGGCAGGTCCGGATCTGCGACGAGGTCGATAGTGGAACGAGCCTGTCGGCCTGTGCCGATGGTCTGGACTGTCGCGTGGTCCGCGTCGAGGACACGGACGATGACGTGGTCATCGCCCTGGAAGAATCCGGTCGGATCCGGATCCAGGCGATGGTGGAGGAGTCCGAAGGGGACGTCGTGATCTCATTCACGGCGTACAAAAACAATGATCATGCCCACTCCGTGATCCCGGCCAACGAGGTGGTGGAGTTCACTCGCGCCCCGCTGGGGACGACGACGATGCACCTGAGGGCGGTCCACGGTGACGGGCAGTGGAAAGGGGAGATCACCGTCGAGCCCGGCCAGGTCCTGGATATGGGTCAACTCCGCCTGGAGCCATCCGACCGCGAGGCACGAGAGGACTCCTCGGTGTGGAACCCCGCCCGGCTGTAATCCCTCCGACCCCATCCGCTGGCACGGACCTTGCTCATAACGCTGTCCATGTTTGCCATACGATCCGGAGAGCCGCCATGAGACCCATCCTTCGAGACCTGACCATCGCCGCCATGGCCGTCTGCGTCATCGCCGCGGCGATCAGCGCCCAGGCCAGCTCCTACGAGTGGATCGACATCGTCGATCACCCGGCCGACGGCGCCGCCGATGTCCCCCTCAACCCGATCCTGATGTACGACGCCGAGCACGGCACGACCGCCACCGAGCTGGTGCTGCGCCACGCCGATGGACACGCCGTGCCCCTGGTGCCGTGGGACGGGGACTGCCAAGCCCACCAGCCGGCGGAGGATCTGGAGCCGCTGACGACCTACACCGCCACGGTCACCGACCTGGTCACCGATCACTCCACGACCTACACCTTCACCACCGGCGAGGCCGCCGACACGGAAGCCCCCCAGGTGGTGGTGGACGACGCCGAGTGCTCGGACATCACCATCGACCTCACCTACAGCGGCCCCGAGGACCTGGTGCTGGCCACCTTCGAGGTGGAGCTGCTGACCTACTGCGTCACGCCGGAGGATGGCTTGCTGACCTTCAGCAAGAGCGAGGGCTTCGACACCTCGACGGTGGACCAGGTGGTGTTCGTCGATGGCGGGGGCAACGCCTCGGAGAGCACCTCGGTGGACATCTCCGACGAGGACGGTGACTGCTACGACCCGTGGGAGGGGTACAGCGACAACGAAGACTGGGATGACGACGACAGCGGCATCGGAGGGTGCTCCGTCGCCGCAACCCCCGCCGCGCCGATTCCCGCTGGCCTGGCCCTCGCAGCCCTGCTGTCCGTCGTGGCGATCCGGCGCCGCTAGCCGAAGCTAGCCGTATAACCCCTCGATCACGTCCCCGTACATCTCATCGACCACCTTGCGCCGCACCTTCTGGGTGGGGGTCAGCTCGCCGGTGAACTCGGTGAACTCGTGGTCCATCAACGCGAACTTCTTGATCTGCTCGTGGCGGGGGAAGGCCCGGTTCACCGCATCGACGCGCTGCTGGATCAGCGCCTCCACCTCCGGCTGCGCCACCAGCTCGCCGTCGGAGTCGAAGCGTAGCCCCTGATCGGTGGCCCACCGCCGCAACATCTCGAAGTTGGGGCAGATCAATGCGCTGGGGAACTTGCGGTCGTTGCCGATGAGCACCACCCGCTCGATGGCTGCCTCGGTGTTGAAGGCGCTCTCCAGCTTCAGCGGGGCGATGTTCTTGCCGCCGGAGGTGACGATCAACTCCTTCTTGCGGTCGGTGATGGTCAGGTAGCCGTCGCTGTCGAAGGTGCCGATATCGCCGCTGTGGAACCAGCCGTCGCCGTCGATGGCGCGGGCGGTGGCCTCGGGATTGCCGTGGTAGCCCTTCATCACATTGGTCCCACGGATCAGGATCTCGCCGTCGTCGGCGAGCTTCTCCTCGCAGCCGGCGATGGGGGGGCCCACCGTGCCCAGCTTGTTCTTGCCCGGCGCGTTGACGTTGGCGATGGGGCCGGTCTCCGTCAGCCCGTAGCCCTGGTACAGATCGATGCCCAGGCTCTGGAAGAAGTACGACAGCTCGCGGCTGGTGGGGGCGCCACCGGCGTAAGCGACGCGGAGGCGATCCAGGCCCGACTTCCCGCGGACCTTGCGCAAGATGCGCTGGGCCACCTTGTATTTGAGGCGCAACCCCAGCGGGAGCGGCTGGCCCTCGTTGCCCAGGTCAAAGACCTGCTTGCCGACGCCCATCGACATCCCGAACGCATCCTGAAGCGCCTTGGGCCGCCTGGACACCACGTCGTGGACCTGGATGAAGATCTTCTCGAACAGCCGGGGCACGCTCATCAACACCGTCGGCCGGATCGTCAGCAACGCCTCGCGGATCTGCTCGGGGGCGAACCCGTCGGCGATGGCCAAGGTGGCCCCCACGTCGGCGCTGGCCAGCAGGTCGGTGGTCAGGCCGAAGGAGTGGCAAAACGGCAGGTGATTGAGGAACACGTCTTCGGAGCGCAAGTTGTACTGGCCGAGCAGGAACCGCTGGGCCATGTAGTTGCCGTTGGTCAGCATCACCCCCTTGGGCCGGCCGGTGGTGCCCGAGGTGTAGATGATGGACACCAGATCGTCGGGGGTGATCTGCCGGACCTTGCCAAACAGGGCCTCCATGTCCAGCTTGCCCTCGGCCAGCCCCAGCTGCTCGTCCCACGAGGTGACCCCCGCCGGGGCCTCTCCATCCAGCGCATCCATCACCACGATGCGGTCAAGCTCGGGCAGCTCGCCGTTCACCGACAGGACCTTTCGGGCCTGCTCCACGGTGTCCACGACGATGTGCCGGGCCCCCGAATCCCGCAGCACGAAGGCGGCGTCCTGGGCCGTCAGCGTGGGGTAGACGGGCACCAGCACCGCGTTGTTGGCGATGACGCTCATCGCCGCGTGGATCCAGCGCGGCCGGTTCTTGCCCATCAGGGCGATGGTCTGCTGCGGTTGGACCCCCAGCAGGGTCCAGGCCATGGTCAGCGCGTGGATGTCGTCCACCTCGTCCCGCCAGTACGCGCTGTGCCAGCGGTCGGTGTGGCGGCCGTCGCGGTACCTGGAGATGACGTGGACATGGTCCAGGTAGCGGCTGGCGCGGTTGTAGCAGACCGCCGCCAGGCAGGTCTCATCGAAGGTCGGGTAGTTCACAACCCCTCCGTCGCTCCTCGGTGTTCTAGTCTACCATTCGGTAGGCTAGCGACTGCCGACGGGTAGGTCAAGCCTCCCGTTCGCGGAACGGTTCGGGAACCGATCCGTTGGAGAACGGGCGAATGCCAGCACAAGGTGACATGCTTGACTAGGAGTGCCCGAGATTCCTGGGGGTTGAATGTTCGGCCTGGATTCCGAAGATGGGTATCGAAAGGCTCAACGGCGGGCCCACTGGGCCACTGCAGCGGGTTGCCTGGTGATCTTTGCCGGGTCACTGTGCAGCGGGTTGTGGCTGATGGCCGGGGACCGCATCGAGGGGGTACTGCGGGGGGAAACGGACCTGCGGGGGCGCCCCACCTGGATGACCATCGAAGAACCCGCTGCGGCGGTGCTCAACGGCGTGGATCTGGTGTACGTGCATCAGGAACTGTTCCCCCGTTGGCTCATTGCCCGGGCTCACATGTATGGCGACGATGGGTCGGGGGAGGAGCGCCAGACCTTCGACGCGCTGTCCGAGGCGCTGGCGCCCGATCCCAAGCTCACGATCCTCGCCGAGCAGCTCAGGGCCGAGCTGGACCTGGGGGCGTACGAGCGCTCCGAACAGGCCTTCGCTGTCATCGAGGAGTGGAACGCCTACCTGGACCGCCAGGAGCAACCGCTGATGATGGTGCCGGCGGTGATGCTGGGGGACGAGCCCTACCTGTACACCAAGAACTATGAGGTGCTGTACGACGGCGAAGTGGCCGTCGGGGAGGGGATTTTCCGGGCCCGGGTGGTTACCCGCATCGACATCACGAACGTGGTGGAGGCCTACCTGGGCATGACCAGTGGAGCTGAACAGGGGGCGCTGGTGCTCGTGGACCGGCTGGCGGAGTTCGTCGTGGACCAGCTTTGGCCGCTGATGGATCCCCTCGGCGACGAAAAACTGACCGAACAGCAGCGTGCCTTCGCCCCGGCCATCCGCGCGGCGCTGGGCGCGGCGCTGGACGCGGATACGGTAGAGCTGCTGGCCCGCACGGCACCCCAGCGGGCGGCCATGGTGCAGGTGGCCGATCAGATCAACGCCCGCGATGCCTGCGGCAGCAGCTTCCAGATCCGGGCCATGCCCTGGTGGGGATTTGATCGCGAGACCCTGGGCCAGCTGCGCGGATACGCCCGGCGCGATTTTGGGGACGACTGCCCGTGGATCACCGGCGAGGAGGTGGCGATCCTGGAGCGGGGCTACGAGGAGCTGGTGTCCACCGAAGGGCTGGCACCAGCCCTGGAGTCGCTGGTGGCTACCGCTGCCCGCGGGGTGATGATCCACGAGGCGCGCCACGCGGCGGATGACGGCGCCAACGGGGACCTCGAGCCGCTGCCCTGCGAGCGCTGTCCCGAAACCCTGGGCCATTCCGGCCGCTCGGAGATGAGCGCCTACCTGGCCAGCTTCGCCGACGGCCCCACCGGCGCCCTGTCCCTGTTCCAGGCCTGTGAGCTGGATCGCGACATGGGGGGCGGCCACATCCGTGCGCTGGAGTTCATCGAGCCCCAGCTGCTGCCCGACGGGTGCCTGGACGGCCCCCCACCGGACCTCGTCGAGCGGGCGAAGGCGGCGGAACAGGCGTGGCTGGGGCGCTCCGAAGGCATCGTCTTGTCGCCCGACTTCCCCGAGCAGCTCCCGCTGTAAAACATGAAAGTAATAGGTAGCGAATTTACTTTCAGGTTTTTGGGTCCGAGACGAGCCACGCGGGGACCGACGACGAGCGTGAGGGGTCCTGCGTGCATGAACGAGCCCGGTTTTCGGGATCCCTGTCCAGCTATAATTCCCAGCATGCTAGGTGGGTCATCAGGCTCCTCGACGTACAAAAATGGAGTGGCCCTTTCGCTGGTGTTTTGGTGCTGCCTTGCGGCCTCCGTTTCAGCCAGAGCACAGGAGCTGCCGTTCGACCGAGGCGCCATTCCAGGGAGTTTCTATCTGGAGGGATTTTCCGGCGCCCGTCTGCCCGCGGATGGCATCGAGGGTTTCCAAGCTGGATTTGAATTTGGTCTGCGGGCCGGTCTCCGTCCGGATCGTCTATCCATGGTGGAGCTCACACTGGGCGCCAATCCCACGACCGTCCGCTGGGGAGAGCTCCAGGGCACCACCACGATGATTTTCACGGCCCACCTGGGCCTGCTGGTGAACCTGTTGCGGGGGCCGGTGGCGCCTTATCTCACAACGGGGTTTGGGTTTCGTGAGTACGACATGGACGTAACGGAGGAGGAGTTGGATTCGTTCCAAGAAGGGGTTAACTCGTTGGCGCAGGAGTGCGAAGGAGGGGGCCTCCAAGCGCTACGGACAGACGGTCTTGGATGGGAGAGGGGATTCTCCGTGGATTTTGGCGCGGGCCTCTTCTTCCATCTCCGTGATCGAAGCGGGATCCGCCTTGATCTGCGCTACTTCGTGAACGCCGTGCCGGACCACTACTGGGCCGAGTTCACCGGCCCCAACCGCAGCGATGTCTGTACCTATCGGAACTACACGGGCTCCCAGCTGGGCCAGGTCAGCATCTCCCTTGGCGCGTTCGGGCAATTCGGTGGCCGCTTCGACAAGCCCCTGCCAGCCGTCGCCATGAAGGCAAAAACCGCATGGGGAGGCGTGTTGACCGCGGGCCTGTTGGTACAGGGGGCATCGCTCGTCGTCGCCTCACTCTACCTCGTGGATGTTTCCATAGGATTCTGCCTGGCAGGCTGGGTAGTGGCCCCGCTCACGATTTCCGCATTCGATGGCCTACTGGCCGATGGGACGGTCCGAGGAGACGACCGGGCTCTCGGCATCGGTTTCATGGAACAGGCGGCCTACTCTGGCGCTCTTGCGACCATCGTGGGCTTGCAAACAGTGGCCCGCGAGCAAGCACTCAGGGACTGCGACGACTGCGACTACATGCCCACCTCTCTGGATGGCTATCAACCGATCGTTCTGTTCACTCATGCCGTGGGGGCGCTGGCGATGTCCGTCCCCGGGATCATCTTGCTCTCCCAGCCCGGCTCGACGCAGGGCGAGGCGACAACGCCAACGGTATCTCTCCGTCCGATAGCGGGCTCTGACCTCCGTGGTGTCGCGGTACAAGGGTCATTCTGATACAAGCCAAATCGTGATCCTGCGAAATCCAATGGGGACTGGATTCTTCCTCCCATTGAACCTAAATAGCCTGCGGGGGCATTCGAACAGGAAGATCGACCGATGAGCCATGATCCGGGCGTGATGAAGCGACTTTCGCTGCTGGACCGCTACCTGACCGTGTGGATCTTCGCCGCCATGGGCGCGGGGGTCGGGCTGGGGGTGCTGTGGCCCGGTGTCACCGACGCCCTGGGCAAGCTCAGCATCGGCACCACCTCGATCCCCATCGCGGTGGGGCTGATCGTGATGATGTACCCGCCCCTGGCCAAGGTGCGCTACGAGGAGATGGGGCGGGTCTTCCGCAACGGCAAGGTGCTAGGCCTGTCGCTGATCCAGAACTGGGTCATCGGGCCGGTGCTGATGTTCGCCCTGGCGGTGCTGTTCCTGCGGGACTACCCCGAGTACATGGTGGGCCTGATCCTCATCGGCCTGGCCCGCTGCATCGCCATGGTCATCGTATGGAACGACCTGGCGGAGGGCGACCCGGAGTACTGCGCAGGCCTGGTGGCCTTCAACTCCGTGTTCCAGGTGCTGTTCTTTTCGGTGTACGCCTACGTGTTCATCACGGTGCTGCCGCCGCTGCTGGGGCTGGAAGGGGCGGTGGTGAGCATCACCATCGCCGAGATCGCCAAGAGCGTGTGCCTGTACCTCGGCGTGCCGTTCGTCGCCGGCATCCTCACCCGCTTCACGTTACTGAAGGTCAAGGACAAGGACTGGTACCACGACCAGTTCATCCACCGTATCAGCCCGCTGACGCTGGTGGCGCTGCTGTTCACCATCGTGGTGATGTTCTCCCTCAAGGGGGAGAAGATCGTCGAGGTGCCGCTGGACGTGGTGCGCATCGCCGTCCCGCTGCTGATCTACTTCGTGGTGATGTTCGTGATCAGCTTCGTGCTCAGCAAGGTGGCCCGGGCGACCTATGGCCAGGCCACCACCCTGTCCTTCACCGCCGCGTCCAACAACTTCGAGCTGGCCATCGCCGTGGCCATCGCTACCTTCGGGCTGCACCACGGGGGGGCCTTCGCCGCCGTCATCGGGCCGCTGGTGGAGGTGCCGGTGATGCTGGGGCTGGTGTACGTGGCGTTCTATTTCGGCCGCAAGCTGTACGGCCGCAAGGGCCGGGCGGAGGGGTCCCATGCCTGAGATCGGCGGGGAGATGAGCTGGGAAGAGCAGGCGGGGCGGCTCCGTGAGCAGCGGCCACAGGGCTACCTGTTCCTGTGCGTGGCCAACTCGGCCCGCAGCCAGCTGGCCGAGGGGATCGCTCGCTCCGTAGCTCCCCACGACGTATGGATCGGATCGGCGGGGTCGGAGCCGAGCCGGGTGCGGCCCGAGGCCGTACAGGTGCTCGCCGAGGTGGGCATCGACATCACCGGCCACCACAGCAAGGCCATCGACGACGTGCCGCGGGAGAAGGTCCAGGCGGTGATCACCCTGTGCGCCGAGGAGGTCTGCCCCGTATGGCTCGGGGAGGCCCATCGAGTGCACTGGGGCCTCCCGGATCCGGCCGCAATCACGGGCCCGGGCCGGCTGGATGCGTTCCGCGCGACGCGGGACGAGCTGCACCGAAGGCTGGGAGTGCTGTTCCGGTAACGTCGTCGGCCTGACGGGGGCTAACCCGATACGAGGCTGGGCACTTCGGACGGGATCGGCAGGATGGGCGCATACGCGGCCTCGCGGATCACGACCGTGGATTCAGCCACGATGATGATCTTTCGGGATGCACCGGCCTGCGGTGGATGGAGCAGGTGCGAGGTCCAGTCGATGGGGGCCCGGGACCTGGAATCATCCATGACACTCGGCTGGGACGGGAGCGCGATGGGCCCACCGAGGGCCTTGCGGAACTCCTCGAGGTGCCGCAGGTCCGGCTTGAGCTGCAGATCGAAGACGCGGATGTTCGTCGATTTGAGATGCAGCGCCAGCATGTGGATCAAGCGTTGCCGCACATCGTTTTCGAACCTGGTGCGGGAAAGGGAGAACAGCTCCCATCTCCGCCTGTGGTCGAGCTTGAAGCAGTAGACACTGGCGCGGACGAGGGCATCACAATTCCTGCCGGCCAGCTCACTCTGCTCGTCCATGAAATCGGCGAACGACCACGAGATCCTTCGATGGCGGAGCAGGTCGAACACCCGGGTGAACGGCAGCGTCACCTCCTCTGCATATTCCCACAGACCGGGAAGAGTCAGGCTCGATGTCTCCTGGGGGAAGACGCCAAAGGCCGTCGATTGTTCGTTTCTGAAAGAGATCACTTGAAGACTCCAAATCGCCCCGGAATTTGATCTAGAAAAATGGCGAGGTATCGACATCGGGCGACCACCTCGACATCGAACCTGGGAACACCCTCACAACGATTCAAAAGCGGCGTGACTATACACAGCCGATCTCCGTCCGCAAACAAAATTGTTACGATTGTTACGTTTTATTTCGACCCCAAAAACCTCAATAATCTCAAAAGGATACGATCAGGAAGGAGCGCGCATTTCGAACCAATAGCGCAACTTCAGAAGCTCACATGGACCGGTCGATCCCAAGGGAAATAGTCGAGTCAGAGCACATCGAGTCTGTGGAGAAGGGTGGCGAAGGTCTGCTCCAGCCGGTCGTGGTCCAGGGCAACCGAGGGGTTGGCCAACGCCTCGATCTCCAGGCCCCGCAGCGTGGCCAGCAGGATACGGGCGTGGAGGCGCGGATCCGGTGCTCCTTGGTCCTCCGCATAGCCGATCAGGATCGACAGCAACCGCTCCTGCCACTCCTGATACAGCGCCTCGAGGGTTGGATCCCGGCTCAGCTCCAGCACGAGCTCGTACTCGGCGATCAGCCCCGGCCGGTCCAGCTCGATGTCACTGACCACGACGGCCGTGAGCATGCGCGCGGCCGCGGCGACGGGGTCTTGCGCGGGCAGGGGCGCGCGGATGTCCTCGAAGCGGGCGATGGCCCCTTCGATGTAGTGGCGGAAGGCCTCGGTGAGCAGCTCCTTGCGTGAACCGAAGTAGTAGGTGGTGGCCCTCGGTGAGATCCCGGCCTCCGCGGCCACCGCCCGGTGGGTCACGCCGTGGGTCCCCTGCCGGGCCAGCACCCGGATCGCCGCATCGAGGACCTGGGTCCGCCGTTCGACGCCGCGTGCCTGGCTGGGCTTCCTCATCCGATCCGTCCTTCCGTGGGGAGTCTACGCCAACGGAGCCCTCAGGGCTGCCCCGGGGGATCTGCGATGGCTCACTTCGAGTACACTGGCGACTCCCGGATCCGGCGGCAATCACGGGCCCGGGTAGACTGGATGCGTCCCGCGCGACGCGGGACGAGCTTCAACGAAGACCGGGGTGGCTCTTCGGGTACCGGGGACGGCTATGTTCAGAACGATTTGTGTGGCGGGGGTGCTCTGCGGGGTCGCGCTCGCAACGACGGCGACGGCCGGGACACCGCGCCGCGACATCCGAGGGGAGACGTGTACTGGTGAAGCCACCGGCCATTGGATGACCGAGGGTGTCATCCGACTGGGGGATGAGGAAACCATCACCACGGCGATCCGGATCCTGCGACGCCAGGGACAGGCTGGCTGTCGGGAGCTAGGTCGCTGGGTGCTGCACGGCGGAGAGGGGGGCGACGACGATCAGCTGTTGGAGGCTGCGCGCCTGGCGATGCGCGCGGGGGACAAGGACGCCATCCACGCAACGGTCCGGCTCGTTGACCACCCTCAAGAGGAGATCCGGGAGTCAGCGATGGCAGCGCTTTCACAGCAGTTGCCCACGCTGTCGGCACAAGAGGCCGAACGTCTGGTGGCAAACGAGAACCCGGCAGTACGGCGCAGAGCGGCAGAGGTACTGATCGGGCAACACTGGGAGTACGTGGTCGTCGGGAAGGACTGGAACGTCACCCATACGCCCATCGGCGTTTTCACAAGCGTAGAGGACGAGATAGAGCTGGAAAACTGGGGCGTCGACGATTTTCCGGCGGCCCATGAACAACCCCTTGGCCATCTCGTCATCGATCCGGACAGCACTGTGCGCCACCATGTGGCACTCCTTTTGGGCGTTGCGCTGGTCAGACGCCCGGAACCACCTCGCTCGTTCGGGCAGCATCTGCGCACGCTGGTGTTGGACGATGGAGAGACGGTGGCCATTTGCGCGGCCAGAGCGACCGGTCTCGGCTCCCCATTCAACGGCCCCGAGATCGTTCGGGACATCCTGAAGCTCGGGGATGAAGATCTCGCTGACGACCTCATCGACGAGCTGCTGGAGGGAGTGGATGACTCCCTCGACAACGACATCACATCCCCGTTCACCATAGATATGCTCGAGACGCTGATCCGAGAGGGCCCGG
This sequence comes from uncultured Rickettsiales bacterium, assembly GCA_964504165.1. Lineage (GTDB taxonomy): Bacteria > Myxococcota_A > UBA796 > UBA9615 > CAYRNR01 > CAZDDH01. The sequence continues at coordinate 58,432 of CAZDDH010000003.1, read as the reverse complement.
AGGAATATCGGAAAGAAGCGAACGAGCTGAGCGCCGACGCGAGAGAACTCCTCCGCAGGCAGGCGGCCAGATCGGAGGCCTCGAGATGACGCCGCCGCGCGGTGCATGGTGTGCACGGCTCATGGGCGCGATGGCGCTTGTGATCTCGATCGGCACGACGGGCGAGTCCTTCAGCCAACCCGCCGAGCCTGGCTGGAAAGTGGCAGAGGGCACCGCAGTCTTCCAGACCGCGATCGGGACCTCGATGACCGCCGGTGGAGTGGCCTGCTTCGCGTGGTTCAACAACGCCGATTCACGGGCTCAGGAGGCCATGGCCGTCGGTCCGATCTACACCCTTGGCGATCGATTCGTGTTGGCTGCAGGACCGGTACTACTGGCCGGAGGTGTGCCGCTGATGATCAGCGGCCTCGTCACCGCTACCCGTGCTGATCTGGCGCTGCACGATCCAACCAACCGCGGCAGCTGGCGGCGAGTGGTCACCGCTGACGCGATCGTGTTGCCGGGGGTCATCGCAGGCGGGCTGGTGGGGGGGGGTAGCCTGGCCGCCCTGATCGGAGTCTTCATCGAGGCCGGGTGGTTCGACGTAGCGGGGCTGGTGGCGCCTCTGGCGGGGGTGGCTGTGTATGCCACCAGCGTCGTGGCCGCAGCCCAGGGCGAACGGGCGCTCCCTGGCGTCTACTACGTCGAGGACACCATCGGCGTAGCGCCGGGGCAACTGTACAAGAGGGTCGGAATTCCAAGCTTGATTCTGGGTGGGGCCTACCTGGGCGGTGGGTTGGTGATGAGCTTCGATACGAGGACCGGTACCCGCGCGGCGCAGGGTGTGGTGCTTGGATTTGGTGCGGGCTACCTGGTCTGCGGCCTCATCACCATGGGAAAGGCAAGCAAGACCATCCGGGACGAGCGGGATGGGAAGCTGCTGGCCCACCGATCTCCCCGCAAGCTGCGGCAGCTATCGCTGGATGGCATCGCTCCGTGGACCGATGATTCCGGGGGCGCGGGCCTCGCACTGATGGGGCGTTTTTAGACGGCGATCAGAATACCGCGGTCAAGACCAATCCCCTGGACCCCGTGTGCCGGTCCCAGCTGGGGGACACACCCACCCATCGAATTCGTGAGCGCCGGTCCGAGGTTCGGTAGGCGAGTTCACCCCGCTCCTCGCGCACCCGCTGCTTGACGGAACCGGCGAGGAAGCGGATGCCGGTGATCAGATAGGCAGCACCCGAGCACAGGATCACCGTCTCCGATGCCGGGCCGCCTGGCAACGCGAGGATCGACGGGGCGCCGATGGTCCCGCTCAACAGGTAGACCGTGCCCAGGATCAGATTGGGAACGGCGGCGTTCTTGTAGATCTCCCCGGGCGACACATCGACGATGTCTTCCTCGTAATACAACTGGGCTAGCGCATGTTCGCCGTCTACGACCGAGATCGTCGCGCTAGCCCAGGTGGCTCCAGCCGTCATCGGCAGGAATACCGACACCCACGAGCCGAACTGACTGCCCACGGCCGAACCCAGGATCCACGCCAGTGAGTAGCCGGCGATCGCACCACCGAACACGGTCGCAGGGAAGCTCAGCACCTGAGCCGTCACCACCCGTCGCCACAGACCATGATTGGCTGGATCTGCAAGCTCGTCCCTTCCCCCGAGGGTATGTAATCCCGTGATCAGTAGAGGAATTCCCGAGGAAAACAGGCAGGGAACAGCCAGGCCCGCCAGCACTCGTTCCTCTTCAGTCAACAGGTAGTCTCCACTGTAAATATGCTCGCCGGGGCTGCGCGGGGTGAATGCCCCATACGACTGGGTCAATCCGATCAAGGCGATACCGCCTGTAATCTGGAACCCGCCCCCGAGGGCTTGCCCACCGGAAGCACTCTCCTTGCATTCCCCGACACTCGTTGTGAACAAGGCGAGCGCCAACCCTACGAGCCATACGCTCGAGGCGGTGTATCGGCTTCTATTGAACATACGGTTCATCCAACCTCGCTTTGAAACCCAGGTCATCGGCTCTGTCGCCGCGCCGAGTGGGCCAGTGCAGCTGCTTCGGCGCGGTGAGACCATGGGCCCTCTTGCGCAACCTTGCGGGCCATCTCCGCGCACATGGTGTTGGGGTCGGCGTCCTCGATCCGATCCTCGAGGCCGTCCACGAGGGAATCAACCGCGTCGTCGCTATCCAGTCCGAGCACAAAATCCACCAGTTCGAGGCCGCTGGGAGGGCATCCGATACCGATGGCCTCGGCGGCCTGGGTGCGCACGTCCTCTTTGTTGTCCATCAGCAGGTACTGGATGTGTTGGTCAAAGGTCCGCGGTGACTCGTATCCCCCGGTCCAGAACCGGCCGATGGACGACGCCATGTGCTCCCGGACGGCGGAGGACTCGTCGGCGACCAGCAAGGCGAGTTGAGGGTCGTGGACCGCTGGGAAATCGGCGCTCCAGAAATCCGAGTCACTGACATCCACGCCATACCCGTCGAGCTCCACCTCCACATTGGCGTGGACGCCGATGAGAATGGCCACCATCCGCTTGCGGACCTTGGAATGGGGACTGCGAACCAGCGGCATTGCTTCTTGCGGTGTCAATACGACGAGTCTTTCTTGCAGGGCATCCAGCGCCGGCAGATGGAACTCTTCGTCGTCGAGTTGAGCCAGCTGCAACGTCAACTCGAGTGCTCCGGGGCTATCCGAGCGCCCCACGGTGAAGATCGCTTCCCGCCGTACCTCGTCGCGGACATCGGGCAATCCATCACGGATCCAATCCATGATGGCCTGACAACCTTCATCCCCTTGCCGGCGCAGCAGACGGAGGCCCGCCCTTTGCGTCCGCTCGTCTCCCAGCTTCTCGACGGCCCGCTGGTACGTCTCCGGATCGGTCGCCCCGGTGCACCCCGGGGACGCACCGCTGTGTCTGGCTTCGATCGCGATGGCATCACCGGCGCCAATTACCCATGCCAACAACAACGTCCCGACCACAGTCGGGACCGCACTATGGAGTCTGGTTACCCGTCCCACGGTACCCACGCGCCCTTTCTATTGGAGAGGGTCCCATTGTCGAGGTTGCTACGAGACATATCAACTGCGGCGGCGCATCCGTGTTCCGGGCCCTGCTGTCCGTTGTAACCGTGAAGTCATGGTGATCGCGCTGCGTCCCGGATACCGTCATGATCAGCGAGGCACGCTCAGGAGGCACACACCATGAAACTCGCCCCCGCAATCCTGGTTTCCGCGCTGGTGATGACCGCCGGCTGTCACGACCTCGACGACCGCATCGAACCGGTGGAGGTGGCCATCGGCGTGGCCGGGCCGATGGGGCACTCCGCTGCCGTGGCGATGGAGTCGATGGCCGCGGGTGCCGTGGCCTGCGCGCGGGTGCTGGAGGACTGCGCCGGCGCATACCCCTGTGACGGATCCGTCGAGATCGAGGTGGGGGAGGACTGCCCGCTGCCCCTGGGCGAAGACGCCGAGGGCATCGTGGTCGTGCACGGCAGCTGGACGGCGGCCGGCGTAGCCCAGCTGTCCGCCGACTACACCGACATCTCCGTGGGAGGCCGGGGGCTGCTGGTGGTGGAGGCGTCCAGCTTCTCGGTGACCTACGACCCCGCGGGGGTGATGGCCACGGTGGTGGACTTCTCCGACACCTCCGTCGAACTGGCGGGTAGCCAGGGCCTGTACGTGGGGGCCACGTCGTGGAACGTGGAGATCGATCCACAAGGCACCCCCACCAACCCCCGGGACGACATCTTCACCATCTGGGGCAGCGACACGACCGTGCAGGGCACCGGAACCCAGACCGTGGACATCGACGACGTCGTGCTGGACCCCTCCTGCCGCCGCAACCCTATCGGCGGGACGGGGGACATCGTCACCGTGGCCCCGGCGAGGGTGGAGACCCTCGACGTGGCCTTCCACGCGGACTGCGACGGGCGCGCCGAGGTGGACGGCACGCTGGTGGGCTTCGATGTGCTGAACTAGATGGCGATTGCCATCGCGCTTTTCGTCGGCTACCTTTCCCTACCGCTATCGTTTCCACGAGGATCCGTTTTGCCGAGCATCTAACCGATCTCAGAACGCCTGTGCCGCTGGCCTCCCGTGTGTGGGAGAGCTGGCTTCCTGTGTCTCACAACAAACCGTGATCGCGCCGCAGCTGCGGCCGCGGTCGGGGGCACGCGCAGCGCTGGACTGAGATCGGTTGGCGTCCGGAGGAAACGCCGATCCGCGCCCCCCCAACCATGATGCTGCCGTTCTTGGCCCCCTGCGCCGTGCTACCCGGAGAGGTAGCCCGTCGTGGCTGTCCGTCAAAACCAACACCTTCTCGAACAAACAACCTGCGCCACCTGGACCGTCTTGCCCAGGGAGACCCCGCGGGTCTGGCGATCCTGCCCCCGCTGCAGCCAACCCCGGCCCTTCGAGTCCTCGGGGCGCTTCCGGCTCAACGCCAACAAGCGGCGGGTGGACGGCTGGTTGATCTACCGCTGTTGCCAGTGCGGGGCCACCTGGAACCGGGAGATCGTCGCCCGCCGCACCCCCCGGGAGATCGGCGCCGACCTGCTTCAGCGGCTGGAGCGAAACGACGCGGAGACCGCCTGGCAGTACGCCTTCGACGTGGCGGGCCTGGCCGGCCAGGGCATGCGCATCGACGAGCCTCCCATCCGGGTGGAGCGCAGCCCGGCGGACGCGGGCTGGGACGAAGCCGACGGGAGCACGACGATCCGGATCCGGCTACCCGTGCGGGTCGCCGTGCGGCTGGACCGCCTGCTGGCCGACGAACTGGAGCTGTCCCGTTCGGCCATCCAGCGCCTGTTCAAGAGCGGAGGCATCCTCACCGAGCCCGCCGGCAAGGCTGCCCTGCGCAAGCCGGTGCGGGACGGTCAGGTGATCCGCGTGGTTGGGTGAGCGGTGCGGCCTACCAGTTCACCGCGCCGGGCCCGCCGTAGGCGCCCATGTCGCTGGGGGTCCCGTCACCGTCTAGGATGGCGGGATCCCCGACGTCGATGAGGGTGGAGGCGGGGTCCAGGGCCAGGTCCCAGTCCACCGCGTCCGGTGGGGAGAGGTCGTTGTACAGGGGAGCGTCGGCGAGGTTGCCGTCCACGCCGACGGGGCTGGTGATGTTGTAGAACTCCGGCGCCGTGTTGCCGTAGAAGTCGTTGTAGGTCACGGCAGCGGTGCCGTGGGTGCCGTGCAAGGCCAGGGCGCCGCCGTCCGCCAGCGTCGCGCCGTTGAGCTCGTTGTAGGCGACGGTGGTGTTGACCATGTCCAGGTCGCAGTTGTAGCCGGACCAGATGCCGCCGCCGTACCCCGACGGCGGATCGACGACGTTGCCCACGATGTCCACGTTCTCCATGTTGAGGACGCTGCGGTAGTACGTCTCGATGCCGCCGCCGAAGCCCCAGTCGGCGCCGTTGTCGAGCATCTCGTTGCCGGCGATGACGACGTTGGTCATGTTCGCGGTGGAGTCGTGGGACATGTAGACCCCCCCGCCACCACCGGAATAGAAGATGTCCATGCTGTTGTCGGCGATGAGCACGTTGTCCATCGTCACCACCGAGTCCTCACGGATGTACAGGCCGCCGCCGCGGTTCCAGCCGCTCTGGCAGGCACCGGTGATGCTGTTGCCGGAGATCTCCACGGTCTGCAGCGTCGGGGTCGCGTTGTCGTAGAACATCCCGCCGATCCCGTAGGCCTCGGTGGACGCGCCGAGGACCACCGTGACGTTGTTGCCGATGACGAGCATGTCGGAGATGGCCGGATCGGCGGCCGAAATGTAGAACCCGACGCCCTCCAGCAAGGGGTTGAGGCTGTCGGTGAGCACGACGTTGTCCACGACGTCCACCACGGTCCAGGCGCCGTGGGCGTCGTCGGCGTACAGGCCCGCGCCGCGGCCGGTGATGTTGTTCCCCGCGGAGTACTGGCTGTTGTCGGAGATGAGGACGTTGCTCCAGTCCCCCGTCACGTTGTCCACGAAGATACCCGCCCCCTGATCCGTCGCCTCGTCTCCGGAGGAATACTGGGCGTTCTCGGACACGAGGATGTCGGTGAGGTCGAGGGTGCTGTTGATGTTCACCAGGTACATGCCGGCGCCCCGGTTGTGGTCGTACGAGGTCGTGGTGGTCTGGTCGTTCATGGTCACGGTCACGTCGCTGAAGCTCGGATCCCCCAGGGCCGCTCCGATACCCGCGCCGCTGTTGGACGAGGATGACTGGGAGTTGTAGCTGACCTCCACATCGGAGACCGTCGAGTCGCTGTTGAGCAGGCCGATACCCGTGCCGTAGCAGTTGAGCACGGTGCACTCGTTGTAGCTGACGACCAGGTCCGTGAGGGTGGGATCGCTGGCGTTGGCGTAGATGCCCGCCCCCATGTCGGCCAGGCCACCGGTGACGGTGAAACCGGTCAACATCGCCGCAGCCGTCTCCCCGTTGGTGAAGCTGACGGTCGTGCCCAGGCCATCGCCGTCGATGGTGGTCACGGCGGGTCCGTCGTTGCCCTCGACGACGACGTCCTTGCCCGAGAAGTCGATGTTCTCCACGTAGGTGCCCGCCGCAACGCAGATGTGGTCGCCGCTGGCGGCGGCATCGATGGCGGCCTGGATGGTGGCGTAGCCCGACGGCACGGCAAAGCCGAAGTCGACGGTGCCGTCGCAGTCGTTGTCGATGCTGTCGCACATCTCCGTGGCCGCGGGATTGACCGCCGGATCCGTGTCGTCACAGTCCGTCGCGTCGGTGATGTAGCCGGCGGGCTGGTCGCACGACGCGGACGACGTGGCGGCGTCACCGTACCCGTCGCCGTCGGCGTCCGCGTACCAGGTGGCCGCGTCGGCGGCGTCGGCCTCATCCACCGTACCGTCGCAGTCGTTGTCGATGCTGTCGCACATCTCCGTGGCCGCGGGGTTCACGGCGGCATCCGTGTCGTCGCAGTCCGTCGCGTCCGACACGTAGCCCGAGGGCTGATCACACGACAACATGGTCGTGGCCACATCGCCGTAGCTGTCGCCGTCCGCGTCCGCGTACCACGTGGCCGCGTCGGCGGCGTCGGCCTCATCCACGGTCCCGTCACAGTCGTTGTCTGCGGCGTCGCAGACCTCCGTGGCGGCGGGGTTAATCGTACCGTCCGTGTCGTCGCAGTCCGTGGCATCGGACACGTAGCCCGACGGCTGGTCGCACGCCACCGTGGTGACGGCCGCGTCACCGTAGCTGTCCCCGTCGGCGTCCGCGTACCAGGTGGAGGCGTCGGCCACGTCGGCCTCAACCAAGGTCCACTCACAGTCGTTGTCCACTCCGTCGCACATCTCCGTGGCCAGCGGGTTGACCGACGCATCCGTGTCGTCGCAATCCGTCGCGTCGGACACGTAGCCCGAGGGTTGGTCGCACGCCACTGTCGCCGTGTTGGCGTCGCCGTAGCCATCCCCATCGGCGTCCGCGTACCACGTGGCCGCATCCGCCGCATCCGCCTCGTCCACGGCCCCGTCACAGTCGTTGTCGACCCCGTCGCACATCTCGGTTGCGCCAGGGTTGATGGACGCGTCGTTGTCGTCGCAGTCCCCGTCTGCGATTGCGTAGCCATCGCCATCGAGGTCGACCGGGGCCGTGTCGTCATCGTCGTCATCCGCCGTGTCGTCATCGTCACCCGCCGAGTCGTCGTCGTCATCCGCCGAGTCGTCGTCGTCATCCGCTGAGTCGTCGTCATCGTCCGCGGTGTCGTCATCGTCGTCGGCCGAGTCGTCGTCATCCGCCGAGTCGTCGTCGTCCGCGGTGTCGTCGTCGTCCGCCGTGTCGTCGTCGTCGGGGAGGGGGCCACCCGCGATACGGCACAGGGCGGCCAACAGCAAGACCACGTAGTTTTTGGGCATGGGTCCCCCATGGGTGTTGTTGATCTCTTGAACGCCTTGGATCTGAAATCCCCTCACTCCCCGAGGATTCCGCCCGCTCATGGTCCATGATACACAAGGGAATCCATGACTAGCTGGATCACCGCCACCGTCACCGCCGCCGCGCTGCTGGCCATCCCCATCCCCAGCGAACAGGACGACGCCGAGTGCGCCGCCGGGGATCTGGCCGCCTGCGCCGTCAAGGGGGGCCGGCTGCTCACCGAGGGCAAATTCGACGAGGGGCTGGCCCTGCTCCAGTCCACCTGCGATCGAGGGGAGCCGGTGGCCTGCTACAACCTGGCCGTGGCCCGGGTGCGGGGCACGGGCGGGAGCCCGAACGTACCGGCGGCGGTGGGGCTGTTCGAGCAGGCCTGCAAGCAGGGGTTCTCGATGGCCTGCTCCGACCTGGGCCACCTGTATGCCACCGGCAACGGCGTACCCCAGGACCCGGCCAAGGCCTATCTACACACCGCACAGGGCTGCGAAGCGGGGCTGCCGGCCGCCTGCTCGGAGCAGGCCTCGATGATGGTATCCGGCTTCGGCACCACCGAGGATCCGCAGGGCGCCCTGACCGTGATGACCGGCGCCTGCGAGGCGGGCCATGGCATCTCCTGCTCCAAGGTCGCCGCCCTCTACGCCCAGGGGATCGTCGGCACGGGGGAGGAGGACACGTCGGTGTGGGACGCCAAGGCCTGCGAGCACGGCGACGCCATCGGCTGCTTCAACCACGGCGCCGGCCTGCGCCGGGCGGGCAAGCTCGAGGAGGCCTATGCCGTGGACACCCGCGGCTGCAGCCTGGGCGTGGGGGAGTCCTGCGCCGCCCTGGGTATGGCCCACCTCAAGGGGCGGGGTGCCCCCGAGGACACGGCCGCCGCGCTGGGCCAGTTCGAGAAGGCCTGTGACCTGGGCTACTCCCGGGGCTGCACGGCCGCCGGCGCCACGGTGAGCGTGGCGGATACTTCGCCCGAGGCCCCGGCCCGGGCCGAAGCGTTCTTCCGCCGGGCCTGCGAGCTTGGGGATACCAACGCCTGTGAGGCATTGGAACGCAAGGCTTGGATCGATCCCTGATCCCGCCCTTCTCCCTCGCGGTCCCGTTCGCCGCAACCAGCAGCAAGGAACACGCCATCGGCTTCGACGTGCCGAAGGACGGCGTCCCAGCCTCAGGACGAAAAAAGCACTCAAACGGTGTCGGTGCCAGACCCTTTGCGCGAACGAAGGATAGGGGTGATCCCCCACTCCTCGGACTCGCCCGTTGTGTCATCGGGCCGGAACGATCCAAGCCACCACCACATGTTGATGTCCATGCCGCAGGTGGTCACAGCAAAGGTGAAGACCAGCGCGGCCAGGGGAAATCCAGTCAGGAACAACCAGGCGGCTGTGGTGGTTCCCAAGATCACAAACGGACTCATGGTGATGATGCGCACCTGGGACACGGTAGCGGGGTAGCTGATATCCACGTGGGGAATGCCTTTCTTGATCGCCATTCTCACCTTGTCGCGTGGGACACCCACGCTCCAGGCCATGAACAGGTGTATGAGCTCGTGCGCCAGGACCACGACCGGCACGCTCAACAGAAAGCTCAACGCCACAGGGACGACTTCGATATGGAGTTTGGTGACATCGAAGAAGGACATGTGAAGCCACAACAGTCCGCAAGAAACGATCAGCGTCGGAACGAACGTCAGTGCCGCTGCCCTTCTCATTTTCTTCTTCGTGATCTTGATCTCCCCTACTTTCATGACCTCTTCTCCCATGGTTCTCCGGCCTGTTCAGCGCTCTCCATCTCAGGGCTGATTCACGTCGCTGCCGTTCTGCGCCGCCACGATAGCGATCACGGTGGCAGCGACGATCACAGCCGTTGGGACGACCAATGTGAAGATCAGCGGCAACCCCTTCCCGTCGTCCTCCTCTACGAACGCCGGATCGTACTCCGCCGCGAAAACCTCCATCGCTCCCGCAAAATCGATGTCCTTCGTCACCATCACACCGAGGTGCTCGAGGGTACAGCTGCCCATGTCCCCCTCCCACTCACATCGGTCCCCCGAGACGTTCCACCAGTCATGGCCACCGAGGGTTCCGAGCCTCCTAAATTCGTAGTTCAGTCCTTCGATGGTGAACACGACCGTGTCCCCGTCATCGACGATCTCCATGGTGTTCCCCGAAAAGAAGCTCTCCGGAGTCGGGTAGTCCAGGTTGCCGCTGTCGATGAACACATCCCCCGGTTCGTTCCACCGCGGAATGTCCACCTCGGTGAGCTCACCGCCGTTGAACCAGAAGTCTATCTCGTGGTCCGGCAGCGAGTGCTGAGCCCCTCCGGCCATGACCGGAGTGGCGCCGGCGGTTGCCGCGGTGAGCGTCAGGTGCCCTACCAAGGTGAGGATGACGGCCACGGTCAGGTTCTTGAATCCGTTGTTCGTGCGCATGTTCTTGTCTCCAGCGAGCCTGGGTTACGACCGCCCGATCGACGCGAGCAGGCAATCGTGTGGAGACAGGAGCAAGGGGTATGCCAGGAAGGCAAACCAAGCGATTTCAATGAGTTACACGAAAGGTGACGGACAAAGAGTCCGATTTCCGGACCCCCCGTCCGGAATCCGGACCGCCCCTACTTCTTCACGCCCAGCGCCAGCACGAACAGCATGGTGTCCAGGAAGTCGCCGTCCTGTTCGCGCAGGTTGTGGGATTCGCAAAACGCGGGGGAGGCGTTGCGGTAGACGTCGAAGGCGGCCTCGACGCGCTCGGAGGGGATGGAGCCCTTGCCCAGCCAGTTGCGGGCCGACTCGACGGTGAGGTAGTGCTCCTCGCGGGTGACGTCCAACCCGGCGTCGGCGAGCAGCTTGGCCTGGTCGTCGGCCATGAAGTAGTTCATCCGCACCGGGTTGCGCAGCCGCTGGATCTCGAAGGTCTCTTCGCGGTCATCCTCGCCATAGCAGGCCAGGTGCAGCAGCAGCACGCGGCCGCCGGGCTTGACCACGCGGGCCATCTCGGCGACGGCCTTGGGGGCGTCCATGAACTGGATACCCTGGCGGCTCACCGCGGCGGCGTAGGTGTTGTCCTCGATGGGCATCTCGTGGGCGTCGGCCTGGATCAGGTCGGCGTAGTAGCCCTTGGAGCTCTCCATCATCGCCGGGGTGTAGTCCAGGCCGATGATCTCGGCGCCGGTGGGGGCCAGGGTCTTGCCGAGGATGCCGGTGCCCGAGGCCACGTCGAGGATGCGCTCCCCCTTCTGTAGATCCAGCATCTGCAGCATCAGCTGGCCCAGGCTGTCGTCCCCCACCCACGACGACGAGGTGTCGTACTTGGGGGTCCGGTCCGAGAAGTAGTCGCGCATATCTTTGAGGGAAAGTTTCATAATGATTACAGCTAGTTACAGGGTTGAAAATCCGATTCCAGGGACGGGACGGATGGTAGCACCCACTCCGGGGGAAGTCCAAGCGGGCGTTTGCTACAATGCGCGCCACTACAGACAGGAAACGCCATGCATTCAATCATTCGCCTGATCTCCTGCTTTGCACTGTTCATCACCTTCACCGTGGCGGGCTGCTCGTCCGGTGACAAGACCGACGGGCCGGCCGCCGACGAGCCGGCCGTCGCCGCCGGCGCCCTGGCGAGTGGCGGGTTCAAGGACTACAACGTGGTGCTGATCAGCCTCGACGCCGTGCGAGCCGAGAACATGAGCACCTACGGCTACGAGCGCCCCACCGTGCCCAACGTCGACAAGCTCGCCGCCGACAGCTTCGTGTTCGAGCGCACCGTGGCCTCCGGCCCCTGGACGGTGCCGGCCACCATGTCGATCTTCACCGGCCTGTGGCCGTCCGAGCACAAGGTGCTCAACAAGTACATGCCCGGCGCCCCCGGCGAGATGGTGCCCACGGTGCTGAGCCCGGCCATCCCCACCATCCCCGAGTTCCTCGGCAAGAACGGCTACCGGGTCGGCGGCTTCACCGGCGACGCCGGCGTCAACTCCCGCTTCGGCTACGGCCGGGGCTTCGAGACCTACCTTGACGACGTCAAGTTCGGCGGCTTCGACCACAGCGTGCCGGCGGCCCGCAAGTGGCTCGAGGAGATCGGCGACGAGAAGTTCTTCATGTTCCTCCACGGCTACGACGCCCACGGCCAGTACGACCCCGCCGACGGCTACCGCAAGGTGTTCGTGGGGGACTACGCCGGGTCGCTGAAGGGCGGCAAGGTCGAGCAGGGCGAACTGCGGGAGCGGGGCCTGGAAAACAAGATGAAGGGTGGCGCCGGCACCGAAGCCTACCTGGAGATCAGCGAGGAGGACTACGCCTTCCACGAGGCGCTGTACGACGAGAAGATCCAGGACGCCGACGCCCGTGTGGGCGAGTTCTTCAAGGCCCTCGAGGAGCTGGGCCTCAAGGACAAGACCATCGTCATCGTCACCGCCGACCACGGCGAGGAGTTCGGCGACCACGGCTACATCGACCACGGCCCCAGCCTGTACGACGAGCTGATCTGGGTGCCGCTGGTGATCCACCTGCCCGGCGTCAAGGGCGGCAAGATCCCCACCCAGGTGCGCACCATCGACGTGCTGCCCACCGTGGTGGACCTGCTGGGCATGGAGCTGCCCTTCGAGCAGCACGGCGAATCCCTCATCCCGCTGCTCAACGGCGGCGAATGGTCCCAGCCCGCCTACGCCGAGACCGACTACCGGCTGTACACCCACAAGCGCGCCGTGTGCGACGCCGAGGGCCGCTACAAGTTCGTGCTGACCCTGGAGTCGGGCAAGAAGGAGCTGTACGACATCAAGGCGGATCCGGACGAGAAGAACAACCTGGTGGAGACGGAGAAGACCGTGGCCTACGAGATGGAGCAAGAGCTGCTCCGCTGGCTCGCCTCGATGGACCAGGATCCGGCCGACTTCCGCGACCGCCAGCAGGACGTGATCAAGGAGTACTAGGCGCCCCTTCCGGCTCGTCGTCCGCGCTGTCCCAGTAGCCATACTTGCGCAGCAGCTCGATGAACTGCGGGTCCACCTCCGAGCGCCGCTCGTCCTGCGGCGTCACCTCCAGCGACCGGGACCGGGCATAGCTGGCAAACAGGGCCATCGCCGCCCGGCGGGCCGCCGGATCGTCCAACGCCTCCGCTTCCCCCGCCAGATCGTCGTCGTACAGCGGGTACAGCACGGGGGAGCCGGCCAGCGACGAGACCAGCAAGCCGCCGCCGGACAGGAAGGCCATTGAGTCGTGGCTGCGGGTCAGCATCGCACCGTCGATCCCCACCGGCGGAGTCTCGGAGTCCAGGATGAACGCATCGGCCATGGAGACACCGTCCATGGCCGACGGCGCCTCCATGGCCAGCACGTCCAGCAACGTGGGCATGACGTCCGCGGCGCCGACCCAGCGGCCGACCCGGGTGCCGGCGCTGCGCTGGCGGGGCAGGCGGATCAACAGCGGGATGCGCGAGACCTCGCTGTGGGCCTCTTGCTCGTGGTAGCGGGTCATGTGGCCCCGCTCGCCCAGGGACTCGCCGTGGTCCCCCACAAGCACGATGATGGTGTCGTTGAGCCGGCCCTGCTCCTCGAGGGTGCGGTACAGCGCGTCCAGCGCCTCGTCCACATCCAGCAAGCAGGCGTGGTAGCAGGCGCGGACCCCCTCGATGAGCTCCTCGGTGCGGACGGACGTCCCATCGGGCAGGGTCGAGTTGGCGCCGTTGGCCGGATCCCGCCACTCGGTGAGCCACTGGGCATCCAGGCCATAACAATCAAGGGGGCTGTGGCCCGCGGCCGGTGTGGCCGAGGGGTGCCAGGGCGCGTGCAGGTCGTAGCCGCTGAGCAGCAGGAAGAACGGCTCGGGGCCCAGGCCAGCGAGCCAGCTCCCGGCCAGGGGCAAGGCCTCCCCCAGGGTGCGCAGATCGTTCTCGCCCACATCGTCGTAGCGCTCGAAGCCCTGTTCCAATCCGAAGGCGGCGCGGGTGTCGAGCCCGCCGGTGAAGGCGGCGGTGCGGTAGCCGTTGGCGGCGACCACCTCGGCGAGGGTCCACTCCGTGTCCGACAGCACGTCCGTGCGCTCCATCACACCGTGGCTGCAGGGCTGCCGGCCGGTGAGCAAGGTGGCCATCGCCGGCAGGGTCCAGTGGGACGCGGCTACCGCCCGGTCGAAGCTCACCGACTCACGCAGCAGGCGGGTCAGCGCCGGTGTATCCCCCAGCTGAGCGTCCTCGCCCAGCAGCACGTCGCGGCGCAGGGCCGGCAGCTCGATGACGACCAGGTTCATCGGCCGGGCCGTGGCCGCCGGCTCCCGGGTGACGGCGCGGGGCTGCTGTACCGAGGGCAGATAGACGCCGTCCAGCAGCCGCTGGGCCGTCGTGGTGTCCTCGCGCAGCTCCTCGCCAAACAGGCCGGGCAGCCCATAGACCCGGGTCTCCCCGTAGGAGACGACGACCTTGTCGTCCCCCTCCACCACCGCAAAGTGGTCCATCCGCCCCGTCTGGCCCGGCATGGCGCGTAGGGACGCGCGGGCGCCGCGGATCTGGAGCCGTCGCGTGTCATTGCCCTCCTTGGCAGCGTCCCACAGCGACACCCCATCGTTGGGGGGCGGTTCGATGCCGGCGGTCTCCAAGATGGTGGGGAACAGATCCACCAGACTGACGGGGGCGGCGTGACGCCCGGCGACCCCGCCGTCCGGGTAATGCACCACCAGTGGGACCCGGATCAGCTCCTCTCCCAAAGAGGTGTTGCCGTGGGTGGTCCCGTGGCCGTAGAAGCCGTTTTCTCCCAGGGACTCGCCGTGGTCCGCCGCGATGATCAGCAAGGTGTTGTCCAGCTGGTCCCGCTGCCGCAGCTCCTGCACCAGCGTGCCCAGCCCCTGATCTGCCTGCCGTACGCATTCGTCGTAGGCGGCCAGTAGCCGGCGGGTCTCCCCGTCGGTGAGTCCCTCCACCGGGGGCAGGCCGTCCTTGGGCTCGCCCCGCTTCTGGCGCTCGGCGTTGTGGACGATCTTGCTCATCAGGCGGTTGTGCTCATCGGTGGGGAGCCCCTGCTGGAGCACCGAACCACAGGCGTAGGGGAAGTGGGCGTCGTTGGCGTGCACGAAGGCGTAGAACGGCTCGTCCGCCGGGGCCTCGTCCAGCCACTGGAGGAAGGGTGGCGTCGTGAACGAGAACACCGAGTACTGATCGATGAGCATCGTCGGGCCGTTCGGACCGCCCGGTGGCGGTGGCTTGGGCGGCTCACCCCCGGGGGGTGGCGGCCCTTGCGGTGCCGGATCGTACCTCTGCGGCCCCCCATCCTTGCTCGGCGGCGGTCCCTTGGGTCCGCGTCTCCCGGCCCGCGGCCCCATGCCTTCCCGGGGAATCGCGCCCCCCGGCGGCCTGGGCTGCCCCGGCAGCGGTCCCTGCAACTGAGGCCCCTGGCCCTTAGGCCCTTGCGGGCCCTTGACCCCCTCCTCCTCGTCGCCGAGCCCGCCCAGGCGATGGGGCAGCTCGGTGGGCACGGCCCGGTCGCCGATCATGTGGGGTACGGGGTTGTCGGTGCGTTCGGTCATCGCCTTGTCGAAGCCCCGCGCCAGGGTGGGCCACTCCCACATCATCGGTGCGTTGCCGAAGAACCCCGTGCGGTAGCCGCTGGCCCCCAGCAGACCCGCCGTGGTGGGGGTCCACGGGGCGATGCCCGTGCCCTCGTCCTCGGGCATCTGCCCCAGGTCGGTGTGGAGGCCGGTGAACATCGAGGCGTGGCTGGGGACGGTCCAGGTGGCCGGCGCGTAGGCCCGCTCGAAGAGCAGGCCTTGATCGGCCAGGGCATCCAGGTTGGGGGTGGTGCCGCCGTCGTAGCCGTAGGCCCCCACGTGATCCGAGCGCACGCAGTCGAGGATCACCAGTAGTACGTTCGGGGGGGTGGCGGTGGCCGAGGGCGGGGTGAGGCCGCCGCCCCCCGAACAGTCGGCGAGGAGCGGCAGCGCCACCAGCAAGCCGATCGGCGCCATCCACCGCACCCTACACATCCAGGGGGGGCCGCTCATCGACTGCCCCGCTTGACCTCGATGATGCTCGCGTAGAGGGAGAGATCCGGCAAACGCTCCGTGTCCCCGATGAGGCGCTTGTCCTTTTGGAACTGCCCGTCCCGCCCGTCGATGAGGATGCGCGACCGGAACCCGTGATCCCGGCACAGCTTGTGGACCCGTTTACGCCCCTGCGGGGACTTGATGGCCAGCAACATCCGGCCGTCCTCGCTGAGGTGGGCATCCAACCCCTCGAACACGGAGATCAAGAAGCAGTACCCCACATCCGCGGTGAAGAACAGCTCGCGGGCCCCCTCGGCGTCCTGATCGTCCTCCACCTCGGGGAAGTAACGCACCCGGGTCCCCTCGTTGCCCTGGGGCGGATCGCTGAGGATCAGGTCGAAGCGCTCGTTGGGGCCGATGATGGAATAGGCCCCCTGGTCATCGAAGGGCACCAGCCGCTCCTCGAACCGGTCCGCCACCCCCAGCTGCTTGGCGTTGAAGCGCGCGTTGCGCAGCGCCAGCGGATCCAGCTCCGTTCCCACCGCCTTGTTGGCGCCGTGGGCCAGCGCAGCAAAGGACAGCGCCCCCGTGCCCGTGCCCAGGTCCAGCACGTTGTCCACCCCGTCCAGGCCTTCGTACGCCTTGAACGCCTCGATGAACAGCGCCATGGAGTACTTGTCGAAGGCCACGGTGTGGAAGCGGGTGAGTAGCCCGTCGAGATCCTGGAAGTAGTAGCTCTCCGCCACGTCGATGATGTTGTGGGGATAGATCTCCTGGTAGTCCCCCGCGTCGCCCTTGCCGCACTGGAACTCCAGCCCCGCGCTATCCAGCGAGTAGCTGGGGACCTCTTCGGAAAACAGCCCGTGCTGGCCGCTGTCGGCGGGCACCGGTTTTGGCCCGGACTCCCCCGCCGGATCATCGGCCGCCTCGAGTGATTCGGGTGGGGTGGCCGCAGGGGCTTCCCCGGGGCCTCCGCTTCCGTTGGAACAACCACCGAGCCCAAACCCGGCAGCGAGGACGACGATCCAGATGGAAATACGCATGGATTCCTTCAGGCTAAAACCTTGAAAACGGAATCTTACCCCATCCACCACGCCCGTCGATCACGCCGCTGTGTCGGCGCAGATACGTGCGAACCCATGGCTCAGCGCCACCTTGCCGTCCGGCGCCAGCACGCGGAAGCCCACCACCGTGTCCTGGCCGTCCCGCTGGCGGGCGTTGAGTTCGACGCGGATGGCCCCGCCCGGCACGACCATTCCGCTGAAGCGGCACGCGATCTCCTTGAGATGGGAGGGCTCTCCCGCCGCCTCGCGGTCCAGGATCTCCCGCGCCGCCATGGCCAGTGTGGCCGTACCCTGCAGCAAGATGTCCGGCAGCCCCACTGCGTGTGCAAAGGCCACGGACGTATGGATCGGGAAGACGATGTCGGAGCAGCCGTCGTAGAGGTACGGGGCGGCGCGGCTCACCGGCACCTCCGCCGCCCAAAGCAGCGGGTTCTCCTCCGCCAGGGCCGGGATCTGGGGTAGCTCCTCGCGCCCCTCCGGATCGCCGTCACAGGCCACGCCGCGGAACACGGCACCCATGTACTCGGTGAACAGGGGGGTGCCCCGCGTGTCCTCCGCGTCGAGGCGCAGCACCACATGAGTCCCGGCGCGCGTGGGGAAGATGGCGACGACCTCCCCCTCGATGTGTATCTTGCCGCCGGGCCGGATGGGGTTGTGCAGCAGCAGGTGCTCGCTCCCGTGGACCATCGTGGTGAGGATGTTGGGGTCGATCAGGCCGCTGAGCTGCCCCTGGAAGTTGGTCACCACCGGCCAGGTGGCGGCCACGGCGAACAGGGGGGGCGCCACCAGCCCTTCTGGCGTCGAATCGTCCAGGTAGCGCGGGTTGATATCCCCGACGGCGGCGGCGTAGTTCGTGGTCTGCCGCCATTCTACGGTGCGCTCGTGGGGAACCACGTGGGTCCCCACCAGGGAGGTATCCAGCTTCATCGGCACCCTCCGCTCATCGATCCCACGACCCCTGCTCGCGCAGGGCCTCGACCTCTACCGCCGCCCGCTGTTTGAGCACCACGTAGTCGGTCTTGGCCACCCGGTTGAGGGGCATCTGGCCCGCCTCGACGATCACGTAATGCGCCGGGCGCATGTACCCGGCCAGCTCCCGGGCGTGGGCCCGCAGCTCTTCGACAGTCACCGGGGTGTCCGGCTTGCGCTCCACGAAGGCCACGATGCCCTCGGAAAACACCTCGTGCTCGTGCCCCACCACCGCACAGCTCGCCACCTTGGCGCGCAGCTCGTTGAAGTGCTCCTCCACCTGGGCCGGGAACACCTGGTAGCCCTTGGGCTTGATCACCAGCTTGGCCCGGCCGGCGAAGTGCAATCCGGTGTCGTCCACGTAGCCCATGTCCCCGGTGTACAGCACGCCATCGGTGGAGAGCGCCTTGGCCGTGGCCTCCGGATCGTTGACGTACCCCAAAAAGGTCTGGGGGCCGCAAAAGCAGATGTCCCCGGTCTCACCGGCGGGGAGCTCGCGGCCGGCGCTGCCGTCGTCCGCCATCGGCTCGCGGATGGAGATGGGGTACACCGGCATGTCGTGGCCCACCCCCGCCGCGATGTCCTCCACGGTGCCGTCCAGGGGGGTGTAGGTGCAGAATCCCGCCGCCTCGGTGAGGCCCAGCCCCGTGCCGAAGCCCGGCGCCATCTCCGCCAGCTGCTCGAGGAACTTGCGGCTCACCTGCTGGCCGCCATAGAGGGCGAACTCCAGGGATGACAGGTCGTACGAGTCGTAGTCCGGCAGCCGCCACTCCATGTTGAACAGGGCCGGGATCTGGCCGAAGGCGTTCACCCGGTGGTCCTGGATCGCCTGCAGGGTCTTTTGCGGGTCGAAGATGTGCAGGATAACCACCATGCCGCCGTAGAAGAACGGGGTCATCAGCTGCTCGGTCTGGCAGCCCACGTGGGACGGGGGCAGGTTGACGAGCATGCGTGCGTGGTCGTCGATGCGGAAGGCGGCCCCCAGGCACATGTTCTGGGCGGTGATGTTGCGGTGGCTCAACAGCGCCGGCTTGGGGTAGCCCGTCGAGCCGGTGGTGAAGATCACCAGCGCGCCGTCGTTTGGGTCGATGGAGCCGGTGACGTCCTGGTACGCGGCGAGCAGCTCGGAGCCCCCAGGATCGGCCATTGCGGCGGTGGCCAGCACCCCCGCCTCTTCGGCCCAGGCCCCCGCAGCGACGGCGCCGTCGATGACCTCCTGAGGTGCCGAAAACTGCACGAAGTGCTCCACGAACGGGCAGCTGGCCATCACCGCCTTGCCCAGCTCGCGGAAGTCGGCGTGGGGGGTCTGGCCCAAGAAGGCGTACCCCCGGGGCTTGACCAGCCCCAAGCTGCGGATCACCTCCGGCCCCTTGAGCCGTAGATCCAGCGGTACGGCCACCACGCCGATCTTGAAGCAGGCGTACTCCAGGAAGATGTGTTCGGTGAGCAGCGGCAGCGACGTGGCGAAGGTGTCCCCCTTGCGGAAGCCCGCGTCCAGCAGCTTGAGCGCCAACGCCGTGGAGGCCTGGTCGAAGCGCTGCCAGCTGATCTGTTCCCCCGTGTCCGCGTTGATGATGGCGATATCGTCCGGTTTCTCACGGGCCCAACGGGCCACCAGCTGGTGCAGCAGGTGGCGGTCGGCGTAGTCGGTGTCGAAGTTGTCGAGGGTGCACCGGGGAATGCCGTTGCGGTATTCGAATGGGACCATTACGCCTCCTCAGGAGGCGACTATATCGGATAGGGTTACTCGATGACGATCTCGTCCTCGTCCGCGCTCTCGATGACGATCACGTCTTCGTCCTCGTCCTCCTCCTCGATGCTGATGGAGGTCTTGCGCTCTTCTTCTTCTTCCGCGAGCTTGGCCGCCTGCTCCTTGGCCCAGCGCTCCGCGGCGAGATCCCTCTCTTCTGCTTCGCGCTTCTTGCGGGCCTCCTCCTGTTTGGCTTTGCGCTCATCGGCGGTCATTTCCATGTCCATGAACTCGAACTCGTCTACCTCGCCGAAGACCATCACGTCCTCTTCGGGCTCCTCCTCGATCTCGCTGAAGACGTCCATGTCGAAGTCCAGCTTGATGTCGTCCTCTTCCTGCTGGGCCATCACCTCGGCGGCAGTCATGGGGCGCTCACCGGTGAGCAACTCGGCCACTAGCGGAGGCATCTCCATCATCAGCTCGGCGCGATCCGCAGGTAGGTCCGCCTCGACGCTACGCTCCCACGACCCGTTGTCCGGATCGAACAAGCGGAGCTTGAGGTGGATCGTGCCCCCCTTGCCGTCGGAGGCGGTAGCCACCGCCATGCGGCCGTGGCCGTTGGCTGTGGCAAACTTGCCCAGGCAGCTGGTCGAGGCCGCGCAGCCCTTGGAATAGTCGGCGGAGTCGTACTCCATGGTGATGTCGAAGCGGCCCTGGATGTCGATCTCCGAGGTGGCCAGCGCCGTGAGGCGGGTGAGCGTGTCGCTGTTGACCCGGTTGCCGCCGCCGGTGAACTGCAGCACACCGCAGGAGGCGGCCGGATCCGGGCCACGGCGTTCGGGCTCGGGCTGGGCCGCACCCGGCTCGGGCTCCTTGACCTCGGCCGTCGCCGTGCCATCGATGTCCGGCGAGGTTGCCCCCTTGGACTCGGTGGCGGCGGTGCGCGGGGTCTTCTTGGTCCGGGTCTTCTTCTTGGGTTCCGGCTCCGGTTCGGCCACCGTGCCGCGGGAGGTGGCCCGCGGCACGCTCAGCTTCTCGGGTTCATCGGCGGGCTCGGGCTCGGCCTGGGCCACGGCCACCGGCTCGGGCTCACCGAGCACCTCGGCGGTGAGCGAGGGCAGCGCCTCCAGCAAGGAGTCCTTCGAGGCCATGATCACCCGGGTCGCCGTGGCGGTGTAGCTCCCCTTGGACCGTTCGAAGAGGCTCACCCGGATGCGCACGTGACGGTCCAGCTCCGCGTCGGCCACGGTGGCGGTGAACACATACTTGTGCCCCTCATCCTTGGCCCACTTCTTGAAGCAGCGGCCCGCGCTCAGGCAGTCGGCCTCGATGTCGCCGTCCCGGTGCTCGGTGGTGGAGGCGCAGCTGTCGCGATTGCTCAGTTCTTCGGTGAACATGGAGGTCAGCTTGACGAGGATCTTCTCGTTGATCCGCTCCCCTTCGCCGGTGAACGGCAACACGCCGCAGGACTGGGCTGACGATGGCCGCGGTGCCAACAACAGGGCCGCCAGTAGCCCTCCGAACACGGTCGCTCGATGCCAGAATCTCATTCGTCGTCTCTCCCTACCGGTGTACCTATCCCCACCCTGGGGGAACCCGCCGCGTACGTACCTTAGGACGTTCCGCCTGATTTGCCCAGTCCCATAATTGTACGCTGGATAGCACGCACAAATCCATAAAATCAACAAATACTGGACATTCCAAAGCGGCGCTCAGAAAGAGTACTTCACCTCGGCAAAGACGCGGGAGAAATCGCGGATCCGGCCGAACTCGCTATCCTCCGGCCCGCCGAAGAAGACCACACCGGCCAGCACCGTGAGCCCGTCGGCAGCGCGCCACGACACGAATCCCATCTCGAAATGGTCCTTCGTCGGCAGGTTCTGCATGGCCACGACCTGGATCGACACCACGTCACGAATATTGATAGAGGCCCGCTCGACGATGCCGCCCGAGGTGGCCGGATCCACGTCCGGATCGGGCATTCCCAGCGCCTCGAGGGCGGCGATCTCGTCGTCCGGGTCGTACTTGCTGCGGTGGTCCAGGTGGCCCTGCACGGTGAAGTTGACCGCCGTGTGAGGCACCACGGTGATCCCGGCGGCAGCGGACAGCCCCGGGTTGTGGATCTCCGGGTCGTCGCCGGCGAGGTCCTCGGTCCAGCTGTAGGCCGCCTCGGCCTTGAGCAGGATCGGCCCGGCGCCCCAGGCCAGGTCGCCCCCGACGGCGCTCATCATGCGGTAGGTCGGCACCAGCGCGAAGATCGGCTCGGGGGGCATCACGGTGAGGTCCATCTCCACGTCCATGGTGGTGCCGGGCCGCTTGTCCAGGCCGTGGAAGCCCATGATGGCGGCGTCGATGCCGAAGAACCGCGTGGCGATGCGCAGGCCGATGTCCCCGTTTTTGATGTTTCGCTCGGGCAGCACCGGATCCGCCACGCTCATGCCTTCGTCGCTCATCATCGACCAGTCGATGGCGTGGGGGATGGGGGCCGGCACCCATACCAAATCGAAGCTGGTGGCCCGGGCGTAGGCGGTGGCGCGGATGGCCCACGGGGCGATGCGGTAGTCCTCCAGCTCCGACGAGATGTTGACGTAGTCCCACGGTGTGAACAGGTCGGTGGGGTTGACCCAGTCGGTCTGGCCCCAGAAGACGTACTGCTTGCCTACCGACAGATCGACCGGCCCGGGGTGCAGGTTGACCCGCAGCTCCACGGGGATGATGGTCACCTCGGCGGAGCGGTCCGCCAGCTCATCGGTGCCCAGGCCGTTGACGTCCAGGTCCAGGTCCAGCATGGCCCGGAAGTCGGCGATGCCGTAGCGGCCGGTGAGGTCCGCCTGCAAGCGCGCCGAGCCGCCGAAGGGGTAGGGATCGGCCAGGGTCAGCTCCCCGGCGGCCTTGGCGTAGCCGTGGAAGTCCAAAGAAGGCTTGGGCGGTGCCGGTTGTGCGGCGGCGGTCATCGCCGCCGTCAAAGCCAGGACCAGCCCCAGCGCGACCAGCCAGCGCTCCATCTCAGAATCCGTTCTGCAGCGCGCGGTTGGTGAACCACGAGGCGTCCACGCCCGTGTTGATGACCAGATCCTCCATCACCATGCGCGACGAGTGGTTGGTGCCCAGGTTGGTCATGCTCATGTCCGTGGCGAAGGGCACGCCGTTGAGCTCCTCGACCTCCGCCACCTCCATGCGCTTGAACTTGACGCCCTGCTTGTCGTAGAAGTCCGCCGCCCGGGTGGTCTTGAGCGCTGCGTCGATGTACCACACCACTTTGGCGTAGCCCGTGTCCTTGCGGATCTTGTCGCTCACCGGGGTGGCCTCGACTATCTTGCAGGCGAAGCCGTCGACCGTCTCCTCGCCGGCAAAGGTCCAGGTCCACTCCTCTAGCTCCGGCATGCCGATGTCGTCGATGGAGAAGTCGGACGACATGAAGGCCCCGCCCCGGCCGCTGCCGACGATGCGGTTCACCCGCGCCAGGGCCGGCACGTAGATGTAGCGGTCGTCGTCCCGGCCGGCGTGGCCCAGCATCAAAAAGCCGTTGCCGCGCATGTCCGCGGGGGACTCCATGAACATGATCATGTCGCTCTCCCCCTCGTCGTTCTTGCGCGAGGCGGTCTTGAAGACCCGCACCTTGGTGCCGCCGTTGGCCGACGTGAGCGTCAGCGTGGCCTGGGCGGTCATGTCGTCGAAGGCGTTGCGGTCGAGCATCTCGCTCATGAAGGTGGCCGCGTCCCCCTCGGCGGCCCGGGCAGGGGCCGCCGGGATCCAGGTCATCGCCGCGATGGTCAGGCCAGCGGCGGCCAGCAACACCACGGCGGCGCTGCCCTTGTAGGTCTCCGCGGCCTTGGGCCGGATGCTCACGAAGATCAACGGCAAGATGGTCAGCGCGCCCAGCGCCGAGAAGGCCATGATCAAGCTGATCAGCAGTCCCATCGTCATCACTCCCTTGAAGGAGGCCAAAAGCAGGGTGAGGAACCCGCCCGCCACGGCCACCATGTTCATGAAGATCGCCACCCCCGCTTCCCCCATGGTCAGCCGCAGCGCCTCCCGTGGATTCCCCGCCTGGGCGAAGGACACCCGGTAGCGGTGCACGAAGTGGATGGCAAAGTCGACGCCCACGCCGATGGCCATCGAGGCTACCCCCATGGTCATCAGGTTCAGGTCCAGCCCCGCCAGCCCCATCACCCCGAAGTTGAAGAAGATGGCGGCGAACAGCGGGACGACGTTGCACAGCCCCAGGGCCGGCGAGCGGAACATGATGGTCGTGACCACCAGCACCAGAAGCAACGACACGACGATGGAGATGCCCTGGCCGCGGGTGATCAGATCGTTCACCGCCAGCATCAGCACCGCCATGCCGGTCATCTCCACCGAGGCCCCCTCCAGGTGCTCGTCCATGTAGGTACGGATGTCCCCGACGACCCGGTCCATGTCCTTCTTGGAGTCGCTGTTGAGGAACAGCGTGACCTTGGCGTCCTTGTAGTCGTCGGTGATGAAGTTGGCCAGGTCGCCGGGCTTGCCGCTCATCTCCAGCAGCGAGAAGTACCCCGACAGCACCTGGCTGCCGGGCACCTCGCGGGTGATGGGCACGGCGACCTCGTTGCCCTCTTCGTCCAGCTGATAGTCGAAGCCCTGCTCGATCTCGGTATCGCCAGGCAGGCGGTTGTAGGCCGGGTCGCCGGCGTGCAGCACCTGGTTCATCGAGCGCACGATGGGCAGGATCGACGTGCTGCCCCCCACCCCATCGATGCTGCGGGCGTGCTCCTCGAAGGCGGCGATGCGGGCCAGGAAGGCCGGGTCCTTCAGCGCATCCGGCGCCTCCCCTTCGAACACCACCTGCAGGTTGGTCACGCCACCGAAGCGGTCATTGAAGAAGTTCGACGAGATGGAGATGGGGTCGTCGTCGGGGAAGTTGGTCAGCACCGACGTCTCCGACTCCACCTGGGTCGAGCCGGCGATGCACAACGCCACGAAGCCCACGATGATCCCGGTGGCGGCGATCTTGTGGCGCACCAGCAGTTCACCCCAGGCGATCAAGATGCGCTGCAGCACGAACCCCCGCTCACGGATGGTTTTGCGGCGGGCCCGCTTGGGCACGGGCAGCAGCGCCAGGATGGCGGGCACGAACACCAGCGAGAACAGCATCGCCACGAAGGTGCCGAAGGCCACCAGCATGCCCAGCGTCATGATGGAGCGCACCCCCGACGTGTTGAGGGCCAGGAAGCCGATGGCCGTGGTGATCGATGTCATGATCACCGGCCGACGCAGGTCGTCCATCGTCGCCCGGGCCGCCTCCTTGCGGCCGCCCCCCTCCCGGGCCCGGGCCATGAAGGCCTGCACGATGTGCACCCCGTCCGCCACGCCGATGGCGATGAGCATGATCGGAAGCGCCTCCAGTGCGTGGGTCATTGGGATCCGCAGCCAGCCCATGCCCCCCATGGTCCACAGCACCGCCGCGATGGTGACCCCCAACGGCAACACGACCCCGCGCACGTTGTAGAACAGCAGGCCCAGCAGGATGATCATCAGCGCCAAGGCCGCCGACGTGAGCATTCCCATCTCCTTGCCGATCTGCAGGGACGACAGGTAGGTCACCATCGGCCGGCCGGCCGGGTAGACGGTCAGGTCGCCGCGGTTGGCCTCGATGGCCTTTGCGACCTCGCCAGCGGCCTTGGACTCGGTGGTGGCCAACTTGGCCTGCAAGAACACCATGATGGACGCCACTTCGCCGTCCTGGCTGACCACGGTGCCCGACGTACTCTCCTGGCTGAGGAGAAAATCGCGGAGCTTCTCGGCCTCGTCTGCGGTGGTGGGGAAGGGGTCGGCGGCGGAGCGGATCTCCATGCCCATGTCCGTGCCCACCACCACCTGAGCATTGGTGGGGGAGAAGACCTGCTGCACCACCGGGACCTCCTCGATGGCGGTGGTCAGCGCGTCGAGCTGCTGCAGCCCCTCGGGGGTCCACAGCTGGTCCGACTCCACCCCCACGAAGATCATCTCCTTGGAGGGGAACATATCGCCGATGCGGTCGTACAGCTGCTTGGCGGGCATGTGCTCGGGCAGGTCCCGCAGCACGTCCGGGTCGGACTCCATGTAGCGCATGCCGTAGGCCGCGCCGCCGGTGAGCACCAGCAGCACTCCCAGCACGAGCCAGGGGTGGGCAATGGAGAAATCGGTGAGCCACTTCATGGGGTATCTACTCCTGCGGGGCGGTAGTCGCGGATCAGCTGTACGTACAGGTCCACTTGACGGTCAGCGGAGGCAGCACGCCCGGCCAGGTGCTTGTGGGCCAGGGCGACAAAGATATCGTTGAGCAGCTCCAGCAGGGCGTCCGGCTGGGAGGCCCAGGTACTGGAGCCGATGAGGCGAACCAGCTCGGTGTTGAATTCCAGATGGTGGGGCACCTGTTCCCGGGCCACCGGCGGGGGGGGAGACGTGGCTTCCGGGTGCCCCGTGGCCAGGGCTCGCTCCGTCCAGTGCATCCCGGCCAGCAGGGGAGCCATCAGCTTGAGCAGGTCTGGATTGTCGCGGCAGAAGGCCGTGTAGCGCCGCAGCAGCGCCGCCACCATCGTCGCCAGATCGTCGTGGGATCTCTGCACCGCCAGCACCCCGGTGAAGAAGCGCTCGGTCCCCTCGGCCAGCACCGCGCCGTACAGCTCTTCCTTGGTCTTGAAGTAGTAGTACAGCGTAGCCTTGCCCAGCTCGGCGGCCGTGGCGATAGCGTCCATCGACGCGCCGTCCACGCCCCGCTCGGCGAAGACCCCGGTGGCCGCCGTGAGGATGTCTTGCCTCCGTCGCTCCCGCTCCCGTTTTCGCCGGTCCGTGACCGCCATTAGCCCTCCGTCTCGACCAAACGGTCGAATTTCGACTACTTGGTCGAAAGATGGATGAACTCTAGGGTCGAATGCCCCTGTCGTCAAGATCGGGGTACGATCCCAACCGGAAAACGCGTGTACTACACGACCCGCCGCCGGCTGCTGGACGCCGCCGTCATCTTCGCCCTGGCCCTAGGCATCCGTGTGCTCTACCTCGCCGACCTCAGCGGAGATCCCTTTACCCACGATCTGACGAGCAACGCCGAGCTGTACCACGAACAGGGGCAGATCATCGCCGGCGGGGGGCGGCTGGCAGCCGACTCGGGGGCCCAGCCCCTGTACCCGTACCTGGTGGGGGCGGCTTATGCGGTGTTTGGCCCCGAACCGGGTGTGGTGCGGCTGGCGCAGGCGGTGCTGGGGGCGGTGACGGCGGCGCTGCTGGCGCTGCTGGCGGCGGCGATGTCGGGGCGGCGGGCAGCCTTGATCGCGGGCGTTCTGTGGAGTGTGACCTGGCCCGCCCTGTTCTACGGCGGCGAGATGCTTCCGGACACGGCCGTGTGCGCCCTGATGGCGGGGGCGCTGGGCGCTTGCTGGGCGGCGGTCCGGCGGGGGGGGGCCGGCTGGTGGGGGGCGGCGGCGGTCTGCCTGGGCCTGGCGGCGCTGGGCAAACCCAACGCGCTGGTGTTGACCCCGTGGCCGCTGCTGGCGGTGCTGGTGCTGCCTGGACTGGAGAAGCCACAGCGGATATGGCGGGCACTGGCGGCGCTGTCCCTGCCTGCGGCCGTGCTGGCCGCTCTGATCGCCGGGGGATCGATGTACGACTCCAGCGCCGCCGGGGCCTCCAAGGCCTTTGCCGCCAAGTCGTTGTGGGACGGCAACCACCCGGCCAGCGACGGCATCAACCCGTTTTTGGACGAGTACCCCGAGGTGCGGGCCTGGGAGGTCTGGCAGACCCCCGACGACCACGAGGCCGTCGAGGCGGCGTTCCGCGCGGACATGGGCCGCTTCGTCCGGGAGCAGCCCGGAGCGTTCGTGGCCCTGCAAGCCCGCAAGGCGCTGGTCTATCTCTACGCCGGTGAGGTGGGCAACAACATGAGCGTGGCGTGGCGCCGCCATCGCTCGGGGGTCCTGTCGCTGCCGCTGTGGCCCGGCTTCGGGGCGCTGCTGGCGCTGGCGCTGGCGGGGGTGCTGGCGGTGCGGCGGGAGTGGCGGGCCCACCTGCTGACGGTGGGCTGGGCCGTCACCTGGTCGGCGAGCATCGTGGCCATCGTGGTGGCCGGGCGGCACCGGATGGTGGCGTCGGAGGTGCTGTGCCTGTACGCCGGTATCGGTGCGGTGGCGCTGGTGGACGCCGTGGCCGCCCGGGAGCGCAAGCGGCTGACGGCCCTGCTGGCGGCGGTGGCCGTGGGAGCGCTGGCCGTGTGCCTCGATCCCTTGGGCCTGCGCGACTACCGTATCGCGTCGATCCTGCACCACGAGGCGCTGGTGCTGGAGCGCGCCGGGGATCCGCAGGGGGCCGTGCGCCGTTACCGCGATGGCCTGGATCTGGAACGGGGGGCCCCTCCGCTGCAGCGCAGTTACGGGCTGTTTCTGATCCGTGAAGGCCGGCTGGAGGAGGGGCTGGACGCGCTGCGGGCGGCCGCCCAGCGCGCCCCCCAGGACGCCAGCGTGGCCAAGGATCTGGGGGGGGCCTTGCGGGATGCAGGGCGGCCCCACGAAGCGTTGATCGCCCTGCAAAACGCGACCGAATTGAACCCGACGGACGCCGGGACGCAGTACAACCTGGGCCTGGTGCTGGCCGACCTCGGGCAGCAGGAAGAGGCCGGCTTTGCGTTCACGGCCGCCGTGGACGCGGGAATGAACGACGGCGAGGTCTGGCTCCAAAGGGGGGTCTCGAGGGCGCGGAGATCCCAGTGGGACGGGGCGTTACACGATCTGCAGGAAGCTGCACGACGCCTTCCCGATGACTGCCGCGTCGCCGCCAATCTGGGGCTCGTCTACGAGCGCACCGCGTCCCCGCAGCGGGCGCTGGAGACCTACCTGCCCTGCGCCCGGGACCCGGCCGTCGCCCCCCGCATCGAACGTCTCGGAGAAATCATAAAAAGCCCATAAACCACCGCCAGGGCTATGAAAATGGCCCACAAATCGCGTTTTCATTTCCTCATCGCGGCGATCCGGCAGTACAATCAGACTTGACGGATGGGGAGGGCGGTGGGCCCAAGAAGGACTCACAATGGGTGAACAACTCGAAGTCACATCCGACGCCCGTAAAGAAATTCTTCAGCTCATTGACGGGGATACGAAGCAGCGGACGCATGTCCGGATCTTCATCCAGGGCTATGGGTGAGGCGGGCCCCGCATGGGGTTGGCTCTGGATGAGCCCAAGGACGAAGACAAGCACTTTGACGTGGACGGGTTGACGTTCGTCGTGGACGAGGGCGAGGCCGGCGACATGCTCCGTCGGGGAGGCGTGCGCGTCGACCACCGGGTCGGCTGGTGGGGTGTCTCCTTTGTCGTGAGCCCCACCTACGACGCCAACTGCTGATCCCCGCGCCCCCCCACCTCACCTCTCCCCTCCCCGCCGTTCCTCCATACGGGTAGAATCTCCTCCACGGAGTCACCCATGAAGGTCATCGACGATCGCTACCACGTGCTGGAGTGCGTGGACCGCCGAGAGCACAGCGAGATCTACCGCGTAGAGGATCGCCTGCGCCCGGGCCGCCTGCTGGCCATGAAGCGGCTGCGCGGGACGGACGACGAGGCGCGACGCAACCTGGCCAACGACTTCCGGGTCCGATCCGGCCTGCGGCACCAGGGGGTCCCCCGCGTGTTCGAGCTGGGCGTCGATCCGGAGAGTAACTCGCCGTATTACACGGGGGAATGGATCGAGGGGCGCGGCTGGGACGAGGTGACCGACGGCGCCGAACCGTCCTTGCTGTACCGGTTGTGCGCGGATGTCTGCTCCACGCTGGACCATTGCCACGCCCGGGGCCTGCTCCACCTGGACCTCAAGCCCAAGAACCTGCTGGTGGTCAGCGACGATGGGCAACTGCGGGTCAAGGTGCTGGACTTCGGCCTGGCCCGCGGGCGGACCCGCTGGGACCTCTCGGGGGGAACGCCGACGTTCATGGCCCCCGAGCTGCTCCACCAGAAGCCCTTTGACGGCCGCGCCGATCTCTATTCCCTGGGGATCACCTTGCTCCCGCCCGACCAGCGCCCCGACGTGCCCGGGCAGCCGGACATCCGCGCCATGAAGGACCGCTGGCCCGAGCTGCTGGTGACCCTGGTGCGGCGGCTGGTGGAGCGGAACCCGGACCGCCGGTTCCCGTCGGCGCGTTCGGTGCTGGGGTACCTGGAGCGCACGGGTGCCGTGCCGCCGGCCCAGATCCGTCAGCTGCTGGATACGGAGACCCCCTTCGTGGGCCGCGGCGTGGCCATGTCCCGGCTGCGCGAGGCGTTCCGCCGGTTCTTTGGCCCCGATGCCGGCCCCTGGGAGGAGCCGCCGGGCGGGCGGAGCGGCAGCGAAGATCCCGTGTCATGCGTGATGGTCGTGGGGGAGCCCGGCATCGGCAAGACCCGGCTGATGCGCGAGTTCCGCGCCCTGGTGGCCACGCTGCCGCCGGTGGTCGTGGGCGGCGATCCCTACCGTGAAGAGGTACCCTTCCCGCCCCTGGGAGACCCGCTGGCTCGGCTGTGGCAGCGGAGGGAGATCCGCGAGGGGGTCGGCAAGCCCTACGGCAAGGCGCTGCAGGTCCTGCTTCCCGGGCTGACCCCACCCCCCGACTCGGCGGGAGTGGAGCCCGGGGGACAGCGCGAGTTGGTGCGCACGGTGGTGGATTTCCTGGCCGAGGCCGGCAAGCTGCGTCCGGGCACCCTGTTCCTCGACGACGTCGATCGGGGAAACCGCGGCGGGCAGCTGGTACTGCGCGAGCTACTGCAGCGGGAGGACAATCCGTGGTTCGTGGTGGCCACCGCGCGCGAGGCCGTCGAGCTGCCCGCCACCGAGGTGATCCAGCTATCCGGCATCGATGAGCGGGCCATCGAGAAGGTGCTCGAGGCCAGCTACGGTGAAGACGCACCCGAACCCCAGCTCGTCTCGCGGGTCCATCGTGTCACCGGTGGGAATCCGTCCTTCCTGGAACAGCTGCTGCGGCGGTTGCGGCCCGGGGCCGGGGCCTGGGCCGGGCAGGGGCTGATCTTGCCGGAACTGGAAGAGCTGGAGACGCCGGCAGATCTGGCCGAATCGATCCAGGGCCGGCAGCGGGGCCTGTCCGCGGAGCTGCGTGGGCCGCTGGGTTTCCTGGCGGTGGCCAGGCGTCCCCTTCCCCTGGATGCCATGTGTCTGGCCCTCGACGCTCGCGAGAGCGAGATGAGCGTCCTGCTGGAGGCGCTGGTGGAGCTGGGGCTGGTGCACCGTGACGGCGCCGGGCCCCAGGCCCGGTACAGCTTCGGGGCAGAGCACCACGCGGCGGCCACCGCGGCGGCTCTCAAGCCGGCACAACGCCGCGCCCACCACGAGGCGATGACCCGCCTGCTGGCCCACGCCGAGGATGTGACCGACCTGCTGGAGCTGGCGCGCCACCTGGTGCCCTCCGGGGATCTGCTGCGGGCGGCGGTGGTCCTGCTGCGGGCCGGCCGGCTGGCGGCAACCCGCTTCAACCACGAGTCTGCCGAGGCGATCCTGCGCAGGGCCCTGTCCCACACGCCGTCCGAAGCGGCCATGCTGCGCGCGGAGATCGGGCTGGCCCTGGGCGACCTGCTGGTGACCCAGGGGCGCTACAAGGCGGCGGCGGACGCGTTCGAGGAGGTGGAGGGGCTGGACCCCCAGGCGGTGGGCCCGGAAACCAAGGGCCGCCTGGCCCTGCACCACGGCGCCCTGTTGTTGAAGATGGGCGAAAGGGGCCCGGCGCTGGCCCTGCTCCACCGGGCCATCGGGTTCCTGGAAGGCACGGCGGACCACGGCGTGCTCGCGTCCGCCTACGGCGAGCTGGCGTCCGCCTTCATGGCCGAGGACCGGCAACGGGCGCGGCAGTACGCCGACCTGGCCCTGGCCCATATCACCGAGGATTCCCCGCCCAAGGACTCGGCCTCGCTGCACCTCATCAGCGGCCAGCTGGCCGCCCTCTCGGGCGACTACAGGGTGGGGCTGGAGGATGTGGGACGCGCCGCCGAGATCTTCCGCGAGGCCGGCGCGGCGCGGCAGGAGCTGGCCGCCCTGCACGCGTTGGGATCGATGCAGCTGGATCTGGGACGCCTGCAGGAGGCAAGGACCTTCACCCAACGGGCCGTCGAACGGGCCGAGGCGATCGGGGACCAGGATCAGCTCGCCACGCTGGCCGTGGGGCACGGGGACAGCTTCTTCTTGGCTGGAGAGTACGACCAGGCGCTTCACTGGTATCGACGCGGCCTGGATCAGGCCCGCGACATCGGCCATCGCTCCCAAGAAGCGCTGGCTCGTATGCACATCGGCCGTCTGCTCAGCAGCATCGGCGATCCGGACGGCGCCCAGGTCGAGCTGGAGCAAGCGGTCTTCATCGCCGACGCCATGGAGGACAAGCTGGTCGCCGGGGAAGCCCGCGTCTGGCTGACGGCGATGCGGCTGCGGACGGGGGATGGGGACGGGCTGCTGGCGTTGCTCGATCGGGCCGAGGAAGACCTGGAGCCGGTGCGTCTGCCCCGTGCGCTCCAGTCCGCCTCGCTGATGCGGGCCGCCGTGCACCTGCGTCAGGGTCAACACGACGACGCCCGGCGGGGGCTCAACTCGCTGCTGGACGAGCGGCCCCTGGCGGAGATCGCCTGCACCTTGCTGCGGCTGCTAGCGCGCCTCGAGCGCCTGGGGGACGGGCGGGATTTACCCGCGGCCTATGCCCGGGCCCGTGAGGCGCTGACCCTGGCCGAGCGCATCGAGAATCCGGATGCTCGCTGGCGGAGCTTGGTGGAGCTGGGCAAGACCTGCCTGGACCAAGAAGACCGGGAGCAGGCGGGCGAGATCCTCAACCAGCTCCAGGAACTCCAGGAGTGGATCGAGCAACGGCTGCCCGAGGACCGGCGGGGCACGCACCGCATTCACCGGGCCGTGGGCCGGCTGGCCCGGGAGCTGGGTGTGGCGACGCTACCCACCGAGGAACCGGGGGAACAGGAGCCCCTCACCGGGCCGGCGCGGGCGGCGAGCAAGGCGTTCGCAAGGCTGGACGGCATCCTCGACACCATGCGGACGCTGATGTCCGAGCGCACCTCGGAGCAGAATCTGGCCGCCCTGCTGGAGGCAGCGGTGAGCCTCAGCGGCGCCGAGCGGGGCCTTTTGCGGGTGCGCGTGCGCGGTGGTGAGGGCGACTCGAAACCTACAGAGCTGTACTTCCCCAGTGGCGCGTTCAGCACCTCCAACCGGCTCCTCGAGGAGGTCCTGCGCACGGGCCAGGCGGCCTGGACCGCCAACGCCACCGCCGACCCGCGGTTCGCGGACCGGGACTCGGTGCTGGTCAACCAGCTGCGTTCGATCCTCTGTGCGCCCATGCGCCAGGGGGACCGCATCGAGGGCGTGATGTACGTCGATCACCCGTTCAAGGACGCCGCCTTCGGGCCCCGCGAGCTGGCGCTGGTCGAGGCGTTGGCCTGCTCGGCGGCGATGGTCTCCACGGCGGCCCATCTGGCGGGCGAGCGGGGGAGGTTGCGCCAGCAGCTGGCGGATCTCAACGCTGAACTCGAGGCCGGCAAGCAGGCGATGGCGGCTTCGCCCACCTTGCCGGTGGTCCTGACGGGGGCGGCACAGCCCGGGGCGGCCCAGCCGGCTCCGGTGGCCGGGGCAGTCGCGGTGCAGCGGGGCCAGCTCAAGAACAACTACGGCGGTATCATCGGCCAGCATCCCGCGCTGGTGCTGGCGCTGCAGACCATCGATCACGTGGTCGATACCGAAATCCCGGTGTACCTCCACGGTGAGAGCGGTACGGGCAAGGAGCTCTTCGCGCGCGCTCTTCACGGCAACGGCCCACGCAAGGACAACCCCTTCATGGCCCTCAACTGTGCGGCCATCCCCGAGCAGCTGCTGGAGAGCGAGCTGTTCGGGCACGTACGTGGAGCGTTCACCGGCGCCACGGCGGACCGCAAGGGTCTGTTCGAGATGGCCGACGAGGGCACGTTGTTCCTCGACGAGGTGGGGGACATGTCGGCGGCCATGCAGTCCAAGCTGCTGCGCGTCCTTCAGGAGGGGGAGATCCGCCGTGTCGGTGGGACTCGCACCAAGAAGGTCGATGTGCGGGTCGTCGCCGCTAGCCACCGCGACCTGGCCGCGATGGTGACCGAGGAGACCTTCCGGCAGGACGTCTACTACCGCCTTTGCGCCATCACGGTCACCATCCCACCGCTGAGGCAGCGTAGGGAGGACGTACCGCTGTTGCTGGAGGCGTTCCTCGCCGAGGAGGCGAGCGAGCGCGGCACCATGCAGCCGGTCCTCGATCCGGAGATCATCGGCTTGCTGGTGGGCCAGGACTGGCCGGGCAACGTGCGCCAGTTGCGCAACGTGGTGCGCACGATGTGGGCCCTGGCGGGTGGTCGCACCATCGGCCGCAACGAGGTCGCCCTGGCGCTCGGACAACCGAGCGCGGCTCTGCCGAGTGCGGCTCTGCCAGGTGCGGCACCGCCGGCTGCGGCACCGCCGGCTGCGGCCCAACCCGCATGGGCATATCCTCCCCCGCCAGGTGCGGCACCGCCGGCTGCGGCCCCCCCCCCCCCCGCCCCCCCCCCGATTCCGCCGGCGGCGCCATCCACACCACCGGTGGGCCCGTCCCCGGATTCAAGCTTCGGCTATCCGGCCCCCCTCGGCCTCGAGGAGCGGGAACGTCAGGCGATCCTCGCAGCGCTTCATCAGGCCGGCGGGAACAAGGTGCAGGCCGCCAAGATCCTCGGCATCAGCCGCCGGACTCTGTATCGCAAGATCGATCGATATGGGATCTAGGAGAATGGGGCGTCTCGCCGTGGCTCAACCAGGACTACGCCGTCCTGGTATCATGGGAATAGCCTGCAGCTGATTTAACCGGGAGGCTGGGAATGATTCCCATCGAGCTGAACATCCTCGTCGCTGAGGACAGCGCGACACAGGCTGCCTACATTCGTCAGCTCCTACTCCAGCAAGGATATCGCGTCGCCATCGCCAAGAACGGCCGCGAAGCGCTCGAGCGGCTGGAAAAGGAAGTTCCCAACATCCTCATCACCGACGTCATCATGCCGGAGATGGACGGGTATGAGCTGTGCCGCGCCGTCCGCGCGGACGAACGTTTTGCCCATCTGCCGATCATCTTGCTGACGTCCCTGGCCGATTCCCAGGACGTGATCCGCGGTCTGGAATGCGGCGCCGACTGCTTCTTCACCAAGCCCGCGGACAACAAAGAACTGCTGTTCCGCATCATGTCGATGCTGGTCAACCCATCCGTCACCGTCACCGACGAAAAGAAGACCTTCGAGGTGGTCTTCGGCAACGAGCGGCAGGTGGTGACGACGGAACGCCACCGTGTCGTCAGCCTGCTGGTCTCCACCTTCGAAAACGCGGTCCAGCAGCAACGGATGCTGGCAGAGGTCCGGCTGGAGAACCGCGCTCTCAAGCGTCAACTGGAGCGCGCCCAGAAGCAGCTGGCCGATTCTCAAGAGGCCGAACAGGCCGGTGGCCTGGATCTGGAGGCGGGGATCCCGCTGGTCTACCAGCTGGCCGAGGATCTGGGCGGGCTCGTCGGCCACCACGATCCATTCGCGGTGGAGCACCAGCGCAAGGTCACCGCGCTGGTCAAGACCCTCGCCCGCCGGCTGGACCTGGAACCGCAGCGCACGCAGGGGCTGCTCGTGGCCGCCGCCATTCACGACGTGGGCAAGCTGGCCGTCGATCCCACCTTGCTTTGCCATCCGGGGCCGCTGTCCTCCGAAGAAATGGAACAGGTGCGGCAGCACGCCGTGTCGGGATCCTTGCATTTCCGCGAGTCGGCGCTGCCCTGGCCGGTGGAGCGCATCATCGCCCAGCATCACGAACGGCTGGACGGCTCGGGCTACCCCGAGGGGGCGAAGGCGGACGAGATCCTGCTGGAGGCACGCATCCTGGCCGTGGCCGACGTGGCCGTGGCCATGTGCGAGGAGCGGGCCCATCGGCCGGCCCCCGGTCGGGCGGAGGCGATCCTCGAGTTACGAAAGTTCGCCGGCATCCTGTATGACGCGCGGGTGGTCGCGGCCTGCTTGCAAGCCATCGACGAAGAGGAAGCGTTGCTGTCCTGAGAATACTGGCAGGCTCAATCGAGGCGGATCAGTCCCATCCCCTTGGCCCGTGACAGGAGCCCATACAGCACACCGGGGGCCACGTCCGACAGGGCCGAGTCCAGCTCACCCAGCGAGACGCGACCATCCAACCGGCCCAAGATTGCCCCCATGACCGGATCCTTGACCAGGTCGGGAAGCTCGGACGGTTCGACGGTCAACGATGCGACAGAGCTGAGATTTTTGCCGGGGAAGTAGGTACTGATGACCTGGAGCTGGAGCTCCTCGTAGCGCTCGATCAGCGCGGAATCGTCGGGCTTCATGCGCACCATCATGTGGAGCGTCGACAGGGCGTCGTCCTGGCGATCCCGTTTCATCAGCCACGTCACCTCGTGGTCCAGGCGCGCGATCTCCTGGTTGATCTCCTGGGAGTTCAGGGAGATGGGCAGGGTTCCACCGTCGGCAGCGGCCCCGGTGTGCCCATCGCCGTCCTTGTCGAAGCGCTGGGCGCGGCGTTGCGCAATGCGCGCCGCGACCTTCTCCGGATCTCCGGACACGACCGTGGCCTCATCCTCCCCCACGGAGTTGCTGGGCCGGCCAGGCACGGTCTCCTCCGATGACGGCACGCTGTACCCTTCGCCGGCGGAGGCGGGCATGGTCACCTCCTCGTCGTCGAAGGACATCAGGTTCTGGATGGCGCCCTCGTCCAGGGGAAGGATCGGGTCTCCCGCGTCTTCCCCCCAGGCGGTCCCGCTGGTGGAGATCTCCCACATGGAGCCCACGGAGATCTCCTCGTCCTCTTCCTCTGCGTCGTCCGCGTCCAGAGCATGCCGACCCGCACCACTGTCACCGGTGGTACTCTGCATCGAGTCGTCGCTGTCGATGGAGCCGAACTCCGAGATCGCCGCGGGATCGATGGTGATGGCTCCGCCCCACGAGAGGCTGTCGCCCGTGTCGTCGTCCGCGGACTGGGAGTCGCCCAGCTCGAGCGCATCGATGCTGCGGATCGGAGGAGACCCCTCGATCACCGGCTCGGGAGGCTGATTCCCAGCGGATGATCCCTTGGCTTTTCCACGCGCGTCCCCCCGCTTGCGGGACTTGGAGGCCATGAGCAGATCCCCTCTAGTGCTCGTCAGAGGATACCAGATCCGGCCTGGATTCTAAGCGTTCGTCTTGAAATCGAGCTGCCGGGCTACGGAACAGCCCGCGGGTGGCCGCCGCTCGCGGAGGCGCCCGAGAAGGTCCGCCACCGGCTCGTCGTCCACCGATCCCGCCGCCTCACTGAGGAACGGGCAAGCCAGGAACTGGCTACGGGGATCGACGTAGACGAATTCCCGCCCGCCCACACAGCCGCGCAACGCCTCCCAGGCGTCGGGGAAGTAGGCCAGCGGCGTCTCCGACCCGTGGTTGAGGGCCTCCACATCCTCCAGGAAGTACTGGACGAACGCCCCGCGGTTCAGCGGCGGCAGGTCCGGCATGGCCAGCACGTCGCTGCCATGAAGAACGTAGCGATTGGCCGCACCTCGGTGGATACCCCGGGGATCGGCCAGGTAGGCGCGCAGCTCGCGGGCGGCCCGGCGGGCACCCCAGCGGCGCACCGCGCCACGGGCGATACGCAGGTTCAGGCGGGCGTCGAAAGCACGCTTGGCCAGGCCGGTGAGATAGGTCGTTGTGTTCAGCGCTGCACTCCCGATTCACCGGCAAGTGTAGCCGGCGTCGGGACGAGCGACGAATGGAATACGCGTCGGGATCAGCTGCTGGGTGCCCAGCCGGTGATGCGCTCGGTGTGGTACATCTCGTCCATCTCCTCGGGGCCCTTGTGGGGCAGCTCGAAGTCGATGGCGCCGATGGGGCACACGTCGTTGCAGATGCCGCACTCCTCGCACAGATCCACCAGGATCACGGCTTTGTTCTGGACCAATCCCATCACCTGGGGAGGGCAGAATTTCACGCAGATCTTGCAGCCGTCACACTTGAAGACGTCGATAACTGGAACCATGATCAGCCCTCCTTTCTAAAGCCTCATACCCATGCGGAATCCGTCGAGGATCGCGCTGTTGCCGCGGCGTACGATGAGCGCATCGCCGATGGTCGAATGCCCTTTGACCTTGCCAACGAGATCGTTGACCGGGGCCATGTTGGCCAGCACCACGGTGTCGTAGGCCAGCTCGGCTTCTTCCTTCATCGCCTTGTTGACCACCACCACGTTGTCCGCGGTGATCTCCTTGACCGTGCTCAGCGTCACCGTCACGGCGCCGCCTTCGCGCAGCTTGGATTTGTAGCGCCAGATGTAGGACGGGTTGACGTCCAGGCCGACCTTCTTCTGGTCGTGGACCATGGTGACCTTGTGGCCCCCCTTGTCCAGCAGGAACAGGGCGGTGGAGATGCCCACCCCCTTGCCGCCCAGGATGACGACGTTCTCGCCCACCTCGGCGGTGCCGCGTAGCACGTCCAGGCAGCTGACGACCTTGGCACCGTCGGCGACCGGGACATCCGGTAGGGCCGGCTCGGCGCCGGTGGCGACGATGATCTCGTCGGCGTCCAGGGCCTTCATCTGCTCGGGGGTCACGGCGCTGTC
The DNA here is from genome assembly GCA_964504165.1 of uncultured Rickettsiales bacterium. GTDB lineage: Bacteria > Myxococcota_A > UBA796 > UBA9615 > CAYRNR01 > CAZDDH01. The sequence continues at coordinate 20,286 of CAZDDH010000003.1, read as the reverse complement.
GAGTTCGAACTTGGCGCCGTGCTTGTTGCACTCGTTTTCGAGCCAGTTCACCAGCCGCATGAACTCCTCGTCACCCCAGGGCCCGTGGGAGGCCGCCTCGGACTGACCGCCGGTGTGGGGCAGCTTGTCGTAGATGGTGACGTCGTGGCCCTTCTCCGCGGCGATGGCCCCCGCCTGCATGCCGGCGGTACCGGCGCCGATGATGGCCACCTTCTTGGCCTTCTCCGCCTTGGGGAAGCCGTAGAAGCCGTAGCGCGGGTCCCGCTCGCGTCCAAGGGACGGCCGCACCATGCAGCTCAGCTCGGCGTCGCGGAACAGGCGCGCCAGGCAGATGTTGCACGCCATGCAGGGCCGGACCTCGTGCTCCTTGCCCGCCAAGATCTTGTTGGGCAGCTCCGGGTCGGCGATCATCGCGCGGCAGCTCTCCCAGACGTCCAGGTTGCCCGCGGCGATAGCCGCCTCGGGGTACTGGGGCTCGAACAGCCGGTAGGCCATCGCGATGGGGATATCGAGGTTCTTCTTCATCTTCTCGGCGATGTACAGCCAGCTGCCCTGCTTGCAGTCACGGCTGATCACCGACACGGCCGATTCCTGCCAGCCGGCGGTGACGCTCAGGCAGTCCAGCCCGGAAGCCGCCACCAGCTTGATCACCTCGAGGCTCTCCTCGACGGTATTGCCGCCGCGGTCGTGGAGCAGCTCGTCGCCGCACAGGCGGATAATGATCGGGTAGTCCTCGCCTACGGCCTTGCGGATGCCCGACACGATTTCGCACGCGAAGCGGGCGCGATTTTCGACGCTGCCACCGTACTGGTCCGTGCGCTTGTTGGTGTAGCTGGACACGAAGTTGGACAGCAGGTAGCCGACGATGCCGGAGATCTCGACCATGTCGAAGCCGGCTTCCTGGCAACGCAGGGCTCCGTCGATGTGCTGCTGCACGTTGAGCTGAATATCCTCGACGGTCATCTCCCGGGGTTCGCGGAAGCGCGGGATGCGCTGCGGGACCACCGACGGGCCGACGGTGTAGTCCAGCTCGACGCCGCCCACGCGGCCGCATGCCATCAGCTGCAGCACGGACACGGAGTCGTGCTTGCGGATCACGTCGGCGATGGCCTTGAGGCCCGGGATGTACTTGTCGTCCCAGATGCCCATCATGCCCACGTAGCCCTTGCCCTCCCCCTTGGGGTCGGTGTAGGCGCCCTGGGTGGTGACCATGCCGGCGCCACCGCGGGCCTGGGCCTCCATGTAGGCGATTTCTCGTTCGGCGACGAAGCCGTCACCATAGTTAAAATTGGTTTCCGTGGACGCGTACTTGATTCGATTCTTGAACTCGACCTTGCCGATGCGTCCCGGACTGAAGATATGCGGATAACGCTCTTCACCCGGCTTCATAGATTCCTCCTGAATAGACCACGTATTTGCGGAACAACCGGTTTACGTCAGTGGCTCGCCGCCTGTCAATCGAACGTTCGTTCGGAGCAAAGAAGGTGCCAGTCATTTCGCGTTTCGCCTTTTTTGTTCAGGCATCATTCGGGCCGATATCGGCCTTCCAACGCGGTCATCCAGGCATCCATCTGCTCGTCCTCCTGCCGCATCTCCCGGGCCTTGCGCGCCTGCTGGCTGACCCCGGAGCGGGAGATCCCCAGGATCTCGGCGACGCGCTTGTTGGGCACCCGTCCCGCCCAGGTGAGCCACCACGCCGCGACCCAACGCGCCCGGTTCCCCTTGCGGCCGATCACGGACTGGATAAACGCGTCGCGGGGAACCTGGAGCGTGTCCTCCAGCTCTTGCTGGGCCGCTTCGACGGGGTCCGTGTGTCGCTCACCCTCACCCCAGGTGGGAATCCGCGCGTCTTCTCCCAAGGCAGGGCGCGGCCTGGCCCTGACGAATCCAGACGTCGGCCCGCCCCAGATCCCGTCAGGATCGTACTCCTCCGGTCCCACCGAGCGACCGTACTGCAGGTCTCTCAGATAGGCCTGGTACACCTCCAGGTCGCCGTACAGATCCATCAGCTCCTCGCAACACAGCCACGACGGGCGGGGGCCCAAACCCACGTACGCTGTATGGCTGGTCCATTCGGCCTTGTCCGGGCTCTTGCGTAGGTGCGCACGCACGGGATTCAAGTGGATATACGCCAGCAGGTGGCGCCAGTACTCGCTGTACAGGACGACGCGGTTTCGGAACCGGCCCCGGAACAGCGGTCCATCCCACTCGTATCGCTGGTTGAGCCACTGGGAATACCGGGATTGCAGGTAGCTCATCGCCGCGCTGAGTCTTGCGCTGCGGGACTCCAGCATCAGGTGGTAGTGGTTGGGCATCAGCGTGAAGCCGTGGATCGCGAGCCCGAACCGGACGGGGAACTCGCTCAGTAGCTCGACGAACCGGCCACAACAGGCGTCATCCATGAAGATGGCCGCCTTGCGGGCACCCCGATTCATGACGTGATGCCGGGCTCCGGGGAAATCGATGCGGGGTGATCTGGGCATGCCGAGAGCGTAGCAAGAAAAGGCGAAACGCGAAACGACAGGCACCTTCATGGCACACATGTGGCACAACCGTGCCACATGTGTGCCGCGCGCGCCACACGTATACGCGAGGGCTGCTTACGGCCATAAGTCATTGTTTTCACTAGCAATACATAAAATCATCGGAAATTTCTCAGATCTGGCCCGGTCCTTGCTCACTGTTCGGGGTGTGTCGCCACTCGGAGTGGCACAACAAGCGAGGACAACCCGATGCGCAACCTGACCCTCACCCTGACCCTCACCTCCCTGCTGCTCACCACCGGCTGCGACCCCACCGATGACGGTCGCGTCGGCCCCAGCTGGGAAGCCAACCAGTCCTTCGTCGTCGAGACCTCCCGCCGCATGTCGGCCATGGCCACCGAGGAGGTCCCCACCATGGATCTGGACGGCCGGGTCATCGCCGCCGACCCCGTCGGAGACGTCTGGACCGAGCCGGCCTACTGGACCTACCAGGTCATCCACAGTGGATTCGAGCCGGACGCCGGCCACGAGCTGCGGCCCTACTACGAGCTGGACGGCCGCCCCTCGACGCTGACGGTGCTGCGGGCCCACCTGGACTCCTCGCTGAACTGGGGCCATCCGCTGCTGGAGGCCGACCCCAAGGTGTACCTGGTCGTCCGCGAGGGTCGGGGCCGGCTGGCGGCGGTGGTCTCCTTCTACACGGCCAACGGGGATCGCAAGCGCGATGCCTATGATCTGCCGAGCACCGCTCGCTCCACCAACCTGCTCAGCCAGAGCGACCTGGTCGCCGCCCCCACCTATCTGCCGCCGTTCCCCCTGCGGGACGCGGACGAGGTGGTGGTGCTGGAGAACGGCCACAGGATGCACAGCAGCACCACCGACGACGGTGCGGTGGACGTGATCTTCGAAGACGAGGTGGACGGCAACCTGGTGCACCAGCGCTGGTTCGACGGTGAGCCCTTTGCCCGCGAGACGGTCACCCCAAACCTGCAGGCCCGGCTGCTCGGCGACGCCGAGGTCAACGCCCTGGAGGGCATGGCGCCCCGCTTCGACGGCCCCGAGCCCGGCAGCGAGGACTGGGACTTCCTGGCCGCCCTGGCCGAGAGCGTGAACCTGCAGGCCTCCCTGTCCATCCTCGCCGAGGACCTGGGCGAGACCACAGCCCAGGCGGTCGAGGGGTACCGCCCCTGGGCCGGTTCGTGGTGGCCCCAGGCCGACGGTGAGCTGGTCTTCGGCTACGACGGACGCGCCACCTACAGCGACCAGATCCACGGCACGGTGGACCCCATCGCCGCCGAGATGGACTTCATTCAAGACGAACTGCGCGAGATGGACCGCAGCTCGGACGAGTACAAGGAGAAGGTCGAGCTGTACAAGGAGAAGCAAAAGGCGCTGGTGGACGCGTTGGTCGAATTCTACGGCGGCATGCTCACCGGGCTCGACGGCGGCCAGATCGTCGTCGCCGACGGCAAGATCAGCAAGGGCGACGAGTGGAGCTACTCCCTGGACAGCCTGAGCCCGATGGACAAGTTCGCCCTGTACGAGTACGCCCAGGGCCACACCTCCCCCAACCCCTTCTATCTGCCCGCCTGGGAGCTTCTCAACCATTACAGCCCGGCCGGCGGCAGCTGGTGGGGCCATTGCAACGGCTGGGCCGCCGCCGCCATCCTGACCAACGAGCCCCGTGAGGAGCTGCCCACCACCATGCTGGGCGAGGGCGTGGACTTCACCACCGCCGACCTCAAGGGCCTGGTCACCGAGGCCTACTACTCCCAGCACAGCCACTTCTACGGCGAGCGCTACAACGGCGAGGAGCAGGAGATCGCCGACCTGTACCCCGACGCCTTCCACCGGATCATCGGCTTCTACATCCGCGACCGCGGTGTGCCGCTGGTCTTCGACACCTCCGCCGACGAGCAGGTGTGGAACTACCCGGCCTGGGGGTACGACATGGACATGGAAGAGACCACCGACGAGGCGCAGGCCGCCCTGGTCAACCTCAACACCGCCGACCGCGACGCCCTCATCGAGCTGCCGGAGATCGGCGAGGCCAAGGCCGACCTGATCATCGACCACCGCCTGAACGTGGGCCCCTTCCAGAGCGTCGAGGAGGTCATGGACATCGATGGCATCGGCGAGGGCACCTACGGGGCCATCATGGAGCTCGTCACCGTCGAGGCCATCCAGCGCACCTTCCTCGTGAGCATCGACCTGACCTTCACCACCGACGGCGTCAGCGAGACCCACCTGGACGGCGCCTCGCCCCAGGGCTTCGACAAGTCCTACCGCTACACCCTCACCGCCGACGACCAGGGCCTGGTCAGCGGCGGCTACTGGGAGCACGACGACAAGCACCCCGACTTCGCCTGGGTGCCCTACCACAACCCGCGCTACCCCAGTAACAACGGCTCGGAGAACCCCTACCTCCACTTCGGCCACCTGGCCGACATGATGGGCGAGGACGCCATCCGCCACTGACCGTTGATCCACGACCGAGCCAAGGAGTACGCCATGACCCGCCTCATCACCCTGTTCGCCGCCATCGCAATGACCTTCACCATCGGGTGCGCCACCGAGTTCGCCCCCATCGACGGAGAGGTGCTGGGCATCATCGTCACCCCCGACGAGCCCGTCGTGACCGTCGGTGGTGAGATCCAACTGGTGGCCACCGCCTTCTACGACGACGGCCAGACCGCCGACGTGACCGCCTCGGTGAAGTGGACGGTGATGGGCAGCGACACCGTGGAGCTGGCCAACCAGATGGACCGCGAGGGCAAGGTCCTGGGGCTGGACGAGGGCACGGCTACGGTGATGGCGGCCCTGGACGAGCTCACAAGCGAGCCGGTGACGGTCCGGGTCACCGACGCCGAGGTGGTGGGACTCAGCATCAACCCGGTGAACCTGTACATCGAACCTGGCGAGAGCTCCTGGCTGTCGGCGATGGCCGAGTTCAGCGACGGCACCCGCGGCGACCTCTCCGGCGGCGTACGCTGGATCACCGGAGACGCCTCGGTGGTGACCCTGGCCGCCGACGGCCGCGCCACCGGCGTGGGTGCAGGCACGACCCAGGTCCGCGTCGAGTACGAGGACGTCGCCTCCACCCCCATCACCGTGGACGTGAGCGAACCCTACGAGGAGCCCGCCGGGGACGACGACGACGATCCTTGGGGCGACGACGACGACTCGGGCAATCCCACGGGCCAGGCCAACCTGGAGATCACCTACTTCGAAGCCACCTATGGCTACGGCGAGACCTACTACTTCATCGACGTGACCAACACCGGCGACATCCCCGCCGAGGGGTTCTACGTGGACCTGTTCCTCGACGCCTGGTCCACCCCGGCCATCGGCGAGGACGGCGACGAGTACCAGTTCATCGAGGTTGTGGACGCCGGTGAGACCATCTACGCCGACTTCACCATCTACGAAGACCCGGCCTACGAGTGGTGGTCCTACGTGCTGCTCGACACCCTCGAGCAGGTGGATGAGTCCGACGAGACGGACAACGTCGAGGGCCCGCTGAGCGTCGGCTGAACCCGCCCCCCCCGGCCTTGAACTCCCCGCCGCATCAACCGGACACAGCTCCAAGCCCGTGGCTACTCACGGGCGCGGAGGAGCATGAACTCGAATCCAATCGAAAGCGCGCGCCATCTCCCAGCGGGGGGATCCGTTGCTGGGTGCGGACCGCGAGGCGGAGGCCATCGGGGAGATCTAGGAACCTGTTCGGTGCTCTAGCTGGCGTCGCGATCGCGGCCGCGGTAGGGATTGAGCGGCCCCTCGGCGTACTCGTCGCGCGCGAACGGGATGTACGTCTCGGTGTGGAACTGCTGGCAAATCTCGTCGGCGAAGAACCGGCCCTTGTCGGTGAGGATGATCTTGCGCTCGTCCTCGGCCACCAATCCGAACGACTTGAGCTCCTCGATGTGCTCGCCGAAGGTCTGGATCAGATCGGCACCGGTGTGTTCGACGAAGTTGCTCTTGTAGACCTTCCAGTTCTTCAGCGGCAAGATCACGTTCCAGCGGCGGTTCTCGTCCGCGGAGCGCACCAACCCCCGGTTGATGGGGATCTGGCCGCGGTTCAGCCGATCGTAATACTCGTCGAGCGTGTCGGGGTTGATGGAGAACCGGTCCCGCAGGCTGGAAAACGCGCTGAGACCGAAGCCCACCTGGTCCGCCAGCGTGCAGCACTGATCCCGCGCGTAGTGGGACAGGTTGTCCGGATCCCGCGAGAAGACCCGCGTCAGCGTCTGGGTCATGCCCGCTTCGGCGAACATCTGATTCGCCACTTCCTTCATCATCAACGTCTCTTCGAGGCTGCAGAACTGGGCCTTGGCGTTGCTGGACATGCGCAGGATAGGCCCCGCCTCGTCCCCGTAAGGGATGACCTTGAGCCGGTAGACCTGGATCTCCTCGACGCCGCTGTCGATGGCCAGCCGCATGTCGCGGATCCAGCTCTCCATGGTCTGGCCCGGGTAGCCGTAGATGAACTCGACGCAGACATCCTTGTAGCCGGCGTCGTGGCAGGCCTTGATCGAATCCAGGCCCTCCTGGCCGTCGTGCCCGCGGTTCATCTTCTTGAGCAGCGCGTCATCGAAACTCTGCACACCGATGGTGAGGCGCTCCGAGCCGTGGTCGCGCATGATCTGGAGGCGTTCGGTGCCGTCCGGCCCCAGCAGGGTGCGCGGGTGGACGTCGTAGGCCAGCTGGGTGCAAGGCGTCAGGTCCACCCGCTTGACGAAGTCCTCGTGGAACCGGGCGAACTGGGCGGGGCTCATGGCCGTGGGCGTACCGCCGGCGATGAGCACCGACATGGCGCGGATGCGGTCCAGGCCCAGCCGCTCCAGCCACAGGTCCATCTCCTGGTTGAGGTACCGCATGTAGCGGTCCTTGTTGTCGTCGGAGAGGCCCACCGTGACGGGGTAGTGGCAAAACACGCAGCGCGTGTCACAAAACGGGATGTGGACATAGACCGACATCAGGCCATCTGGAGCGAGGGTGAAGGTCTCCAGGAAGTCGTCGGCTTCGATGGGATCGTACATCGTGATGGGCGGGTAGTGGACGGACGGATAGAACTCCCCGGTCTTGGCAATGAGCCCGGATTCCTGCAACTCGCGTAGCTGCTCTACCCGGAATCGTGCGTTGTCGATGAGTTCGTGATCCGTCAGCACGTTGGCATCCCAACCGGCGTATCCACGCGGATAGCCCATGAATCTGGATACTCTGCGAGCATCGCCCTGTCAAAAAATTCCCCGCTCGCGCTGCCCTCAGGGGGGATAATGAGCTTCCTTTTTGGAGGATCGATGCTGCGCTGCCTTGCTCTGCTGCTACCCCTGCTCCTGGTGGTCTCCACCGCCGCCGCCTCGGAGTGGGATGACGCCGACGACGACAACGATGGATTCACCCCCGCCGATGGGGACTGTAACGATGGCGATCCGGACATCAACCCCGGTGTCAGCGAGATCTGCGACGACGAGATCGACAACGACTGCGATGTGTTGGTGGACTTCGACGATCCCGAGTGCACGGTGTGCGGCGGTTGCGAGATCGACCGCGGCTCCGTGGGGGCAACACCCCTGCTCGTGGCCGCAGCCTTGATGTTCCTGTGGCGCTGCCACCGATATCGCCGCAAATAGGGCTCCCTCACAGGGACAACATACGGTCTACGCACGCGACCGCCTGGCCGGCGATGCTCTCCGGAACGGTGATCCTGGGCTCCAGCGTCGCGAGGGAGCGGACCACGTCTTCCAACCCGATGCGCTTCATGTTGGGGCACACGGCCCGCTTGGTCAGGGGGTGGAACGCCTTGTGGGGGGCTTCGGCCTGTAACCGGTGCAGCATCCCCGTCTCCGTGCCCACGATGAGCTCGGGCAGTTCGGGGTCCCGCGCCAACCGGACCATGCCTCCGGTGCTCTCCGCGTAGTCGGCCGCCTCGATGGTGTCCATGGTGCACTCCGGGTGCACGACAACCGGCACCCCAGGGTGCGCAGCCCGGGCCTGCGCTACGTGGTCTGGGGTGATCAGGTCGTGGGTCGGGCAATAGCCGGGCCACAGGATCATCTCCCGCCCCAGCTTGGATTCGACAAAACGCCCCAGGTTACGATCCGGCACGAAGATCACCGGGGCGTCGCCGAGGCTCTGGACCACCTTGACGGCATTGGCCGAGGTGCAACAGATGTCACAGTGCGCCTTCACCGCCGCCGAGCTGTTGACGTAGCAGACCACCTTGGCCTCTGGATACTGACGCTTGAGCTCCAGCAGATCGTCCTCTTCGGCCATGTCCGCCATGGGGCAGCCGGCGCCCAGGTGGGGCAGCAGGACCGTGCGCTGGGAGCACAACATGGCGGCCGTCTCGGCCATGAAGTGGACCCCGCAAAACACGATGACCTCGGCGTCGGTCTCGGCGGCCTTGCGGGCCAGCTCGAGGGAGTCGCCGAGCATATCCGCCATGTCCTGGATCTCCGGCGGCTGATAGTTGTGCGCCAAGATGACGGCACCCCGCTGCTGCTTCAGTTGCGAGATGCGTTCGATCAGCTCGTCGGAATTGGCTGGCACCGGACGGTGCTGCGCTGTGCTCATGAATGCTCCGCTTCCTCCAGCGCCAGCTGACGGTCGATCAGCTGCTGGAGGGTCCAGGCGCTCAGCGTCTTCTTGAGCGCCGCCGAGGCCTCTTTCCATAGCTCTTGGGCGACGCAGGCGCCGATGCGATCGCACGTGTTGTTCTCTGCGCAGTGCACCAGCATCAGCTCGCCTTCCATCGCCTCGACGATCTCGATGGCGGTGATCTGATCGGCGGGCCGCGACAGGCTGTAGCCGCCCGCCGCACCTCGGACGCTGGTGATCAGGCCCTGCTGCCGCAGGACAGCAAAGATGTTGTCCAAGTATCGCTTGGAGAGGTTCTGCCTCTCGGCGATAGCACGCATCATCAACGGCTCGGCACCTTGGTGAGCGCCCAGCTCCACCATGGCTCTCAGGCCGTATCGAGCACGGGTCGACAGTTTCATTGTTTTGCCTCCCGGACAGGCCGTTTTTGGGGAATGGCCTGCGACCTGACCCCGATCATCTACTTGCTTGCAGCAGTTTTGTCGAAATTTTTGGCCGACCGGATCAGCTGGATGGCCTCTGCGCGAGGTTGAGGCGGTCCAGCTCTGGGATACGATCCTGGACCCCGACCCACCAGTCCTGGTCCTTCTGGGCGTCCAGCTCGGCCACACTCTTTCCCTGCTGTTCGACCCAGGTGTAGTACTTGAGATTGTGCCATCGATCCCGGTTGAGCTGCGTGCCTTCCTGCAGCCAGTCGAGACCCGCCGTGGCGAAGATCGACCGGTGCCGGGCCCGGGCTTCGGCCCCGTCGAGTGGGCCATAGGCGGTGTCCAGGTCCCTCATCACCGAGTGGTAACGATCGATGGCGTCCGTGGCCACGGTGACCACCAGATCCCTGGGCCCAAAATCGTAGTACTTGGCGGTCTTGATGGCCCCCAGCAGGTTGCACACACCGGAAATCCCCATGATGCGCGACAGAGTCGCGGCGGCGTCCTCGCCGATTCCAAGCTCCCGCACGAGGAAATCGCTGCCGGCTGGATCGGTGAACAACTGCAGGCCCTTCTTGCACTGCATATCATCCACGCACGCGAGCAGATCCATGTTGCGCACGTTGTGGATCCACGTCACATGCTTGTCGCCGATGCCCTGGATGTCGTGCCCGCCGTACCCGTTGTTGAACAGGGTCGGGCACTGGATGGGCTCCAGCCCGACGATCTTGTGGTCTGGGAAACGCTGCTTGAGGCGATCGCCAGCGGCGATGGTGCCCGCCGATCCCATCGACGAACAGAACGCAGCGACCGTCCCGTCTCCCACGCCCTCGCCCGCCAGCTCCTCGGCCACGGCTGCGGCGCTGTTGCCAGTGACGTGGTAGTGGAACCGATAGTTGCCCAGCACCTCGAACTGGTTGAGCACCCGCACCTTGGGATCGGCGCGCAGCTCGTGGCACTTGTCGTAGATCTCCTTGACGTTGCTCTCGCAACCCGGGGTCTTGATGTAGCGGGCGCCGTAGGCGCTGATCTTGTCGAACCGCTCCTGGCTCATCTTCTCCGGCAGCAGCACCAGGCAGTCGTAGCCCATGCGGCAGCCCACCCAGGCGCCGCCGATGCCGTAGTTGCCCGTGGAGGGCCATACCAGCGTGTGCTCCTGCGGGTCCACCTCACCGGCCAGCTGCATGTCCATAAGCACCGAGTAGGCGGCCCCTACCTTGTGACTACCGGTGGGGAAGTCCACCGAGTACATCACCGCGATGGGGGCATCCACGCCGGTGATCTCGGGCGGTACGAGGAAATGGCGCAGCCGGCCCTGGGCATCGCGCCAGCGGATGTTGAACAGGTTGATCGGATCGAGGGGGTCGGCGGACTCGGCCTCCAGCGCCCGGGCGCGGATCGCCGGGTCAACGGTCTCGGGGTACAACATCTCGTCGAGGGTGGGGCCGAACAGGGGTCGGGTCGTCATGGGGCCTCCTCCCCCACGCTACGTCGGGCGCAACGGGGCCAATCAGAATGGTATCAACGGTCCGTGGAGGCAAGGGAAAGGCGTCGAAGGCGCCCGATTCGGTTCAGTGGACGGTCTCGTCCTCCCACGACGGCCGCCCCCAGGTGTCCGGGGCGTACAGCTCGGAGATCTTGTCGATGAACAGCAACAACGGGCGGATGGTGAGATCGTGGATGTCTTCGGGATTGCTCTCTTCCCACTTGAGGAAGCGCTTGATGGCCTGGATCTCGTCCGGATCGACGAACAGGCCGTGGCAGCCCTGGCAGAGGTCCAGCTTGAGCTCGGGTTCGCCGACCAGTCCGACGAGATAGAGGGGTGGCGCCCCGTCACACCGTGGGCAGGCCAGCGTGGAGTTGAGCTCGGGCAGGGTGAAGGGATCCTGGTCCACGTCCCCCGAACCGGCGCTTTCACTGAAGCGAGACACCTGCAGGGAGTCCAGCCAGATCCCGCCGCAAGCGGGGCAGATCTCCACCTCGATGTCGTTGTAGGTGATTGATCGCATCTCCGTGCGACATTGCGGACAATCCATCGGATTCGCCCTCGCGTCCTCCCCATCAACCCGAATGTTCAGACAGGCGGAGCAGTCCCGTCAACCGTTCATTGGTTTCGTCGCCACCGCGCGAGGGTTGCGAGGGCGAGGAGGGCTGGCCCAATGAAGGGCCAGCGGGATGCCGAGGAGAGCTGGGCGCACCGGCATCCGCCGCCATCGTCGACGATGTACGAATCGTCGTCCGCCGGGCTCTCGGACGTGTCGTCATCGGCCCATGTGTCGTCGTCATCGGCCGAATCGTCGTCATCCCCCGCCGAATCATCGTCGTCGCCGGGGCTGCACACATCGACGAAATCATAGTCGTCGATGTCCGCGGTGCCGTCTTGCCTGAGCACGTGGTGCTCCGGATCCACCTCGAAGGTCCCGGGGTCTTCGCCACGACACAGGGAGAACAGCTGCTTGTCCGAGTCCACGTGCAGCACGTCCGCCGTCTCCTCCCCGTCGAACAGGATGGGCAGCTGCACATCCCACAGCTCGGGCCACTCCTGCGTCTGCTCGACGCAGATGTCGATCTGGACGCCGCTATCCACCTCGGTGGTGCGGCTGTCGATGCCCAGCACCGGGTGACCGGCGCGGTGCACCCACTGGCCGAAGAACAGCTCCAGATCGGCGGCCGTGTGGGCCTGCATGGCCTGCTGGAAATCGTCCGTGGTCGCCGACGAGTAGCTGTACAACGCCCCGTAGTCGAGGATCCCGTCGAAGAAGTCCGTGTCCCCCATCTCCATACGCAGCATGTGCAAGGTGACCCCGCCCTTTTCGTAGACGGTGCCGCCCCACATGTAGTCCGGCTCGCTCAGCGGGAACAGCCCCTCGTACTCGATCCAGCTGATGTACTGGTGGGCCATCTGGTCGATGTAGAACAGGTAACTCTGCCAGCCCTGGAATCCCTCCACGGCCGCCGCCTCGCTGAAGGTAGCGAACCCCTCGTTGAGCCAGATGTCGTCCCAGGTGGCACAGGTGACGTGGTCCCCCCACCAGTGGTGGGCCAGCTCGTGGGCGTGCAGCAGGGCATAGCTGTTGTTGCCGTCCACGCAGGTGTCGCAGGTGGAGGTGCAGGTCTGGTGCTCCATGGCGCCACCCATCGGGGTCAACGCGACGGCGTACTTCTCGGCCGCGAACGGGTAGGGCCCGTACAGGGAGTCGTAGAGGGTCAGCAGGTCCGGATGGATGGCCATATCGATCTCGGCGAGCTGCTCCAGTTCCGGATAGACGAAGTACTGCAGCGGCATGCCCTGCCACTCGTCCTCCAACAACACGTAGTCGGCGATGGCCAGGGACACCAGGTACGGCGCGATGGGGTAGCCGTGCTCCCACACGGTGCGGTCGTGGTCCGCGTCCACCGCCGATCGATCCACCATCAGACCGTTGGAGGCCACCGTCAGCTCGTTGGGGGCCGTCACCGCCATCGTCAGCGTGAATTTCTCAGTCGGATCGTCGAAACACGGGAACCAGTACTTGCTGCCGTCCGGTTCGGTGACGGTGTAGGCCACGTCGTTGTCGAACAGCAGGCCGCCCCAGCCGTTGGTGCCGGGGACGCCGCCGTAGTCCAGGGCCACCTCGTAGTGGTCGCCGGCGGTCCAGCTGCCGTCCACGTGGACCTGCCAGTCGTCCTGGGTATAGGTGGCCTGGGCACCATCCACGCGCACGTCGGTGCAGGGGAGCCCCGCCAGATCGATGTCCAGCGAGGTGGTGCTCGATACGCACGCCACCGTCAACGTGGCGGTCCCGTAGATGGACTGCTCGTCCTGGTCGATGGCCAGCTCCAGCGCGATGTGGTCCATGTCGAACTCGGCGTTCGCGCGGGCCCCCTTGGACGCGACCCAGTCCCGGGGTGCGTGGCGGCTGGACAGGTGGGCCGGGGGGTCGTAGGGGATGCGGGCATGGTGGGTCGCTGCCACGGGGATCGGATCGAACAGCGGCAGGTCAGCACGCTGGGGATCCGCCCCGGCAATCGCCGGCAGCAGGGCGACGATCCAGGGCAGCATCCGGTACGCTTGGTGCACACGGCTCGGCATGGCGCGAATCCTCCGGCTGACGTACAACGTAACGCCCGGCTGGACGACTCGCGAAGAAAAGTATGGCCGTTGACCTCTGGAGGACGCGGAAGATGTCGGTATGGACGAGATGCGGGCTGCTGCTGTGGACCGGCGGAATGCTGGGGATGACGGTCGGCTGCCCGCCGCCATCGGCCCTGGAGCGGGCCTACGGCCTCCACGGCGAGGCTGCGGCGAGCGGGGATCCAGCCCTGCTGGAGCAGGCCGCGGCAGCCTATGCCGAGCATGCCGGCGGCTGCCCGGCCATCGAGGGCTGCCAGGACGCCTGCGTGCGTCTGGGGCAGGTGCGCATGGAGCTGGGGGATCACGACGGCGCCGCGGAGGCCTTCCAGATGGGTGCACAAGCCGACGGCGACCAGGCGCGCACCGCCGCCATCGGCCAGCTCGAGGCCCTGGAAGCGTGGATGAAGATCCCTCCCCAGGGGCTGGGCGTGACCCGCTGGAGCAAAGGCCCGCCGCTCATCGACACGGATCACCCCCCGACCCCGCTGGACCAGCCGCTGCCTCTGGATCCGGTGGAGCAGCGGCTCGTGCTCGCCGCCATGCTGCTGCTGGAGGTCGATCCCTCCTACAGCGAGTCCACCGCGCTGCGCTACCAGGCGGCGTTCCTGCTGTACCAACGCCGGCACTACGACGAGGCCTCCGGCTGGTTTTGCAAGCTGGCCCAGGATGATCCGGGCTCGGCCGAAGCGCGCTCCGCGGTGCGCCTGCTGCTGCCCACCCATCACGCCCGGGAGGCCTGGGGCGCCCTGGTGCGGGACGGCGCGTTCTTCCTGGCCATCGACGGGCTGAACCTCGGTGACGAGGAGCGGGCCAATCTGTCGGCCATGGTCGACGAAGCGTACGTCCAGTGGGAGGGCCCATGAGCGATTTCGAACAGGGACCGATCCGGCCGCCCAGCGAAGCGGGCAGCCTGCTGGTGCGGGTGACGCGCAACTGCCCGTGGAACCGCTGTGCGTTCTGCCCCGTGTACAAGGGCCGGGACTACAGCGCCCGCACCACCGAGGAGATCCTCGCCGACCTGGACCGGATGAAAGAGGACGCCGAGGCGGTGGCGGCCCTCTCCGAACGTATGGGCGAAGGCGGCGAGGTGACCCGCGCGGTCATCCAGCAGGTGCACGGCAGCCACGATCACCAGGCCCTGCTGGCGGTGGCGTTCTGGCTGTTCCGCGGGGGGCGCACCGTGTTCTTGCAGGACGCCAACGCCCTGGCCTCCCCGGCCAAGAAGATCCTCGCCGTGCTGGAGGGCATCGCCGAGCGCTTCCCCCTCGTCGATCGCATCACCACCTACAGCCAGAGCCGGACGCTGGCCCGCCAGCCGGTGGAGCGCCTGGCCGGCTACCGGGAGGCGGGGCTGACCAGGGTCCACGTGGGGCTGGAGAGCGGCTGCGACGCGGTGCTGGAGCGCATGGACAAGGGCGCCACGGCCGCCGTGCACATCGAGGGGTGCCGGCGGGCGCTTGCCGCCGGATTGCACCTGTGCTGCTACGTGATGCCCGGGCTGGGCGGCGTCTCCCTCACCGACGAGCACGCCCACGACACCGCGGCGGTGATCACCGCGATCCAGCCCAGCGCCGTGCGCCTGCGCTCACTGGTGGCGCCCCCCCGGGGTCCCCTGGCCGAGCTCATCGACGGCGGCCACTTCGCGCCGCTGAGCGAGGAGGCGACGGTCAAGGAGATCCGGACGATGCTGGCGGGGCTGGCCACGGTCCACTCCCGGCTGGTCAGCGACCACGACCTCAACTTGCTGCCCGAACTCCAGGGCCAGCTGCCCGACGACCTGGAGGATCTGCTCGCCGTGTGTGACCGCTTCCTGGACTGGTCCGACCGGGATCGGCGGCGCTTCGTGCTGGGCCGGCGGGTCGGCATGGTGGGCCAGGTGGCCGACCTGGACGAGACGGGGGTACGCGACGCCATCGACGGCGCCGCCGAGCGTATGCGGGTGGATCTGGACGAACCCATCGACCGCTGGATCCAGGAGATCCGCCGGAGGATGGTGTGACGGGAGATGGAGAACCCCGGGCCGGCCGGGTCGCCTACTTCGTTACCCCCCACGGATTTGGTCACGCCACCCGCGCGGCAGCGGTGATGGGGGCGCTCCAGCGGGCGGACGCCAGCGTGGCTATCGACATCTACACCCGCACGCCACGCTGGCTGTTCGACGAGTCCCTGGACGGCCCCTTCGAACGCTTCGAGGAGGGCACGGACGTAGGCATCGTCCAGGAGACGCCGCTGGTGGAGGATCTGCCGGGCACGGCCCGCGCCCTGCGCCGCTTCTTCGACGAGCTGCCGGCCACCGCCGACCGGCTGGCCCGTCAGCTGCGGGACCGGGGCACGTCGCTGGTGGTGTGCGACATCGCGCCGCTGGGCCTGGCGGTGGCCCGCGAGGCCGGGCTGCCGTCGCTGCTGGTGGAAAACTTCACCTGGGACTTCATCTACGAGCCCTTCGTGGCCAGCCACCCCGAGTTCCAGCCCCACGTGGCGCGTATGGCCGAGCTGTACGACGGGGCCCGCTGGAGGATCCAGACCGAGCCGGTGAGCCGGGTACGGCCCCGGGTGGCCTGCGTGGGCACCGTCTCCCGCCCCAGCCGCACCGGCCGCGAGGAGGTCCGCCGGGTCCTCGGCGTGGCCCCCGACGAGCCTCTGGTCCTGCTGGCCCTGGGGGGCTTCTCCGGGGAGGTCCCCTGGCTCGACGCCCTGGCGGCCCACCCCCGGGTCCGCTTCCTCTATCCCGGCCTCGGCGACCAACCCCAGCGGCGGGGCAACCTGCTGTTGCTGCCCAAGTGCTCCGGCCACTACCACCCGGATCTCACCGCCGCCTGCGACGCCGTGGTGGGCAAGCTGGGCTACTCCACGGTGGCGGAGGTCTACCGCGCCGGCCTGCCCTTCGCCTTCGTCGGCCGCCGCCAGTTCCGCGAGGCGGACTCGCTGGGAGCGTTCATGCTCGAGCGGGGCAGCTCCCTGGAGATCTCTGTGGACGACTTCGAGGCGGGGAGCTGGCTACCGGTGGTGGAGCAACTGCTGGAGTTCCCGCCGGCACCGCCGGAGTTGCCTGATGGGGCGGATGAGATTGCTCGGTTCATCCTCGAGCGGATTTAAGAAGAAGAAAAAATCGCGGAGGGCGCGGAGGGGGACGCGGAGGACGCGGAGGGGAAGGGAACCCTTCTATTGGGGGGAAAGACTAAGACGAATACCCGGAATGAGAGACGAGACTCGCGGCCGGGTTGGCTCCAGACGACCTCTTCCTATTTCCCTCTCCCCTCTGCGGGCTCCGCGAGCGCTGGACGCGCGGCTCTGCGGCCTCGAGCCATCCTGGATGGACGGCCTTAGCACCCCTCCCCAGGCATCATCGTCGCATCGCGGTCGTCGCAGTCGTACTGCGCGTGCTCGGCGGGGTCGTAGGGGCCCGCCTGCCACCATCCTGGGTGGCCATCGTGGTCCAGGTCCCACTCGTTGGCGCGGGGGCCGCCGTAGGCGCCCATGTCGGCCGGGGTGCCATCCGGGTTGGTGGTGGCCGGGTTGCCCGCGCCCACCGGCCCGGCGCCCTCGCCGAGGTGCACGTCCCACAGCGCGGCATCCAGCGACAGGGCGCGAAGGAATTGGGGGTCCCAGTCGACGTTGCCGTCCACGCCGACGGGATTGGCGGTGCCCTCGACGACGCTGTCTCCGTTGTTCCACAGCGTGCTGTACTGGATGACTGGCTCGCCCGTCTCCACCATCAGCGCGCCAGCGTAATCCGTGGCCACATTATCGGCGATGACGAAGCCGTCCAGGGTTGGCGACGACCCCATCGTCATCTGCATGCCCCCGCCATGGATCGCCTCGTTGCCCGCCACCGTGAAGTGGCTCAGCTGGGCGTCGCAGCCGAACAGATACACGCCGCCACCTTCCGCGGCCCGGTTGCCCAGCACCAACACGTTGTCCAGCTCGGGGGCGCCGATTTGCTCGTTCCAGTCCAGGGCCATCCCGCCCCCATGGTCGCTCTCGTTGTCGATGAACAGGCCGCCGACCATGTTCACGTCCATGTACACCACGCTCAGCCCGCCGCCGTAGCCGGTGGCACTGTTCCCATCGAAGATCACCGACCGGAAGACCGCCTCCTCCCCCGTCCCCATCATGCCCACACCCCCGCCGCGGAACGCCGCGTGGTTGCCCCGGAAGGTCACGTGGGAGACCGTCGGCGTCCCGTTCTCGACGCTGAGCCCGCCTCCGTTCGAATACATGTAGGTGACCTCGTTCCCCTCCACGATCAGGTCCGTCAGCTCGGCCCCCGAGCTGAACATGTAGATGCCACCCCCGGCGTAGACGGCGGAGTTGCCAGTGACGCGCAGGTTGCGCAGCGTCGGGGACGAGTACTCCTGGAAGATGCCACCCCCGCTATGAGCGCAGCCGTTGGTGATCGTCAGCCCCTCGACGATCGTCCCGTCATTCTGGGCCGGGATGGTCAACACCGGATCGTCGCCCAGGCAATCCCCGTCGATGACGGTGGAATCCCGGCCGGCGATCCCGGCCAGATGGATGGAGTGGTACGGAAAAACGAGGGTCTCGGTGTAGGTCCCCGGCTCGACGCAGATCACGGTCCCCGGCGTGCTGGTCCCGATGGCATCACCGATGGTGCCCAGGTCCGTCGGCACGAGCCAGTCACAGTCCAGGCAGTCGTCGTCGGCCACCCCGCTGCAGTCGTTGTCCAGCTCGTCGCCGCAGATGTCCAGCGCCGCGGGGTGGATCAGCGCGTTGCTGTCCTCGCAGTCCCCCGAACAGACAAAGGCACCGTCTCCGTCGTCGTCCGCCTCGTCCGCGGGCAGGTCCCCGTCGCAGTCGCTGTCCTTGCCGTCACAGCGCTCGTAGGCCCCGGGGTATACCAGGGGGTCGAAGTCGTCGCAGTCCGCCCCCTGGCACACGTTGAAGCCGTCCCCGTCCAGGTCGTCCGCCGTGCCCTCGTCCACCTCGTCATCACAGTCGTTGTCCTGGCCGTCGCAGGCCTCGACGTTGCCCGGGTAGTTGAGCGGATCATCGTCGTCGCAGTCCATGTCGCCGCAATCCACCGCCACCCCGTCGCCGTCGGCATCGGTGCCGTCGGCGCCGTCGCAGTTGCTGTCCAGGTCGTATTCGTCGCAGGGATCGTCGGCCCCCGGAAAGATGTCTGCGTTTTCGTCGTCGCAGTCGTCCTCCTCGAGGAAGCCGTCCTCGTCTACGTCGACGGCGTCGAAGCCGTCGCAGTCCTGATCGACGAGGTCGTTGGGGATGTCGGTGGCGTCGGGGTGGATCAGCGGATCGCTGTCGTTGCAGTCGTAGTGTGGCTTGAGCTGCTCCGACGCGTTGGCCGGGAAGCCGTCGCAGTCCCGGTCGATGCCGTCCCCATCGCCGGTGGGGCACTCGTCGCAGTCCTGGTCGATGCCATCGCCGTACTCGTCGATGGCCCCCGGGTAGATGGTGGCGTCCTCCGAGTCGCAGTCCTGCGCGTCCTCGAAGCCATCCCCGTCAAAATCGAACTTCTGCACACCCCCGCCACCACAGCCCGTGGAAAGGGCCACCGTTGCGGGGAACAGACCTGCGCATATCAGGTGTAGCCAACGCATGTTGGGAACCTAGCGCACGATTCGCGGTGAAGGAAGCCCAGTTGCGGGCTAGAACTCCGGCGCGCAGACCCAGGCCGGATCATCCGCGTCCGCTGTGTCGGTCAGGCCCAGGGTGCCTACGGGTTGGTTGGTCAGCGCGTCGTAGAGCCACTGATCCTGGCCCTCGTCCAGGTACAGCACGAGCGCCGCGTCCTGGTGGGGCGCGAAGGGGAGCGAGGGGGTGATGGTCGGGCCGGCGTAGATGGCGTCGGTGCTGACCCGCACGGCCGCCACACTCCCGGTGAGCTGGAAGTCGTAACTCCCCTGGATCCATGCCGGGTTGTAGTCGCCGAGGGTGAGCCCCAGGCCGTTGTCCAGCACGCCGTCACTGTAGTACGCCTGGGCGTCCAGGTTGCCGTCCAGCCACAGCACCAGCTGCGTGCCGCTGTAGGCCGCGGCCACATGGTGCCAGGTACCCGGGGTGGCCGCCGTGGCGCCGACGATGGACTCCTCGACGGAGCCGTCCGGAGAGACGGTAAAACCAAACGCTCCGCTGACCGTGTCGTGGAACAGCCGTACGCCGCAGGTGGCGTCGGTGCTGTTGCCCCAGCGGCCGACGATCAGCGAGTGCCACACCGGCGCGCTGCCATCCACCCGCACCCAGGCCTCCAGGGTCAGCGGCCCGTCCAGCACGGGCGTGTCGGCGGCCGGGACCAGGGCCAGGTCGTCCGTGCCGTCGAACTCCAGCTGGCAGGGGACCTCGTCCACGACACCGTCGCAATCGTTGTCGATGCCGTCCGCCTCTTCGAAGGCGTTGGGGTGGATGTCCGCATCCAGGTCATCGCAGTCGCCGTCGCACTCGGCGTAGCCGTCCCCGTCGTCGTCGGTCTCGTCGCCGGCGGCCTGACCGTCGCAGTCGTCGTCCAGGCCGTTGCACAACTCCGGAGCCCCCGGATAGACGTCGGCGTTCGTGTCGTCGCAGTCCACGTCATTCGTCCCGCCGTCGCAGGCCAGGTAGCCGTCGCCGTCCGCATCCACCTCGATCTCGCCCAGCTCCCCGTCGCAGTCATCGTCCTCGCCGTTGCAGCGCTCTGGCGCCCCCGGGT